>NZ_JBHVQX010000016.1:0-187557 GCF_042886395.1 Streptomyces sp. NPDC058008 | reverse complement strand
TTCCTGTCCTGACGCACCGGCCGTGGGGGGGGCCCCCCGGGGCCCCCCCCCCCGCCGGGGGCGCCCCCCGCCCGCCCCCGGCGGGGCCGGCCCCCCCCCCCGCGCGGGCCCCCCCCCGACGCGTTCCGGCGGACGTGCCCGGCGGAACGTGCTCAGCCGCCCGCCTCCGACAGCTCACGGGTGAAGCGCAGCGCGGGCTTCCCCATCAGGGTGGTCGCGCCCGTCTCCACGAACCCCGTACGCTCCAGGACCGCCCTCGACCCGGTGTTGTCCGACGTCGTCCTGGCCCGGACGACGGTCAGGCCGTACTCGGAGAAGGCCGCCGCGCACACCTCGCGCACCCCGGAAGTGGCCAGTCCACGACCGGCCGCCCGCTCGGCGATCCGGTAGCCGAGTTCGGCCGAGCCTCCGTCGACGTCCACGAGGTTGACACGGCCCAGCACGGCCCCGTCGCCGTCGGCCAGGACGTGGAAGTGGTGCGCCCCCGCCGCCTGCTCCGCGAGCAACTCGGCGTGCCGCGCCTCGAAAGAGGTGAAGTAGTCGTCCCCGCGGTCCGGGACCGAGGCGGCGAAGTACGCGCGGTTCTCCCGCTCGAAGGCGAGGAGAGCCGCAGCGTGGTCGGGACGGAGACGTTGGAGGACGGTCATACGGCGACGATATCCGGGCGCCGCGTCCGTGGTCCCACCGATGGGGCGTCCGGAGCCGGGCTCGCCGCCGGACCGCGGAGGCGCGGTCGAACGGGGAGCCGGCGGCCGGGACCGATCGTGGCTCAGGGCGCGATGCCCACGTTCCCCAGCCGGCTCCACCTCAGCTCCTGGGTCCGGCTCATCGCGGGCCACCGCTCCGCGCCCTCGCGCGGGTTGACCCGGGAGGCGTAGGAGGCGGGGCGGTGATCCGGCCGGAAGAAGCACCCGGTCCCGTACTCGGCGTCGAAGGCGGGGCAGGCGGACGCGACGGAGGCGGGCGTGGGCCTGCGCCCCGTGCGCACCCATCCGGACAGCGCCGAGACCGCGCTGGCGTACTCCGCCCCGCTCAGCCCGCTGTGCTCGCTCTCCTGGGTGAAGGTCTGGACGAGGTGGCGCCTCCGGTGGGCGCCCCTCAGGCTGTCGAGGTACGCGGACTCGTGCTCCACGAAGGCGGTGGGATCGTCGATGGCGTGCAGGGTGAGCACGGGGATGGACACCGAGCCGGTCACATCGCTGTCGTAGGACAGGTCACGCCGCGCCGAGGGGTCGGCGGAGAACCGTTCGACCCCGGCGTTGAGCGCGGCGTCGTCGTGCGAACCGCTGTAGCGCACACGCTGGTTGTCGAAGGGGCTGCGCAGCCCGACACGCCGCACGATGTCGCGGAAGGTGAAGGTGGCGAAGGAGAGGTGCGACGCGAGGGTGCGTTCGGGGATCTTCGTGACCGCGAGGATGTCGTCCAGGTTCCGCTGCTGGAGGGGCGTACGGTCCTCGGGCCGCGAGCCGTACCCCGTGCACTCCTCCAGCCTGGCGCGCAGCCCCGCCGCGGTCATGGCCGAGTCCTCACGGAGCCCCATCCACAAGGGGTAGGACGGTTCGGACGGCCGCGGGTGGTTGCGGCAGTAGTACTGGTAGACGACGCGGAGGTCCACCCGGTAGTCGTAGCCGCGGGAACCGCCCGCGAGGACGCCGTTGGTGAGCAGGGCGCCGTCGTAGGGGGAGCCGGCGCCCGACCCGTACATCTCGATGGTCTTCGCGGCCACGTTCCCGCCCCAGGACTGCCCGTGGATCAGCGTGGTGCGCGGGCGCCCGAACTCCTCGGTGAACAGCCGGCGCAGGTTCTCCGTGTCGGACGCCGCCATCCTGGTGCCGTACCCGCCACGCCGGTAGGAGGATCCCGCCCAGGCGTATCCCTCCTCCACCATGACCGCCCAGCGCTCCAGGTCGTCGGTGCTGCGCCGCGGGTCCGGCTCCGCACCCAGGTCGGGGCCACCGTGGGCGTGCACGACCAGCGTCCCGTTCCACGCGCGGGGAACGGCGACGGCGTAGTGGGCGCCGTGCGAGTCCTGGCCGGTGTAACACGTCGCCTTCGCCGCCAGCTCCGCCGGGCAGGGAGCCGTAGCCGGCGCCCCGGCCGCCGCCGCGGGCTGGGCGGGACCGACGAGGGACGCGGCGAAGACACCCGCCGCGCAGGCCGCCGCCATCGCGGACAGCCTTCCGCGCGAGCGCCGCCTCCTGGTGAATGCGGTCACGGTACTGCCTCCTGGCGTTTCGCTCCGGTGCATGCCGGGCGATGCTAGTCACGTCCCGGCCGCGCGCCAGGGGGCTCGTGCTTTGTGGTCATAGCGTTCACCGGTCCATGATTTCTTCGTACCGGGGTGCGGACGGTGACTTCGCCTCCTCGCAGGCGTTGTACAGGGCGTGCCCTCTTCCTCCCCCAGCTCGCACCCCGCCCCGGCCGCACCGGTGGCGCAGCCGAAACCCTTCCTGCTGACGCCCCATCAGGGAGAAGCCGCCCGTGCGCTCCTGCTCCACGTGAGCTCCCTGCCCCTGAAGGGCGCCGACGCGCGGCTCCTCGCGGTCGTCGTCACCATCCGGGCCGCCCGGAAGGGGGTCGGCAACCTCACGGGCCAGGACGTGCGCTCCCTCCGGCTGACCGACGCCGAGGGCGCGGTCACGGCCCTCGGCGCCCTGGGCTGGCAGGGCCAGGAGGCCCTGCTCGGGGAGGACTTCGTGACTCCGGTCGGGGTCGTCGTGCCGGACCTCGCCGATCCCGCGGGCTCGCGGCTCCCGTTCGGCAAGGTCATGCGCTCCCGGGTGTCCGGCTGGACGGCCCGCACGCTGTCCGCCAAGCCGGTCAGGAAGACCTCGTCGGCCGCGCGGCTCGCCGCGCTGTACCTCGCCGCCCACGGCCCCGCCGACGAGCACGGCACGCTGCCCGCCCACCTGCCGGACGTGTGCGGGGACGCCCTGCCCGAACTGCTCGCCAAGGGGTTCCTGCGGGAGCTGGACGGCGAACGGTACCTGCTGGCCGAAGCCGTACGGCACCTGTCGGGCCTGCGCCCCCCGTCCGACACCCCGCGTGCCGTTCCGGACGGGCCCGAGGCGGAACCGCAGAGCTGGGAGGAGTGGAAGGAGGCGGCGAGCGTGGCCCTGCGGCGTCACGTCGAGGCGGTCGAGGGCTGCGCCGAGTGCTCCCTGTCCACGGCCAGGGTGTCGGAGGCCTTCATGCGCAGGCCGGTTCCCGCCCAGTTCCAGGAGAAGGTGCGCGCGGCGTACGCGGTCTGGGAGGCCAGGTACCCCGACCAGGGGCCCGTGGCCGCCGAGTTCGCCGCCGCGTTCCGTGCGGCCCACGGCCACGGGCCCTCCGTCAAACAGCTCTGCAAGGAGCTCGGCTGGGGGAAGATGTCACGGCACCTGCGGATGCACGTCATCCGCGGGCTGATCGCTGACGGGTGGCTGACCAACACCGATCCGGTGCCGTGGACCCTGCGGCCGGGCCGTGCCGCGCAGGCCGGCGCGGCACCGGTCGCGACCCCCGCCGCCGCACGTCGCGGCTGAACGGGGGCGTGGGGCCCGACGCGTCGTCCCGCCCCGCCGCCTGACGGCACGTCCGCCGGGCCGGCGGGTCCCCGGCCCGTGGGCGCCTCCGGTCCGGGCGGCCGTGGCGGCGCCGAACACGGCACGTCCGCAGGGTTCAAGGTGTTTGGGATGGGCATGCCAGGCGTAGCGCGCGTGCCCCCACTCACGCGCCGACCGGGAGGACACCATGAAGAGCAGCCCAGCCATCCGCAAGGCCGCACTGGTCGTCACCAGCGCGGTCGCGCTGGTCGTCGCCACCGCGGGGAGCGCGTTCGCCGCCCCGCCGGGAGCCCTTCCCGCGCAGGCGGACGCCATGGAGCAGGCGTTCCAGCCGGCGTTCGACTACGACACGGACGGCTGCTACCCCACCCCGGCGATCGGGCCCGACGGAACCATCGCCCCCGGCCTCAACACCACCGGGGCGGTCAACGGCAACTGCCGTGACGCCTCGGACCTGGACAACACCAACGGATACTCCCGTTCCAAGTGCAACAACGGGTGGTGCGCGGTGATCTACGGGCTGTACTTCGAGAAGGACCAGGCGGTGGCCGGCAGCGGGCTCGGCGGGCACCGGCACGACTGGGAGCACGTCGTGGTGTGGATCCAGAACAACGAGGCCCGTTACGTGTCCACCTCCGCCCACGGAAACTTCGACATCTACGCCAGTGACCGGATCCGGTGGGACGGAAGCCACCCCAAGATCGTCTACCACAAGGACGGCATAGGCACCCACTGCTTCCGTCCCGCCAACTCCAACGACGAGCCGCCGGAGAACCACTACCACGACTGGCGGTTCCCCAGCCTCGTCGGCTGGAACGGCTACCCGGCCGGGCTGCGGGACAAGCTGGTGCAGGCGGACTTCGGCAGTGCGGTCTTCGGCCTCAAGGACGGCAACTTCAGCAGCCACCTGGAGAAGGCGCGCCCCGCCGGCGTTCCCTTCGACCCCAACGCCTGACGGAGGGAACCGGTGACCAGGGGGCCCGCTCCGACGCACACCGGTGAGGCGAAGGCCCGTAACGGCGTGCGGCCCGTCGGGCCCTCCTGGATCCCCGTGCACCGTCCCGCACCTGCTCCGCCCTCATCGCGGACGCCACGGCGGCCGGGCGGCCGGTCCGGCCGCCCGGCGCGGTCCTGGCAGGACGGTGAACCTCAGGTCGCCGCCTGGGAACTGTCCCGGAATCCGCCCCAGCCGTGCCAGCGGTCGATCTCGATCCAGGCGTTGACCCGCCCGCGCTCACGGTCCGCGTAGGGCCGGCCGAGGTACTGCTGGGACAGCCGGTCGATGCCCGCGAGCCCCTCGTCGTCGCTCATCTCGACGACCCGCCCGATCAGGGTCACATGGGTGTACCAGTCGGAGGCGTCGAGCACCGTCAGGGTCACCCGGGGGTCGCGGCGGACGTGGTCGAGCCGCTTGCGGCCCTCATCCATGTTGACCAGTACCCGGCCGTCGTCCCAGAGGTACCAGGTGGCCGTGGACACCGGCTGCCCGTCCGACCGGAGGGTGGCGATCACAGCCGGGTTGGGCTTGCGCAGCATGGCGACGGCGCCGTCGGGAAGCGGGGGCTTCGACATGTTCTCTCCTCTGTCTCGTGCGGCCCTCCCCGTGGCGGTGGACCACACCGGTCGATTCAGAGGGCTCGCGCCTCCACGCTGCCACACGGCGCTCGGGGTGGCCGGTACCGGCCCGCGGCGAGCGGCGGCGGGGTCCGGGCGCCGCGCGGGCCCCGGCCGCGGGGCGGGTTGCGCCGGGGGAGCGGGGGCGGGAGCCCGGCCTCGCGGATGAGCGGTTCCAGGGTCCCGCCCCCGTACCGGTGAGCGACCTGCCCGAGCCGTGATTGTCGGTGGTGGCTGTGATGCTGGGGGCATGGACGAACTGATGAGGCGCCGCGTCTACGGCGCCGACCACGACGATCCCGATCCGGGGCCCCGGCCCGGACGCGTGTACGTGGAGCTGGTGGCAGGCCCGCTGGACGGGCTGCTCCTGGACGTGACCGGCTGGCCCGCGGAACGCCTTGCGGCGGGGGCCGCGCTCGGCACGGAGCTCGGCAAGTTCGGTGCCGGAGGAAGCGCCGTGTACGGGCCGGTGGCGGCCGACCCGAAGCGCTGGGCCTGGGAGGCCGACAGCCCCTGACCGGTCCGCCCCGCCGGACGCCGCCCGGCCCGCACGGTGGATGACCTGCGCGGGCGGTGTCCGGCGCCAGGAACCGGGCGGTGGCGCGGTCGCCGCACCCGTCGCCGCCACCCCGGACACCTTCCGCGCCGGGGCGGCCGGCGGTGACGGTCCGGGGTGGTCGCGCCGCGCGTCCGGAGGGCCCGGAGGATCGCCGCAGGCCCGTAACTCCCCCTGTTCAGCGCCGTACCGGTCACCGGAGCGGATCCGGATGGGTGGAGGAATCCAGGAGTGCCGGGCCGTCCGCCTCGATACCATCGGCTCCATGAGCCCCGAGCCCCCGTCACCCGTCCCCCTGCGCGCCTCCGACGCGGACCGCGAAGCGGTGGTGGCGGAGTTGCAGGAGGCGGCGGCCGACGGCCGTATCGACCTCGACGAGCTGGGCGCGCGGCTGGAAGTGGCCCTCGCCGCCAGGACACACGCCGAACTGGCCCCGCTCACCGCGGATCTGCTGCCCGTCCTGCCTCCCGCGCCGCCGTTGCTGCTCAAGGGAGGCATGGCAGGTGCGGTGTGCGCGGGGGGCTGGCGCGTACCCGAGCAGATCAGGGCGTACGGCGGAATGGGCGGCGTCAGGATCGACTTCACGCGGGTCGAGTGCCGGCTGCGGGTGGTCGAGATCGAGGTGGACGGACAGGCGGGCGGGGTCGAGATCGTCGTCCCGGACGGCTGGGTGGTGGAGACGGAACAGGTGGCCCCGGGCCTCGCCGGCCTGCGGGACCGGACAGCGGCCGGGAGGCTTCCGGGCTCGCCCCTGATCCGCCTGACCGGAACCTGCGGGATGGGCGGGGTGACGGTCCGCAATCCCAAGCGCGGCGAACGCCGCAAGCTCCTCCGCGAACGCCGTTGAGCGGGAACCTCGTCTCCCGCTGACGGCGTCCGGCCGGGGTGCCCGCCCGTAGGCCCTCAGCGGGCCACGGCTTCCTCCCGCATCTGTTCCCGGTAGGCGCGGGCCGCGGAGATCAGGGCGTCGAGCGAGTCCCGGGTGACCGTGAGGTCCGTGATGTGCCGGCTGAGCCGGTCCCGCTCCTGCCCCATCCGCTCCAGCGCGGCGTCGGAGTTGTCCCGGCTGGGGGAGTCGACACAGGGCAGCAGCTCGGCGATGGTGCGGCTGGAAAGGCCCGCCGCGTACATCCGCTGGATGAACCTGACCCGGTCGGGCTGGTCGTCCGTGTAATGCCGCTGCCCGCTGCTGCTCCGGGTGCTGGAGAGCAGTCCCTGCTCCTCGTAGTACCGCAGGGACCTGACGCTCACTTCCGTCCGTGACGCGAGCTCTCCGATCCGCATGCACCCTCCTCCTCCTGCGGCATGTGGCACGCACCACATCCCTTGCCCCTGACATCGATGTGAGGTTTTAGCGTACTCGATGTGCCCGGAAACCGGGTGAGAGACCGACATCAGGGATGTTGACGACGTGACGAACCTCTTCCAGGACTACCAGCTCGGTGACCTGACGCTGCCCAACCGGGTGGTGATGGCGCCGATGACCCGGGTCCGCGCCGCGGCGGGTGGCCTCGCCACACCCTCGATGGCCGCCTACTACGCCCAGCGGGCCACGGCCGGGCTCATCGTGAGCGAGGGGGTGCAGCCGAGCCCGATCGGACAGTCCAATCCCGGTACGCCCGGACTGCACACCGAGGAGCAGGTGGCCGCCTGGCGTCCGGTGACGTCGGCGGTGCACACCAACGGGGGCCGGATCTTCGCGCAGATCATGCACGGCGGCCGGGTGTCGCACCCCGACACCACCGGCATGCAGCCGGTCGGCCCCTCCGCCGTTCCCGCCGTGGGTGACGTGTTCACCCCCTCGGGCCCCCAGCCCGCTCCCGTCCCGCGTGCCCTGGAGACCGCCGAGGTGGGTGAGCACGCCCTGGCCTACGCGCACGCGGCCCGGCGGGCCGTCGACGCGGGCTTCGACGGAGTGGAACTGCACGGGGCCAACGGCTATCTGATCTCGCAGTTCCTCTCGTCGAACGCCAATCTGCGCACCGACACCTACGGGGGTTCCGTGGCGAACCGGATCCGGTTCGCCGTGGAGGCCGTCTCGGAGACCGTGCAGGCGGTCGGAGGAGCCCGCACGGGCATACGCCTGTCCCCGGGCGGCGGCTTCTGGGGGGTCGAGGAGACCGACGCCCCCGAGCTCTACGGTGCGCTGCTGAGCGAACTGGCACGGCTGGAGGTGGCCTACGTACATCTCGAGGCCACGGCCGACGAAGAGGTGCTGCTGGGTCTGAGGCGAGCCTGGCCGGGGACCTTGATCATGAACCCGGTGTTCCCCATGGGGCCCAAGCAGACCGGCCGGAGCGAAGCGGACCACTGGCTCGGGCTCGGTGCGGACCTGATCGGTTTCGGCCGCGCGTTCATCGCCAATCCCGACCTCGTGGAGCGGTTGCGTTCCCGGCTGCCGATCGCGCCGGTCGACGAAGCCACGTACTACCAGGGGGGCGACGCCGGCTATCTGACCTATCCGGCCTACCGGTACACGGCCTGAAGGCGTTCCGGCGTCTGACGGTGGGCGGATGTCCTCCCCGTGCGCGGCCCGGTCACCGGCCGTCAGGAAGAGCTCCAGCCGGGGCCCCTCGTGGTCGGTGGACCTCGGGGAGTCGAATCCCGGGACCTCCGCCCCGCTTGCGATCCGCGCGGCGGCCTGCGGCAGTCCGGGAAGGCGTCACGGAGGATCGGCCCCACCTCGTCCTCGTACAGGATCCTGGACAGCTCGATTCCAGGAAGGAAGCCGGCGCCGGAGATCGTCCTGCCCTCACTGTGCGGGACCTGCCCCGTCCCGTGCCGGGGGTATGCGCGGGTGTGCCGGGCCGTCGGCGTTCCACATCGCGGAGGAGTGGTGCCCCGCACCGCCCCTCGTGTGGCCCCGCCGACGGCGGTCCGGTCCCGGCGGTGTCCCGCAGGTCTGACGTGAGCAACAGGGGGCACATGTGTTCCAACGGCGAAAGGAGCCACGTCATGTTGGGAATAGCCGCGGCGGTACTGTTCTTCATCGCCTTTCTGATCAACGCCGCTGACATAGCGACGAACGATGTGTTCGCCTCGACGAACGTCATGCTGATCGGGCTGACTCTGCTGGCCCTGCATGTCGCGGGCATCGGGAACGGTCGGCGGATCGGTCGGCGGTGAGTTCACGCGCCCGGCCGGAACCGCTGCCACGGCATGGTTCCGGCCGGGCCACGGGGACGAGGTGAGCTCCCCGAGCGGAACCCTCGCGCACCGGCAACCCCGCCCGGGTCACAGTGGTGTGGCCGAGCAGCCACGCGGACCCGCGCCGGCGTGTCCCGGGCCGCGCCCACTCCGCCGGCACGCCACGCACCAGCACCTTCGCCGTCGAGGACAATGGCCCCATGCGCATCCGCCCCGTGGACATCGACGAGCTTCCGCTCCTCCAGGACATCGAGCGGGCCGCGGGTCTGTGCTTCCGTGGGATCGGCATGCCCGAGATCGCCGAGGACGAGCCGCTCCCGGTCGGTGAACTGGCTCGCCACCGCCGGAACGGACTCGCGTGGGTGGCGGTCGATCCGGCCGACGTTCCCGTGGCCTACCTGATCGCCGAGCCCGTCGACGGGAACCTCCACGTCGAGCAGGTGTCGGTGCACCCCGACCACGCGCGCCGCGCTGTCGGACGACGACTGCTCAGCCACCTCGCGAAGCACGCCGCGGCCGACGGCATACCCGCGCTCACCCTCACCACGTTCGCTGACGTGCCCTGGAACGCGCCCTACTACGCGCGCTGCGGCTTCCATCTGCTGGACGACCGCCTGCTCGGCCCCGGGCTCCGGGAGATCCGGCGGCAGGAGGCCCTGCGCGGTCTGGACCGATGGCCGAGGGTCTGTATGCGCAGAGACCTGTGACCCGGGTGTCCTGACCCGCCCGCTCCGGCGCGACCCTGCGGCACGGCGGCAATCCGCGTTCGACGCCGACGCCGACGCCGACGCCGACGCCGACGTCATGCCGGGCCCGGGGAACACGGACCGCTCATCGGCTCCGGTGAGTGGTGCCGGCCGTCGCTCCCGACGCCGTGCCCAGCGGTTGGCGGGCCGCACCGTGGCTGTGCCGCGGACCGCCGGTCCGTGAGGTGCCGACCCACCTGGCGGCAGGAGCGCGGCCGTAGCGGAACGGCGCCACGGGCGGGGTAGCAGGGAGCCGGCCGGTGCGTGAGCGCCCGCTTCTCCAGGCGTACCGGCACGTGGCCTCGACGGAGAAGCCCCCTTGTCCGCATGGCTCGCGGAGCATCCGCCCGGCCTGGACGCCCCCGGCCTCGTGGGTGCCATCACCGTCGAGCCGGACGACACCTACCCCACCGGCCGTCCGTACCGGCGCCGTCGGCGCGGCCGCCCGCACGGACCGCCGGGAGCCGGTCTACAGCTCGTCGCCGAACGCGGCGGCCAACTCGCGCCATTCGGCCCTCGGCAGGCCGCCACCGCCCTCCTCGGCGGTGAGGACCTGGAGCGCCACATGGTCGGCTCCGGCGGCGAGGTACTCCCGTGTCCGGGCCTTCACCCGCTCCGCGTCACCCAGGGCGAAGAGCGCGTCGAGCAGACGGGCACTGCCGCCACCGTCGAAGTCGTTCTCCGCGAACCCCAGACGGAGCAGGTTGTCCGTGTAGTTGGGCAGCTTGAGGTACATCGCCAGCATGGTCCGCGCGGTGGTGCGGGCCCGGTCGGCGTCGGTGTCGAGGACCACCGACAGTTCGGGGGCCAGCAGCGCGTCGGGGCCGAGTGCCGCACGTGCCTCAGCCGTGTGTTCGGCGGTGACCAGATAGGGGTGCGCGCCGAGCGCCCGGTCGGTGGCGAGTTTCAGCATCCTGGGACCGAGCGCGGCGAGGACGCGGTGTCCGGAGCCCACCGAGGCCGTCGTGGCGTCGAGTGCGTCGAGGTAGCCGACCATCGCGCTGTACGGCTTCGCGTACTGAGGAACCATCGGGCCGTGGCTGACGCCCAGACCGAGCACCAGCCGTCCCCGTGCGGGTGCGTCGATGGCGTCGACCCGCGCGGCCACCTCCTCGGCGGTGTGGTCCCAGATGCTCAGGATGCCGGTGGCCACGGTGACCGTGCCGGTGGCGGCGACGACCGCGGCGGCGTCCTCGACGGAGGGGCTGCCCCCGATCCACAGCGTGCCGTACTTCAGCTCCTCCAGCTCGGCGGCGGCCTCCGCGATGGCCTCCTTGCCCGCGGCGTCCGTGCGCGACCCGTGCAGGGCGCCGCTCCAGATGCCGACCCGGCCGAACATCGCGTGCTTGTCAGAAGTCCGTGAAGTCATGGTGACGTCAACCGCTCGCCGTGCTCGCTATTCCCGGACCGGCCGGCATTCACCCGAACGGAGCCGGAGGCGCGGTGCGGGCGGGCGTCCTCGGAATTCCTCGCGGGCGATCCGTTCCGCGGACGTTCACGACGTGCTTACCGTGGATCCGCGTGCGGGCCCGGCCCCCGGGGTTGGCTTCGCGGCGTCCCGTTCGACACGACAGACGAGGCGTACATGTCCCTGAGGCACGCAGTCGCCGGCCTGACCCTCCTCTCCCTGCTCGCCGTTCCGGCGACCGCGCGGGCGGCCGTGGTTCCCCACGAGCACCGGCCGGTACGCGCAGCCGCGTTCGATCTGCAGGCCCACCGCGGAGGCCTCGGGCTGACCACGGAGGCGTCACTCGAGGGCTTCGGCAAGGCGATACGCCTGGGCGTCAGCACCCTGGAGCTGGACACCCAGATCACCAGGGACCGGAAGGTCGTGGTGACGCACGACCGGCAGGTCAGCGCCCAGAAGTGCCGGGACACCGGCCCGGTGACGCCCGGCGACCCCGCGTACCCGTACGTCGGCCAGTACATCAAGGACCTGACGCTGGCCCAGATCAGGCGCATGGACTGCGGATACCAGCAGCTGCCCGGATTCCCGGAGCAGGAGCGGATCAAGGGCCACCGCATGGTGGAACTGAAGGACGTCCTCGGCCTGGTGAGGAGCTACGGGGCCGAGCGGGTCAAGCTGAACATCGAGACGAAGGTGGAGGCCGGGGCGCCCGAGCAGACCGCCCCGCGCGAGCTGTTCGTACGCCGCGTCTTCGAGGAGATCCACCGCTCCGGCATCGAGGACCAGGTGACCGTCCAGTCCTTCGACTGGGGGGCGTTGAAGGAGATGCACCGACTCGCGCCGGCCTACCCCCTGGTGGCTCTGACGAACTACGACTTCCTCGAGGTGGGGAAGCCCGGGGCATCCCCCTGGCTCGGAGGGATCGACGCCGACGACTACGGCGGCGACTTCGTGAGGGCCGCCGCGGCCGTTCCCGGCGTCACCGCCCTGTCCCCGAACTACGGCTTCCCGCAGAACGGCACCGTCGCGGATCCCGGCTTCCGGTTCTACCCGGACAGGAAGATGGTCCGCGACGCACACCGGCGGGGGCTGAAGCTCGTCCCCTGGACCTGTGACGACCCCGCCACGATCGAGGCGCTCATGGACCTGGGCGTCGACGGGATCATCACCGACTACCCCGACCGCGTACGGGACATCATGGCCGCTCGTGGCATGCCCCTGCCCGTCTCCTACCCGGCGCCGCGCCACTGACGGACACCGTGAACGGCCGTGCTCAGCCGGTCGTCCCCGCTCGCCTGAGGACGTCGTACCCGACGAACGTGAACATGTTCCGTGCCGGAACCAGGGGCCGGGGCTCGTCCGCCAGGCGGTGCGCTCCGACTCCGAAATCCGCTTCGGGGCCGGACAGCCACAGCCGTTCGAAGCCCTCCGCCTCCAGCCAGCCGCAGATCCGGGGGACCAGGTCCGGCGGCCGGCGGTGCCGGGTCCAGACCAGCGTCCCGCCGCGCCGGCACAACTGGCGGCAGTACGCGGCGACACGTTCGACGTCCTCGTCGGTGATGTTGCCGAGGACACCGCACATCAGGACGAGGTCCGCGGGTGCGATGTCCGCGTAGTGGGTGGTGGAGGAGGCGTCTCCCACGACGACGTCGATGCCGCGCAGACCGGCGGCCCGCGCGTGCTCCCGGGCCGCCGCCGCGTTCCTGGCGTCGAGCTCGACCAGCCGCGCCGTGACGTCGTCACGACGAGGGTGGTCCGGAAGGACGCCCATCAGGTCGTGCCCCTGGCCCGCGCAGACGCTGATCACCCGGACCGGCCCCGGCGGACACGCGTCCAGGGCCAGTCTGATCCGCTCCTGGACCGCGTCGAGCCGCCTGCTCAGGTAGGAGTCCGCGCGGTCGTAATCCCGGTGCCACGTATGCCAGTCCATGCCGCGCACCCTACGAGCGGCCCCCGGCGCGCGCAGCTCGATTTCGGCCGCCATGGCCCCCGGGCCGGGGCCCGTGCTCCCTGCCGCGGGTCGCCCAGGAGGACGGTACGGTGCCGGAGGCTCAGGCCGGTGAGGGGAGTCCGGGGCCATCTCCCGGGCCGCTCAGGGGTGCCGGGACCGCAGTGCTCCGGCGAGCAGGAAGGCGAGCAGTCCGGCGAGCGGCACCACCAGCAGGCCCACCCGGAGACCGGCCGCGTCGGTGACCAGTCCGACGACCGGGGGCGAGGCCAGGAATCCCAGGCGCATGAGCCAGGAGACGACCGCCAGCCCCGTGCCGGGCCTGAGGCCGGGCAGTTCGTCGGCCTCGTGCATGGCCGCGGGTACCAGTGTCGCCACCCCGAAGCCGGCCGCGGCGAAACCGAGGACGGTGCCCGGAACCGTCGGCACCGCCAGGGCCAGGCCCATCCCGGCCGCCGTGACGAGGCCGCCCGCCCGGGCCACGGTGCGCTGGCCGAACCGGTCGACGAGCCGGTCACCCATGACGCGGCCGATGAACTGCGCGCCCACCAGGGCGATGTAGCCGAAGGCGGCCAGTGTCACCGAGGTGTGCAGGGAACCGGACAGGTAGAGCGTCGCCCAGGAACTCCCCGCGTCCTCGACGAGCGTCCCCGCCGTCGCGATGAGTACGAGGGCCGCCAGTACGTACACGGTGCGCCGGCCCGCCACCGTGGGGGCGGCCCGGCGCTCCGCGCCGTCCTCGGCGTCCCGCTCGGGGGCCGGCTCGCCCTCGGGGCCGGACAGGCAGAAGCGCAGGGCGACGCACGCCGCGACGGCGAACACCACGGCCGAGACGGCCAGGTGCCCGCCCGTCGAGAGGCCGAGTGCGATGGCGGCGGCGGCCATGCACCCTCCCGTGACGGCACCGATGGACCAGATCGCGTGGAAGGAGTTGATGATGGAGCGCCCGTAGCGGCGCTGCACCCGCAGGCCGTGGGCGTTCTGAGCGACATCGGTGACGGAGTCCATCGCCCCGGCCAGGAACAGCGCGCCCGCGAAGAGTGCGACGGAATCGGCCAGGCCCGCGGCGAGAATGCCCGCGCCGGTCAGCACGGTGCCCAGCACCGCCGCCCGGGCCGAACCGAGCCGGCGGATGGCCGCTCCGGCCGCCAGGCCGGCCGCGATGGCCCCCGCCGGGAAGGCCGCGACGGCCAGCCCGTAGACGGCGTTGGTCATCTCCAGATCGGCTTTGATCTGCGGATACCGCGGCAGGAGATTGGCGAAGAGGGCGCCGTTGGTGAAGAACAGCACGGCAACGGCCACGCGAGCCTGCCGGTCCGCCTGGACAGGTCGGATCGGTGCGTCAACAGTCATGCGGGAACCCTATAGTTCGAGCGTACGAACGTACACTCCCTGGTGTGGTCCAAGCGGTTCCCGGACCGGCCGCAGCGGGTCCGCTACGTGGCCGGCGTCTCGGCTCCGCCGGTCCTGGCGGCCCTGACGGGGCTGTAGTAGACGGAGCGCCCCTGCTTCGTCCGCTCCAGCAGCCCGTGCGCGACGCCGTGTTCCAGGGTGTTGCGCACGACCGTGACCTGGGGTGTCCGCCGGGGGTGTGCCTCGGTCAGGGCCGCCGACACCTCTGCCGCGGACTTCGGCTCCCTCTGGTCCGCGAGATACCCGGTGACCAGTTCGCGCCACGTCGGCTCGCCGGTTGCCTTGGGGGAAGCGGTCTTCTCGGCGGCGGTCCTCTTCCCGGCCCGGGCCCGGGACTTCGGCCCGTCGCCTCCCTTCTGTGCCGCGGCCCCGCTCCTGGCCCGGCGGGCCGCGGGGACGGACGCGGCCTTGCCGCTCCTGCGCGCCGCCGGCTTCTCGGTTCCGCCCAGCACCGTCTGCATCTTGACCAGGATCTGCTCGCTCTCCTCCAGCTGGATGAGCGCGTCCTGCAGCCGGGCCAGTTCGGCACGCGCCCGCTCCTGCTCGCTCCGGTTCGCCGCGAGGTCATCCGTGATCCTCTGCGCGTAGTCCGCGCTGATGCCGGAAGTGGAAGTATTTTCGGACATGTAGTCCTCGTCCTTCACTCGGTGTGTCTCAAACGGGTATGGCGGTCGATGCTACCGACACCAACGAACGAGGCGCCCGGTAGATACAGATTCGCCGTGAGCAGGGGCCTTCACCGGCGTCCGGGCGCAAGGAGCTGCGAGGGTGCCGCCACAGGGTGTGCGTACGTCCGCGCCGGGGTGACTACGTGGGTATGGCGTGAAGTTGTGCGTCCGCGGATCCGCCCCCGCCCGGCCCGTTCGCCGTCGGAAGCGATCGGACATCCCGGGCGGTGCTCCGGGGCGGCGGCGCTGCGGCGCCCGCCCGTCCGCCTTGCGGTTGACGCGGTGTCACCGCGGGTGCGGGCGACGGCACCCACCCTGACCTGTGGTGATGAAGGTGGCCGGCGGTCTGCGGCCGGACGCCCGACACGCCGTGCCGCGACTCACCCGCTCCCACCACCCGGTGGCCGGTATCCGTGGTTGACGCCCGTGCGGTGCCGTGCGTCGGAGTGAGCCGAGTCCACCGAACGTACACATCCCGTCGTTGCTCTCTGGTGGGGGCCGGTTTCGCCATGTAGCGTCACTGCCAGATGTCGTGGTTCGCCGTACCAGCCCGCGCTTCGGTGCGGGCGTTCTGCTGTGCCGGTACGGACCACGACGCCCCCGGAGCCGCGAGGTGCGGATCCGGATATCAACGGGAAGGCACGAGCATGGCCAGCGGAACCGTCAAGTGGTTCAACGCCGAAAAGGGTTTCGGCTTCATCCAGCAGGACGGCGGCGGGCCGGACGTCTTCGCGCACTACTCCGCCATCAACGCCACCGGCTTCCGTGAGCTCCAGGAAGGCCAGGCCGTCACCTTCGACGTCACCCAGGGCCAGAAGGGCCCGCAGGCGGAGAACATCACGACCGCCTGATCGCAGAGGTCGAGATCGGCCAGGCCCCGGAGAGCACGATTCCGGGGCCTGGCGGCCTGTCCGGGCGGGTACGGACGTGTGGGGCGGGAGACCGGCCGGCACGCCGCGCCCGGGGTGCGGCGCAGGTGCGGCCTTCCCTCCCGGTCACGCACCTGGCGGAGACGGCCGGGTGGCGGGAAGCCCGGGGCGGTGCGCCGCGGTGCCACTCGTCCGTGGGGGTGCTCGGGGCCCGGGCCGGGTATGTGCTTCGTGCGGAGGCCCGGAACCGGGCCTGCTGGACGGGTCGCGAACGCCGGTGTCCCACCGGCGTCTTCCGCCCGCCGCGCTCATCGAGGAGTCAGCACGTGGAGTCAGCCGAGGGTGTGGGTACCGGTGACGACCAGGCGCAGGTGATCGTGGTGGGTGCGGGGCCCGCGGGCTCGGCCGCGGCACTGCATCTGGCGCGGGCCGGAGTGGACGTACTGCTGCTGGAGAAGGGCACCTTCCCCCGGGACAAGGTGTGCGGAGACGGCCTCACCCCGCGAGGCGTGCAGCAACTGATCCGCATGGGTGTGGACATCGACGCACCGGGCTGGATGCGCACCAAGGGCATGCGGTGGGTGTGCGGCGGGCGCCAGGTGCACATCGACTGGCCTCGTTCGGGCAGCCACCCGGACTTCGGCCTCACCCGCTCCCGGCACGACTTCGACGACATCCTGGTCCGGCAGGCCGTGGCCAACGGTGCGCGGCTGCGCCTGGAGACGAAGGCGACGGGCCCCCTGACCGACCGTGCGGGACGCGTCACCGGGGTGAGCGCCGTCGCGGGAGCCGACCGGGAGCCGAGGAACTTCCGCGCCCCCGTGGTGATCGCCGCCGACGGCGCCTCCGCCAGGACCGCGCTGGCCATGGGGCTGGAGCGGGACCCGGGCAAGCCCATGGCCACGGCCGCCCGCCGCTACTACCGCAGCGAGGCCCGCACCCACGACCCCTACCTGGAGCTCTGGGCGGATCTGCGCTGTTCCCGTACCGGTCGTGATCTGCCGGGATACGGATGGATCTTCCCGCTCGGCGACGGCCGTGTGAACGTCGGCCTGGGCGCCCTGCCGCACCGCGGGCACGGGGCGGTCGACCTGCGGGCCACCATGGACCGGTGGCTGGCCAGGATGCCCGCGCACTGGGAACTCCGCGAGCAGAACGCGGACTCGCCCCTGCGCAGCGCCGCGCTGCCCATGGGGTTCAACCGCAGGCCGCAGTACAGCCGCGGGCTGATCCTGGTCGGTGACAGCGGAGGCATGGTCAGCCCGTGGAGCGGTGAGGGGATCGTGCAGGCCATGGAGGCGGGGGAGGTCGCCGCGGAGACGGTCGCTCTCGCCCTGCACCGTCCCGAAGGCCCGGGACGTGAGCAGGCTCTGCACCAGTACGCGAGCGAGGTGAACCGCCGCTGGGGACGCTACTACCGCCTCGGCAACACCGTCGCCGAGCTGGTGTTCGCCCGGTACGGCTACCGGCCGCTCCTGAACCGCCGGGTCATGGCCTCGCCGGCCCTGGTGCGCACGCTCGCCCGCCTGCTGACCCACGGAAGCGACGCACCCTCCGACGACCTGATCGACACCGTGGTGCGCGGCGTCGTGCGGATGGTCCCCGCGTCGGGCCGGCGCGCACGGGGCCTGGAGACGCTTCGCCGGTAGCCCTTCACGGCACCGGTCCAGGAGCGGCCGCCCGGCCCCGTGGCGAGCCGTCCGACGCGCCGGACGCCGTCCCCGCCCGCCCGTGGACTCAGCCGTTCGCCTTGATCGTCTTCATGGTGAGGTGGGATTCGAGGCGCCGGACGGCGGGCAGGCCGCTGAGCTTGCCGGTCACGAAGGCCTCGTAGGCGGCGTGGTCGGTGACGGCGACCCGGAGGAAGTAGTCGGGGCGGCCGTACATGCGCCGGCACTCGACGACCTCGTCGTAGGAGGCCACGGTCGCCTCGAAGGCTTCGAAGCTCCTGCGGTCCTGGGCGTAGATCTCCACGTCGACGAGCACCTCCAGCTGGCGCCCCAGAGCGGCGGGATCGACGGTGGCCCGGTAGCCGGTGATGACCCCGCTCTCCTCCAGGCGCTTGACCCGGCGCAGACAGGGGGGCGGGGTCAAGCCGACCCGCTTCGCCAGGTCCACGTTGGACAGCCGGCCGTCCTCCTGGAGATGAAACAAAATGTCTCGGTCGATGGCATCCAGGTTCATTTCATTGCTCACGGGGCGATCCTACGGGCATAACAGGCAACCAAATAAGGCCATCTCTTTACTAAAATTCTGTCATGGAAAGAAGCCCCGCCGTAGCCGGTCCCGGCCGGCCCCTGCCCGGCCCTCAGCCCCACGAACGGTCGCCGGCGTATGCGGCTCTCCGCGACTGCGCCTCGGTGGGCCTGGGAATGATTCCGCTCGGTCTCGCCTTCGGGGCGCTCGCCGTCCGGTCCGGACTCGACTGGTGGTGGGCGGGTCTGTCCGCCGCACTGGTCTACGGCGGTTCGTTCGAGTTCCTGCTCATCGGCTCGGTCGTCGCGGTGACGCCGCTGGCCTCCATCGCCGTGGCGGCGTTCCTGGTCAACGCCCGGCACGTCTTCTACGCCCTCTCCTTCCCCCTGGACCGCGTGCGGGGCCGACTCGGCAAGACGTACAGCACGTTCGCGCTCACCGACGAGGCCTACGCCCTGACGGCCACCGAGCGGTCCCGCACCTGGTCCGGCCCGCACATCCTCCGGCTCCAGTTCTTCATGCACGTGTACTGGGCCGGCAGCGCCCTCGCCGGCGGTCTGCTCGGCTCCCTCATCCCGCACGGCGTCACGGGTCTGGACTTCGCCCTGACCGCCCTGTTCGCCGTTCTCGCGCTCGACGCCGTCCGCGACCTGCGGGGTGACCTGCCCACCCCCGTGCTCGCCCTCCTCGGAGCCGTGGCCGCCCTGCTCCTCTTCCCCGGGCAGATGCTCCTCGCGGCCTTCGTCCTGTTCACCGCCGGCCTCCTGGTCCGGCACCTCGTCACCCGCAGGAAGGCCACCCGTGTCTGACACCGGCTACGCCGTCGCCGCGATTCTGGTCGCGGCCGCCGTCACCTGGGCCCTGCGCGCCCTGCCCTTCGCCGCCCTCGCCCCGCTCAGGGCCAGCACCACCGTCCACTACCTCAGCACCCGCATGCCCGCCGGTGTCATGGTGATCCTGGTCGTCTACTGCCTGCACGGCACGCCCCTCACCCCGGCACACGTCCTCGCCCCGGCGGCGGCCCTCGCCGTCACCGTCGGCCTGCACCTGTGGCGTCGCAGCGCCCTGCTGAGCATCCTCGGCGGCACCGCGGTCCATGTGGCGCTCGCCAGTACCGTCCTCGCCCGCTGAGGCCCTGCCGTCAGCGCGGCCGGGGGAGTTCCGCGCCCCGCACCTCACGCGAGGCGAGGGCGATGGCCACGCCCAGGCCGCCGAAGGCACCGCAGCCCACGAAGACCGCGGCGCTGCCCCAGGCGCCGACGGCCGCGCCGACCAGCGGGTAGCTGAGCGGGGCGAGACCGACCATGGCCAGCATCATGACGGAGGTGACCCTGCCGAGGTAGGCCGGATCCGTCGCGGTCTGTACCAGAGCGCTGTTCAGGCTTCCGAAGACACCCGCGCACAAACCGGTGACCGCCGCGGTGACCACGGCCGCCCAGAGGGCCGGCACCACCCCGATCACCCCCACCCCCGCGCAGCCCACCAGGAGAGTGCCGACCAGCACCAGGCCGGCCCGGGGGAGCCGGCCGACGACGGTGAGCAGCGCGGCGCTCGCCGCAGCCCCCGCACCGAAGCCGCCGACCACCCAGCCGTATCCGGAAGGCCCCCAGCCGCGCTCCGCGTTGAGGAGCACCATGCCGACGTTGAGGGTGCCGACGAGGCCGAGCTCGTAGACGGCACCCGCCGCGAGCAGTGGGCCGACCAGGCGGTGGCGGCGGATGTAGCGCAGCCCGTCGAGCAGGTCCTGGCGGGCTGTGCCCGCCTCCGGCCGCTCCTCCTCGCCCACCCCGGGAGGACGTATCCGCAGGGTCAGCAGGAACGGCACGGACAGTGCGAAAAGGAGCCCGGCCACGGCGAACGTGCCCGCCGTGCCGCCCAGCCCCATGGCCAGTCCGCCGATCGGCGGGCCCGCGACCTGGCTGAGCCGCATGGACAGGGAGCGCATGCCCGTGACGCGGGCCAGCTGGCCCGGACCGGTGATCCGCGGCGGAAGGGCCCCGATGGCGGGTACGAACATCGCGTCCACGGCGCCGAAGACGAGGGCCACCACGACCAGGATCCACAGGGCCGGCGTGCTCAGCGCGATGCCCGCGGCCACCGCGAGGATGAGGAGACAGCGCAGCGCGTCGCCGGCGAGGATGACCCGGCGGGGGTCGAACCGGTCGGCGACCACGCCCCCGACGAGCATCAGCAGGGCCCGGGGCACCGCCCCCGCGGCCATCACGAGGCCGACCTCGGCCGGTCCGCCCGACTTCTGGGCCGACCAGCCGAGGGCGACGAAGTACACGCTGTCACCGACGAGCGAGGCGGTGTACGCGGTGAGCCACCGCAGCACGTTTCCGTCGCGGTAGGCCGGTGTGTCGCCGTGTTCGGACAGGGCTGTGTCCGTGGTCGTCATGAGGGGCTCCTGCGAGGTCGGGGGAGTCGGCCGGTCAGGCGCGGAACGGGAAGCTGTACAGGTGCAGGGACACGTGCTCCCGGTTCTCCGTGGCGCCGCTCTCCGCGGCGGCCCTGCCGCGCTCCCGCCAGCGCCGGCCCACCGCCTGGAGTTCCTCGCTCATCTCGGCGAGCTCGGCGGGGGTGAGGTCGAGCAGCCACTCGGCGCTGTGCGCGGCGTCGGTCCACTCCTTGCCCCACGCGCTCCGCTGGTCCAGGTAGGCGCGGTACTGGGACACACGGGTGTCGAAGATGCCGCGGGTCACCGCGCCGACGACCGCGGCTCCTTCCGGTGTCTCCGCGAAGTCCGAGTCGCGGAACCCCCAGCCCTCCTCGGACGCCACCTGCCACCACCGCTCGCGGCCGTCGGTGCTCCGCCCGCTCGCCTCGGTCACGAAGCCGTGCTCGGCCAGCTTGCGCAGGTGGTAGCTGACCAGTGACGGGGCCTGGTCGACCTGCTCGGCGAGCTGGGACGCGGTCGCGCTCCGAGCGGCGTACAGCAGGCGGTACAGCTGCATCCGCAGCGGGTTGGTGAACGCCTTCAGCCGGGACAGGTCGGTGATCTGATCGGTTTCGCGCTGGGGTCGCATGCGCTCACCCTAGATGTGAAGGATTATTTGCGCAACGAATCTTTCACAGTTGCCCCGGGGGAGGCCCGCGCCGGTGCCCGGCTTGTGCGGTGCTCAGCTCCGGTGCGCCGCCGCGCTCCGCGGGATCACGTCCGGTGGCCGGAGGTCCGCGGCCCCGTGTGCGAGGCGGTCATGTCGAGCAGCAGCATGGCGTCGTGGTCGGGCGTCCCCGGTTCGGCCGTGTAGACGCCCATGCGCTGGCCGGGTGTGCCTTCGAGCCGCATCCCCTGGAAGCCGAGAGTGATCTTCCCGACCTGGGGGTGCTGGAAGCTCTTCGTGGCGTAGGTGCGCCCGGTGACCTCGTACCGCTCCCACAGCCCCGCGAAGTCGGGGCTCTTGAGGAGCAGCTCACCGACGAGCCGGGTGAGATCGGGGGCATCGGGGTCGGTACCGGCCAGCGCGCGGAGCCGGGCGACACAGCCGCGGATCTGGTTGTCCCAGTCGGTGAAGACCTCCCGGGCGGCGGGGTGGAGGAAGAGGTAGCGGGCGAGGTTGCGCTGCCGGGCCGGCCATTCGTCGATCCCGGCGTAGAGCGCGAGGCCGCCCGGGTTGTGGGCCAGGACGTCCATGCTGCGGCTGACGACGTAGGCGGGGCTGGGCCGTACCGCCTCCAGGATCAGCGCCAGCTGAGGGCGCAGCGTACGGCTCGGAGCGAGCGCGGCCTCTCCGGCCGGGCGAAGCCCGGAACGCGTCAGGGCGGCCCGGGCGGCGAGGTCGCGCAGGTGCTGGTGCTCCGCGTCGTCGAGCCGGAGGGCACGGGCGAGCGCGTCGACCACCGCGGGGCTGGGACGGGTCTCCTTGCCGCGTTCCATCCGGGTGTAGTAGTCGATGCTGACCCCGGCGAGGGTGGCCAGCTCCTCGCGGCGCAGGCCGGGGGTGCGGCGCACGCCGGGCCCGGGGGTCAGGCCGACGCTCCGGGGGCTCGTCCCGGTGCGGCGGGCGCGCAGGAACCGCCCCAGCTCTTCGCCGCTGCTGTGCTGCTCAGGTGCCATGCCACCAGTGTCTCCCCGCCCCCGCCGTGACACGCCCGGCCAGGGGGGCCCTGTCACACCCCCGCCGGCCGGTCCCCCGCACGTCCCGGCCTGGCTGTCCTCGGCATACGGCCGCAGGCTGGAAGGGCGCGGGCCGAAGGACACCGGTGCGCGCGGCCCGGCAGGGGCCGAGGAGGAGAGGTGACGAGCGATGCGGTACATCGAGCCGGGCGGCCCGGACGTCTCGTGGGTCCGCCCGGGGGCGACGGGGATGCCGCACGGCCGCACCGACTCCGGGACCGGCCAGGCGGAGTCCGTCCGGACCCCGCACCGCGCCGTGGAGCCGGACGTCACCCTGATCGACACGGCGGAGGCCCACGGCCCCCGCACCGACGACGAACTCGACGGCGGGGCCCCGAAGGGACGCCGCGACCAGGCGGAGCCGGCGACGGCCTCGCCGAGGGCGCTTCCGGCATGGCGCTCCGCGCTTCACCGGCGAACACCTCCGTCGCCCCCCGCGCGTCGCCGGCCGCGGTCCAGGCCCTTGCGGAGGAAGCCGGCGCGACCGCGGCGCGGGCCGCCCCGGCGTGGCCGCTCGCCCGGGGTGACCACATCGGCCCCGTCCCGGGCGCCGAGCGGGTCGGCCGGGTCGGAGGGAACACCGCGGCCGACCGGATCAGGCCGACCGCCGAGCAGATCGAGCCCCTGGACAGGCTGCCCGGCGCGGCCGGCGAGACCCGTCCGGAGTCACGCGGCAGACGCCCGAACGCTGACACCCGCCCCACGGACACCGAACGTAAGGAAGCCCCCATGCGGACCGTCACCCTCAACAACGGCGTAGCGATGCCGATCCTCGGCTTCGGCGTCTACCAGATCCCGCCCGAGCAGACCGAACAGGCCGTCGGCGACGCCCTCGCCACCGGCTACCGCTCCCTCGACACAGCGGCCGCCTACGGGAACGAGGAGGCCGTGGGCCGCGCCATCAGGAACAGCGGCGTCCCGCGCCAGGACCTCTTCGTCACCACCAAGCTCTGGGTCTCCGACGCCGGTGAGGACAAGGCCAGGCGCGCCTTCGACACCTCGCTGCGCAAACTCGGCCTGGACTCGCTCGACCTGTACCTGATCCACCAGCCCTACGGCGACGTGTACGGCTCCTGGCGTGCCATGGAGAGGCTGCACGGGGAAGGCCTCGTGCGGGCCATCGGGGTCTCGAACTTCCACGCCGACCGGCTCGTGGACCTCATCGACCACAACGAGGTCACGCCCGCGGTCAACCAGATCGAGACCCACCCCTTCCACCAGCGCACGGCCGACCAGGACGTGATGCGCGAGCGAGGCGTCCAGATCGAGTCGTGGGGCCCGTTCGCCGAGGGCCGCAACAACCTCTTCACCCACCCGGTACTCACCCGGATCGCCGCCGCGCACGGCAGGTCCGTGGCGCAGGTCGTCCTGCGCTGGCTCATCCAGCGCGATGTCGTCGTCATCCCCAAGTCGGTGCGTGTCGAGCGCATGGCGGAGAACATCCAGGTCTTCGACTTCGCGCTCACCGACGGTCAGATGGCGGACATCGCCGCCCTGGACACCGGGTCGTCGCAGTTCTTCGACCACCGCGACCCGGCCATCGTGGGCCGGCTCGGCAAAGCCCCTCTGAACGCCTGAACGCCTCAACGCCTGAGCGCCCGGCGCCCGGGTGCCGTCGTCGGCCCGGTGGCGGCCCTCCGCCCCCGCCCGCTGTCCGGAAGGAAAGACCATGAAGACCTGGAACGGCTCCGACCTGGAGCAGATCGGCGGCGCCGAGGAACTGGCCCTGCGGTCCGAACGCGGCGACGGCAGCCTCCGCGACCCGGTGACCATGTGGGTGGTGCGCGCCGGCGACCAGCTCTACGTCCGCTCGGTCAAAGGCACCGACGGTCCCTGGTACCGCGGGACGCGATCCCGTCACCAGGGCCGCGTCGAAGCCGGCGGCGTACGGCAGGAGGTGGCCTTCCGTGAGGCGGACCCCGGTGTGTACACGCGGGTGGACGCCGCCTACCGCGACAAGTACGGGCGCTACCCCGACATCGTCCAGCACGTCCTGACCGACCGGGCCCGCGCATCGACCCTCCGGCTGGAACCGCGCTGACGCGCGGGTCCGCACACCGCTGACGACACCACCGCCACCCCTTCACCGACCGAGGAGTTCCACCCGTGCGAGCCACCCTGCTGTACGCCGCCGACGACGTGCGCGTCGAGAACGTCGCCGACCCCAGGATCCAGAACCCCACCGACGCGATCGTACGGATCGTGCTGTCCTGCGTCTGCGGCAGCGACCTGTGGCCCTACAAGTCGCTGCCGCCCACCGACCGGCCCCGCCACATGGGACACGAGTTCCTCGGAGTCGTGGAGGAGACGGGCTCCGACGTACGGGGGTTCGAGCGCGGCGACGTCGTCGTGGCGCCGTTCGTCTACTCCGACAACACCTGCGTGTACTGCCGGGAGGGACTCCAGACCTCCTGCGTGCACGGCGGACCGTGGGGCGTGGACGGGGTCGACGGCGGCCAGGGGGAGGCGGCCAGGATCCCGTACGCCGACGGCACCCTGGTCCGACTGCCGGTGGGGGAGGACTCCGCACTGCTGCCGGACCTGCTCACCCTCTCCGACGTCCTGTGCACCGGCTACCACGCGGCCCGCACCGCCGGCGTCCGACGCGGCGACAGCGTCACCGTCGTCGGCGACGGCGCCGTGGGCCTGGCAGCCGTGATCTCGGCCCGGCTCCGGGGCGCCGACCGGATCATCCTGATGGGCCGGCACACCCGGCGCACCGACCTGGGGCGCGAATTCGGCGCCACCGACGTGGTGGCCGAGCGCGGGGAGGAGGGCGTCGCCCGGGTCCACGACCTGACCGGCGGCGAGGGCACCCACAAGGTCCTCGAATGCGTGGGCCTCCAGGACGCGCTGGTCCAGAGTTTCGGTGTGGTCCGTGCCGGCGGCACCATCAGCCGCGTCGGCGCGCCCCAGTTCACCGACGTGCCCTTCGGCTTCGGCGACTTCCTGCGCAACATCACCCTCACCGGCGGGGTCGCCCCCGCGCGCGCCTACATCGAGGAGCTGATGCCCCACATCCTCGACGGCTCGATCACGCCCGGCCGCGTCTTCGACCGCACGCTCGGCCTGGAGGACATCGCCGAGGGCTACCGGGCGATGAACGACCGCGAGGCGCTGAAGGTCCTGATCACCCCGTGACGACGGGATCGCACGCCCGGCCGGGGCGGATCGCCCCGTGACGCCGGGACCGCACGCCCGGCCGGGGCGGATCACCCCGTGACGACGGGACCGCACGCCCGGCCGGGGGCGGATCACTGCCGCGCACCCGGTCCGGGACACACGGACACCAGGAGGATCCCGACATGAACGACGCAGTGGAACGGCCCAGGGACGTGGCGGTCGTCATCGGCTCCGGAAGCATCGGCCTGGCCATCGCACGCCGCGTCGGGGCGGGCCGCACCGTGCTGCTCGCCGACCACAGCGACGAGGCGGCCACGGCCGCCGCCGAACGCCTGCGGGGCGAGGGCCACGAGGTCATCACCCGTGTCACGGACGTCTCCGACCACGCGGCCGTCGAGGCGCTGGCCGACGCAGCCGCCGCCCTGGGCCCCGTCGCACAGGTGGTGCACACCGCGGGCGTCTCACCCACCCAGGCACCGGTCGAGCGCATCCTGCACGTCGACCTCCTCGGCACCGCGATGGTCCTCGACGCCTTCGCCCGTGTCGTCGCCCCCGGAGGGGCCGGTCTGGTCGTCGCCAGCATGGCCGGGCACCGGGAGAGCCCGTACGCCCCGGAGACCGAGCGGGCCCTCGCCACGGTCCGCACCGACGAGCTGCTGGCCCTGCCGTTTCTCCAGCCCGGCCGGATCGGTTCCACGGTCCACGCCTACGCACTGTCCAAGCGGGCCAACTCGCTGCGGGTGCAGACCGCCGCCGCCGCGTGGGGCAAGCGCGGCGCCCGCCTCAACGCGGTCAGTCCCGGCGTCATCATCACACCGCTGGCCCGGGACGAACTGTCCGGGCCCCGCAGCGACTGGTTCGACCACGTGCGCGAGGTGTCGGCGGCCGGCCGCTTCGGCACGCCCGACGAGGTGGCGGAAGCGGCCGCCTTCCCCCTGGGCCGGCAGGCCGACTTCATCACGGGCGCCGACCTGCTCATGGACGGTGGGGTCACCTCCGCCCTGCGCACGGGTGAACTGACCACCCCCTGAACCGCTGCGCCCTCACTCGGACGGAGTATCCGCGAGGTGCCGGCCGGCTGCCCAGGACGCCAGGACGCGCAGTCCGTCGTGGGTGGGGGAGCCGGCCTCGGCGGTCCAGACGACCAGTTGCTGGTCCGGATCGGTGCTGGCGGTCAGGGTGTCCCAGTCCAGGGAGAGCTCGCCGGCGACCGGGTGGTGGAGGACCTTCGTGCCGACGCTCAGCGTCGCCACGTGGTGCGCGGCCCACCACTGGCGGAAGTCCGCGTCCTGGACCGAGAGCTCACCGACCAGGGCGGTCAGCCGGGGGTCGTCCGGATACTTGGCCGCCTCCATGCGCAATTGCGCGACACTGGTGCGGGCGACGCCTTTCCAGTCGGCGTACAGCGTGCGCATCGCGGGGTCGGTGAACAGGATGCGCACGTAATTGCGGTGCTTTTCCGGAACGGCTGAGAAATCGGTGACCAATGCCGACGCGAGCGGATTCCAGGCGATGACGTCCATTCTGCGGCCCATCACGACGGCGGGCGTCGCCGTGAGATCGTCCAGAACCCTGCGCAATTGCGGCTGAACCCTCTGCCGGGTGCGGCGACGGGGCCTGGAGGTCTCCTTCCCCGCGAGACCGAAGAGATAGCGCCGCTGGTCGCCGTCGAGGAGCAGTGCCTGGGCGACCGCCTCCAGCACGGGTGCCGACGCGGGCATGCGGCCCTGCTCCAGCCTGGTGTAGTAGTCCGTGGAGATCGCCGCGAGCCGGGCCACCTCCTCCCTGCGCAGGCCGGAGACCCGGCGGTGGCCGGAGCTGTCGGGAAGGCCCGCGGCCCGGGGGCTGAGCTCGGCCCTGCGTGCTTTGAGGAACTCGCCCAGCTCGTTGAGATGCGGTGTCGGACTCATGCCCCCAGTGTGACAGCGGGCGCGCTTCCTGTGAGGGGGAGGAATCCCTCCCAGGATGTTCTCCTCCCAGGACGAAAATCTCCTCTGCACAGTGCTCCGCAAGGGTGCGACGCTGGGCAGCAGACAGGAAGAAGAGATCCAGGAATTCGGTCGACCGGCCGAAGCGCGGAACCGGAGGAATTCATCGTGACGGAAAAGGAATCGCCCGCGCAGAAGGCGCTGGGAGACGTGGCGCCGAAGATGGCGGAGCTCACCGACGAGGTCCTCTTCGGCGACGTGTGGAAGCGCCCGGGGCTCTCCCCGCGGGACCGCAGCCTGGTCACGGTGGCGGCGCTGGCCGCCCTGTACCGGGGTGAGCAGCTCACCTTCCACCTGGGGCTGGCCCTGGACAACGGGCTGAGCCGCGACGAGCTGGCCGAGGCGCTGACCCACCTCGCCTTCTACGCGGGCTGGCCCAACGCCATGGACGCGCTGGGCCGCCTCAAGCAGACCGCCACCCCGCCGGGGCACTGAGGCCGGGACCCGGACGACCGTGCGCCGCGCACGGCGCACCCCTGGCCGAGACGAGAGGAACAGCGAGAGATGAAGTTCGTGACACAGCAGGCCACGGCGAAGGGGCCGGAGGACTGGTTCAGCGGAGACGTGTGGTTCGACGCCCTGTACGCCGGCACCGAACCCTCCCGGATGCGGGCCAACATGGTCCGCTTCTCCCCGGGAGCGCACACCGCCTGGCACCACCACGCGGTGGGCCAGACCCTGCACGTGGTGGCCGGTACCGCCCTGATCGGCACCCGTGACGGCACCGTGCTGGAAGCCCTCCCCGGTGAGACGGTCACCTGCCCGCCCGGCGAGGAGCACTGGCACGGCGCCACGGGGGACCGCTTCATGGAGCACCTGGCGCTGTGGGAGGCCCCCGCTCCCGGCGACGACCGCCCCGAGACCACGTGGCTGGAGAAGGTCACCGAGGAGCAGTACGCCGCCGCGCGCACCCGCAGCCGCTGAACCCGCACACGAAGGGAGACCCCTCATGCCCGCCACGATGACCGCCCTGTCCGGCGGCAGCGGCCCTGACTGGACACCGCGTCAGGTCCCCGTACCGGAACCACGCCCCGGACAGGTGGTGGTGCGTGCCCGCGCGGTGGCGCTCAACCACGCGGACGCCGTGATGCTGGCCGCGGCCGATCCCACGGCCTGCGGCACGGGTGAGGAGTACCGGGCCGGCTTCGAGTTCGCCGGTGAGGTCACGGCCGTCGGTGAAGGGGCCGGCGCGCCCGCTGTCGGCAGTCGCGTGATGGGCACCGCACCGGGCAGCTTCGCCCAGTACGTGGCGGCCGATCACCGGCACGTCGTACGCGTCCCCGACGTGCTGGGCGACGAGGAGGCGTGTGCCCTGCCGACCGGGCTGCTCACCGAGTACGGGGCCCTCGCCGTGGCCGGTTTCCGGGCGGGACAGTCGGTGCTGATCACCGGCGCCACCTCGGGCATCGGGCTGATCGGTGTGCGGATCGCCCGTGCCCTGGGTGCCGCGTCCGTCATCGCCACCACCCGTGACCAGGCCAGGGCGGGCCTCCTCCAGGACGCGGGAGCCCACACCGTCGTCGTCACGGGCGACGGCGGGCAGGACATGACCCGGACGGTGCTCGCCGCCACCGGCGGTCAGGGTGTCCACGTCGCCCTCGACCACGTCGGCGGCCGGACCTTCGCGGGCTGTCTGCCCGCCACCCGCACCGACGGCGCCGTCGTCAGCGTCGGCCGCCTCGACCGGGCCGCCTCCACCGTCGACCTGGACGCACTGGCCCACCGTCATCTGCGCCTGTACGGCGTGTCCTTCGGCTTCACGCGGGCCGCGGAGCTCGGCGGCGTCCTCGCGGCGGCCGCCGAGCAACTGCTGCCCGCGGTCGCCGAGGGGCGTGTGCGGCCCCTGATCGACGCCGCGTTCTCCTTCGACACCGCGGCCGAGGCCGCGGCCCGGCTCCGTGGCCACCAGGGGCGCGGAAAGATCATCCTCAGGGTGCCCTGACCCCCGTGCGCCTCTCCGGTACCGGACGGCGGAGCGCTCGCCGGTCCCGGAAGCCGGGGTCCGCCCGGGAGCGACCGGCGGCCACGCGCTCCCACGCGTCCCGCACCGAGACGCCCTCCGGCACCCGGCACCGAGCGGTTCCCGTACCCGCCGTCCGTGCGCGCCACAGCGGACGGGCACCAGCATCCAACCCGACAAGAAAGCGAGTTGTCCCCATGCGGGCCACCTTCATGTACGAAGCGGGCGACGTCCGCGTCCAGGACGCCCCCGACCCGGTCATCGAGCGGCCGACCGACGCCGTCGTGCGCGTCGTCCGCTCCTGCGTCTGCGGCAGCGACCTGCACCCGTTCCACACGATGGACGCCGCCGACGGACCCGTGCCCATGGGCCACGAGTTCCTCGGCACCGTCGAGGAGCTCGGCTCCGAGGTCTCCGGTCTGAAGCGGGGTGACCTGGTGGTCGCACCGTTCGCCTTCGCCGACAACACCTGTGAGTTCTGCCGCGAGGGCCTGCACACGTCCTGCCCCAACGGCGGCTTCTTCGCCGCAGGGGTCGGCGGTGCCCAGGCCGAAGCCGTCCGCGTCCCCCAGGCGCAGGGCACCCTGGTCAAGCTCCCCAAGGACGCCGGTACCGCGCTGCTGCCGTCCCTGCTCACCCTGGCGGACGTCTACGGCACCGGCTATCACGCCGCCCACCAGGCACGCGTGCGTCCCGGTGACTCCGTCACCGTCATCGGCGACGGTGCCGTCGGACTGCTCGCCGTCCTCTCGGCCAGGCAGCTCGGCGCGGAACGCGTCATCCTCATGGGCCGGCACAGGGCCCGCACCGACCTGGGCCGTTTCTTCGGCGCCACCGACGTGATCGCCGAACGCGGCGAGGAGGGCATCGCGAAGGTCCGCGACCTGACCGGCGGACACGGTACCCGCGCGGTGCTGGAAGCCGTCGGGCACATGCCCGCCTACGAGATGGCCCTCGGTGCCGTACGGCCCGGCGGAGTGATCAGCCGCGTCGGAGTCCCCCAGTACGAGGACGCCCCCGTCGGCTTCGGCAGCCTCTTCGGCCCCAACGTCACCCTCACCGGTGGCCCCGCGCCGGTTCGCGCGTACATCGAGGAACTGCTCCCCGCCGTCCTGGACGGCACCGTCGAACCGGGCCGGGTCTTCGACCGCACCGTGCCCCTGGAGCAGACGCCCGAGGGATACCGGGCCATGGACCGGCGCGAGGCGCTCAAGGTCCTCGTCACCCCCTGACCGGAAGCGGCGGGCCCGGCGGACCACGCCGCCCGGAACCCGCGGGCGGCACCGCGTCATCCAGCGGCGCCGCCCGCGGGTTCCTCGTGTCCCGGCCCGTGTGCCGAGAGGGCCACGGGGCCGCCGGCGGAACGCGGCGGGACCCCGCCCCGAGGGCCGGGGCGGGACCCGGCCAGGCGGGCACCACCCGGTCACCGGGCCTGCGGCGGCAGCCGAATGACCACCCGCGGCGGCTTGTTGTAGATACCGCCAAAGTAGATCTCCGCCTTCGCAGGCATCTTCCACTGAACAGAACGAGCGGTCATAGTGGCGGGCAGCCGACGGAAGAATGTTTCCGTATCGTGGAAAGTTCATTGGAGAGTGCTCATGCCGGACGCCAGCCCGTCACTGGCCCGACGTACCGCCCGTTTCCTCCGCACCTCACTGTTCGCGCAAGTCGCTCTCGCCCTCGTGCTGGGAGTCGTCGTCGGACGGCTCTGGCCGCAGCTGGGATCCTCCGTACAGCCCCTCGGCGACGGTTTCGTCCGGCTGATCAAAGCCATGATCGCGCCGCTGGTGTTCTGCGTGGTGATCGCGGGCATCGCCAAGGCCGGAGACCTGAAGGCCTTCGGCCGCATCGGCATCAAGGCGCTCATCTGGTTCGAGGTCGCCACGACCCTCGCCCTCGCCGCGGGCCTCCTGGCGGGCAACCTGGTCCAACCGGGCAGCGGGATGAACGTCGACCCGGCGTCGCTGGACGCGTCCGCCGTGGACGAGAAGACCGGCGGCGGCTCGCTGCCCTCCACCTCGGAGTTCATCCTCCACTCGCTCCCGGACAGCGCCGTCGGCGCCTTCGCGGAGAACTCCCTGCTCCAGGTACTCGTCCTCGCCTGTCTGGTGGGCGCGGCCCTGCTGCACCTGGGCCAGTCCAAGGTGCCGGCCGTCCTCCCCGCCATCGAACAGGTCCAGGAGGTCGTCTTCGCCGTCGTCGGCTTCATCATGCGGCTGGCTCCCCTGGCGGTGTTCGGTGCCACCGCCCACCTGGTGGGGGAGTACGGTCTCGGCGCGCTCTCGACGTACGGCAAGCTCATCGCGGTCTGCTACGCCGTGGCACTCGTGTTCCTCGTCCTCCTCGGCGTGGCCCTGAAGGCGTTCACGGGCGTCAGCCTGTGGAAGTTCGTCCGCTACACGCGCGAGGAGATGCTGCTCGCCCTGGGTACCGCCTCCAGCGAGGCGGTGATGCCGCGCATGATGCAGAAGCTCCGGCAGGCCGGCTGCCGCGAGGACGCCGTCGGACTCGTCCTTCCGACCGGGTACTCCTTCAATCTCGACGGCGCGTCGATCTACCTGTCCGTCGGCACCCTCTTCATCGCCCAGGCCGTCGGGGTCGACCTGACGCTCGGGCAGCAGATCACCGTCGTCGTCGTGCTGATGCTGACGAGCAAGGGGATGGCCGGTGTGCCCGGTTCGGCCTTCCTCGCCCTCTCCGCCACCGCGTCCGCGCTCGGGGTGATCCCCGCAGGCGCGGTGGCGCTCCTCCTCGGGGTGGACCGCATCATGGACACGATGCGTGTGGCGACCAACCTCCTGGGGAACTGCGTCGCCGTCATCGTGGTGTCCACGTGGGAGGGCGCCCTCGACAAGGACCGGATGCGCAAGGTCCTCGACGGGGAGATCGCCTTCCGGCCCGAGGCCGAGCCCTCCGCCGAGCCCGGCGCGGACACCCCGGCGGTGAAGCAGCCGGCCGGTACCTGAGGCCCTTGGTGAGCACTCCCGGGCGGGCGCGACGGGCTGCGCGGCCCTCCGGATTCCGGTCCCTCGGGCCCGGCGGCCCGCGCCGCCCGGCGGCCCCGCGCACCCGCGCGACGCGCGCCCGGCGCACGCTCCCGCAGGAGGCGGACTCCCCGGCCGGGCCGCTCACGGGATCCCCTACGCTGGGGGATTCGTGAACGGCTCGGCTACGGGGACGACGATGGTGCGGACATGACGGCGGCAACCCCGTCCAGGACCCCCGGCGCGGCGCACCGCGACACCCGTCACGGTCCACTGATCACGACCCTCTTCGGACTGTACGCGCGCGGTGAGGCGAACTGGCTCTCCGTGGCGTCCCTGGTCAGGCTCATGTCCGACCTCGGTGTGGAGGCCCCCGCCGTGCGGTCCTCGGTGTCCCGTATGAAGCGCCGGGGGATCCTGGACGGCGTGCGTCACGAGGGAAGGGCGGGATACTCCCTCGCAGACTCCACGCTGGGCACCCTCGCCGAAGGCGACGTACGGATCTTCGAGCGCGCCCGGGCCACGGCCGAGGACGGCTGGATCCTCGTCGTCTTCTCCGTACCCGAGACCGAGCGGGGCAAGCGGCACGAACTCCGGACGATCCTGACACGGCTCGGGTTCGGCACCGCCGCGCCGGGAGTCTGGATCGCCCCGGGAAACCTGGCCACGGAAGCGCGGCGCACGCTGGAACGCCGTGAACTCTCCGGTTACGCCGACATCTTCCGCGCCGACCACCTCGCCTTCGGCGACCTCCGGGCCAAGGTCAGCACCTGGTGGGACCTCGACGAACTCGCCGCGCTGTACACGGACTTCCTGCGCCGCTACGGTCCGCCCGCCGATCCCTCCTCCTGGCTCCGGGCCACTCCGGGGGAGGCCTTCCGGGCCTACGTCCCCATGCTCACCGAGTGGCGCAGGCTGCCGTACCGGGACCCGGGCATCCCCCTCGCGCTGCTCCCGCCCGACTGGAACGGGAGCACCGCGGGTGCGCTCTTCGACACGCTGGACGGCATCCTGGGCGAGCGCGCACGCGAACACGCCCTGGCGGTCATCCACGGCGACACCCCGCGCCGGTCCGGGCGGTGAGCCGAGGGGAGCGGTCCGGACCCCCCTACCGCGGCGGTGTCGCGATCTGGATGAGGTTGCCGCAGGTGTCGTCGAAGACGGCGGTCGTGACGGGGCCCATCTCCAGCGGCTCCTGGGTGAAGCGGACCCCGAGGGCGCGCAGGCGCTCGTACTCCGCCTTGACGTCGTCCACGGCGAACTGCGCGAGCGGGATGCCGTCCTTGACGAGCGTGTCGCGGTAGGTGGCGACGATCGGGTGACCGGCGGGTTCCAGGAGGAGTTCGGTGCCGCCCGGTTCCTCGGCGGAGACGACGGTCAGCCAGCGGTCCTTCTCGCCCACCGGGACGTCGTGCTTCTTCTCGAAGCCGAGGATCTCGGTGTAGAAGCGCAGGGCCTTGGCCTGGTCGTCGACGAAGACGCTGGTCAGACGGATCTTCATGGGGTGCTCTCCTCGGGTCCGGATGCATCGGGTGCGGGCCATCGCTCGGTGATCCGCCGCAGCGGGGCCGTGTTCAGGTCGTGGAACTTGTAGCGGCCCTCCCGCCTGGTCTCGACGAGTCCGGCGGCCTCCAGTACGGCGAGGTGCTGGGAGACCGCCTGGCGCGAGATGCCGAGCTGATGCCTCATGCTCAGCCGCGCGCAGATCTCGAACAGGGTCTGTCCGGACTTCTCCGCGAGCTCGTCGAGAATGGTGCGGCGGGTGGGGTCGGCCAAGGCTCTGAAAAGTTCGTCGGCCACGACCCTACGATAGGCAAGCGCCCACTTGCCTATCAAGTCGGCCCGTGTCGCGCCCGCGGTGCCCTCTCCACTCCGGGGGAGTGGACGCCGCGCCCCGGACGTACCGGGACCGGCGCGTCCGGCGCGGTGGGGTGACCGCGCCGTGCCCTGCCTCCGCCCGTCCGTGCGGCAGGGGCCGTTCCCCGCCCCGCGCTCCGCCGGAAATGCGGTGGAGCCGCTGTGGTCGTGCTGGCTAGGGTCGCGGGATGAGTACTCGTACCTTCCGTATCACGGTCCGCGGTGTCTTCGACGGGCTCGATGCCGGTCAGCGGGCCGAACTCCTGGCCCGCGCCGCGGAGCACGACGTCCTGCACGCCGCCTTCACCCCTGAGGGGCACCTCAGTTACGACGTGGCCGCCCGTCCGGCCTTCACCTTCCGTTTCCAGGATTCCGGGGACGAGGAGGAGGACATCCTGGAAGCGGCCGAGCGCGCCGAGGGCGCGGCGAGGGCCTGGCTGACGGAACGCGGCTACGGATACAAGAACCTCAGGAGCAGTGCCGAGGACCTCTCCCAGGCGCCCCTCGGCAAACGCCGGCGACGGGCCGCGGCGCAGGAGGGCGTCTGATCCTCCCGGCGTGCACGCGCCCTCACGTGCCCCCTCGGCCCTCCCGTGGGCGTGCCACCCGCTCCCGCGCCCGGGTGCGCCACCCCGGCGTACCCGCCCGCGTGGAGGGCGGGGCCCCGTCTCACCGCAGTCCGGTCTGCGGATTGCAGATCTGGCAGGCGTCGATGCCGGGCTCGGCGAGCGCGATGACGGCTTCCTCGCGGCTCAACAGCGCTGAGCCGTTCCTGTACAGCGAGCAGCTTCCCCGGTGCAGCAGGGCGTTCGCACTGGAGCGCTGCGGCTGGACCTTCCACGACTGTGCGACCCGCGCCTGCTCCCGCCGGTGCCGGTCCCGCCGTTCCTCGGCCTCGAGTTCCCGGATCCGGTGGTCGGCGTACCGGAGTTGCCAGGCGAGGTACTCGCGCGTCGCCCGCCACTTCTCGAGCCGGGATATCCCGCCGGACCCGCGCACGGCTACGGCGCCCCGTCCCCGTGTGCCGTCTCATGGGCGTGCTTGAGCGCCATGCGGCAGGCGACGGTGTCGCTCCTGTCCACCGTCGTCCAGTACGGATGGGTGGACACGGTGATGCTGAGATCGAGCACCTGCTTCCGGAGCCGTGCCAGCTCGGCACGCTGCTCGGGGGTGTGGCCGGGGCTGTCCGCCTTCTCGGGCCGGTAGTCGCTGTGCACCTGTTTCTCGGCGCGCCATCCGGCCATCGGCTCGGCTGACCAGGGAAGGCGCGCCGCGCAGTGCTCCAGGGCCGAGCGGGTCCGGTGGAGGGCGATCTGGGCGTCGCGGAGGTCTTGGGGGAAGTCGTACGTCGGCACCTCTGGATAGTACGTCTGTTCGATTTAGTTGTGCGAGTCGCGCGCCGGACGGCATGCGAACGGATGGCAGGTTTCGTGCGATCGGCAGACGCGGTGCGATCGGACCGGCAGGAACCGGGGGTGCGTCGTCAAGGCGTCACGCGCCCGGGACGGCGCCGATGCCGGTGGAGCGGCCGACCGCGGCGGTGTCCGGGGCGGCCCGCTGTGACCCGTGGTCCCGGCCGTTCTTCGCCCGGGTGAAGAACGGTCAGCGGCTCCATCCGCGATGTGACGCAAAGGATCACCGGCGAGCGGCATCCAGGCGCCTGCTCCTGGGTGTCAGGGCCGTATTCAGCCACCCGCACAAGGTGTGCCAGGCGCCATGAACGCCCCGCCGCCCGCCCTCGTGCGGACAGCGCCCGGCCCCGACACCTTCGCCCCGGACCGCCGGGGCCCCGGGTGCGCCGCCGCCATGCGCGCGTCCTTTCTCGCGTTCGGTGACGGACGCCGTAAACGCCTCGGTGAGGACTTCGCCCGGGCCGGACTCCACATCGTCCTGGCGTCCTTGCCGCGGACATGACCATGCCTGGAACTCGCCTCGCCCCCGCCCCGCCCGTAAGCGGGCGTCACCGTGAAAGCCGACCGGCTCGCGTTGGCCTTCTCCCGCACGACGGCCGCCCCGGCACCGGACGGCTGACGGACTCCCGCCCCCTCCGGCCCCGAGCGGCGAGCCGGAGGGGGCGGGCCGCCGCCCTCCTGTGCGCGGTTGTAGGGGCCGCCCGGTGTCAGAACGTCCAGCGCGTGTGGCTGTAGACCCCGTCGTCGCGGCCGAAGCCGTACGCCGTCGCCGGAGCCACCGCGAACACCGCCACGTCACCCCTCCGGAAGGCGTCGCCGATCCCGTGGAAGGTGCCTTCGGGCGACGTGATGTGGGACCCGTACTTCGCCTCGTACGCCGCGATCACCTCCTCCAGTGCCGCCGGACCGGTCACCCGCTCCGCCTCGCCCTCGATCACCAGGTCCAGTCCCTCGGTGAGGGAGTTGTTCCCGGTGGTCAGCGCGCAGCGCCCGTCATGGGCGAGGTTTCTCGCCTTCTGCTCCCGCAGGCCGGTGGAGAAGTACACGGCTCCCGCGTGCCACACGGCGATCACCGGTGTGACGTGCGGCCGGCCGTCGGACCGCACCGTGGACACCCAGAAGATCTCGGCGCTCTCCAGGCGCTGCCGCGCCTCACCCCACTCGGTGGCTGTCACGTCCGCCGCACCCGGGCGGGTACCGGGCGCGGAGCTGTAGCGGGCGTCGAGCTCGGTCGTGGGCCGCTGCCCGGCTCCCTGTCCCTGCATGGTGGACCTCCTCGTCTTCCCCCGACGGCTGTTCTACCCCTCCGCATCATCGTCGTGGCGTGCTTCCCCCGGCCGTCAGGACACGGCCCCGGGCCGATTGCCGTGGTGCGCGAGGGCAGCGTGAGGATCGGCGCCGGCGGGCCCGTGGTCGGCGTGCACGGTCGCGGCGGTCAGCCGCGGAACGGCGTGGATCAGGGCGTGTTCGGCAGCGACCGCCAGTTCATGGGCCCGGACGACCGTCAGCCGGGCGTCGACGACGATGTCGACCTCGGCCCGCAGCGCGTGCCCGATCCACCGCATCCGTACCGGTCCGATGTCCCGTACCCCCTCCACCGCGCGCAGGGCCTCCTCGGCGGTGGTGACGAGAGCGGGGTCCACGGAGTCCATCAGCCGCCGGTAGACCTCGCGGGCCGCGTCCTTGAGCACGAACAGGATCGCGACGGTGATGAGCAGCCCGACGACCGGGTCCGCGGCCCGCCACCCGAGCGCCGCGCCTCCGGAACCGAGGAGCACGGCGAGGGAGGTGAAGCCGTCGGTGCGGGCGTGCAGTCCGTCGGCGACGAGGGCGGCGGAACCGATCTTCTTCCCGGTGCGGATGCGGTAGCGCGCGACCCACTCGTTGCCGGCGAATCCGGTCAGGGCGGCGGCCGAGACCGCCCACAGATGGGTGATGTCCCGGGGATCGAGCAGGCGGTCGACAGCCACCCAGGCGGCGAGTACGGCGGAGGCGCCGATGGTGGCCACGATCAGGATGCCCGCGAGGTCTTCGGCGCGGCCGTAGCCGTAGGTGTAGCGGCGGTTCGGCGGCCTGCGCCCCAGCAGGAACGCCGTGCCCAGCGGGATGGCGGTCAGGGCGTCGGCGGCGTTGTGGACGGTGTCGCCGAGCAGTGCCACCGATCCGGACAGGGCGACGATCACGGCCTGTACGACGGTGGCCACCCCCAGGACGGCCAGGGAGATCCACAAGGTGCGCATGCCCTCGCGGGACGTCTCCAACGCCGGATCGATCTTGTCCGCGGCCTCGTGGCTGTGCGGAGTGAACAGATGGGCGAGCCGGTGACGCAGCCGGTTCGGTCGGGAACCGGTGGACCCGTGCCGGTGCTCGCCGTCCGGGCGGGCGGGTCCGTGCTCGTGGTGGTGGCCGTGTGTGTGGACGTGCTGATTCCCCTCCATGCCCGCCACGGTGGCACACGGAACCCATTGCGGCTATGGCCGTCATACCCTCGGTGACCAGGTGCGATGGGCTCGCAACAGCGCTCGGCGGGCAGCACGCCGGCGCCGTCCGGCCGGGCCGCGACCCGAGCACAGCATGAGTGGCCGTCACACCTCGTACGAGGGGGTCCGCCGGGCCGGGGTGCGCCGGCGGACCGGTGCTGCCGCGCGAGCTCCCGGACCGACGCGATGTTCCCTTCGGACAGAAGTCCGAAAAGGCACAAGGCCTCCTCGCGGGCGACAGCGCTCACCTCCCGGAGCCGGGGCACCGTCCTCAGGGCGCCCGGACCGGCGAGCTGATGCCGGACGCACGGAGACCCCGGCCGCTCCCGTGGGACGGCGGCGGCTCAGGCGCCCGGCGTCGGCGGGGCGGTCCCGTACCGCGCCGTCGTCCCCGGCTCGGGCTCGTCGGCCGTTTCGCCCGCGCGGCGTACACGAAGGAGTTCCTGTGCCGATCGCCCACTGCCTGATGATCAGCGGGACCGCCCGGCGGGCTCGGCCGTGTCCGCCGGCCGTCGCCCCTCGCCGACGCGCGGCCGCGCCCGGACCGAGGAACACGCCGACGCGCGGCAGCGCCCGGACCGAGGAACATGGAGGGCACGGCCTGCGCGGCGGAGCCCCTTCCGCCCGGGCCCGGCAAGGAGCCCGGCGCGCCGGGACTCGGCCCCGGTCGTGTCCCGGCCCTACGGAACGGAGCAGTCCGTGAGCGGTCCAGCCTCTCCCCGGCCCCTGGTTCTGGTGACCGGAGCCTCCTCCGGCATCGGCTACGAGCTGGCCCTGCTGTTCGCCGTCAACGGCTTCGACCTGGTGGCGACCGGACGCAGCGGAAAGATCGACGCAGCGGCCAGGGGCCTCGCCCGGTACGGCGGTGACGTCGTTCCCGTACGCGCGGACCTCGCCCGCGCCGACGGCGTCGAGGCGGTGTGGCGTGCGGTGGAGCGGACCGGCCGCCCCCTCGACGCGGCGGTGCTGAACGCCGGACGGAGCATCGGCGGGTCCTTCCTCGCCACCGATCTCGACGACGAACTCCGCCTGATCGACCTGAACGTCACCTCCGTGGTCCACCTGGCCAAGTACGTCGCCCGGCACATGGCGGCCGGCCGGCGGGGCCGGATCCTGATCACCTCCTCCCTCTCCGCGACCCTGCCCACGCCGTACGAGACGGTCTACGGGCCCTCCCGCGCCTTCACCCGCATGTTCGCGCTCGGTTTGCGCGAAGAACTCAAGGAGTACGGCGTCAGCGTCACCGCGCTCCTGCCGGGCGCGACCGACAGCGACTTTCACGCCCGCGCCGGCATGAACGACACGGCGTTCGGCCCCGGCATGAGGAAGAACAGCCGCAAGGACGTCGCACGACAGGGCTTCCTCGCCCTGATGAAGGGGCAGGCCGAAGTCGTCGGAGGCGACGCGGCCACCCGGCGCTCCGCGCTGAGGAACCGCTTCCTGCCCGAGACGCTGAAGGCCGCACGGCACGCACGGATGGCCAGGCCCCGCAGCTGAACAGCCAGTCGGCACACGGGCCGTGCCCTCGCCCGCCCGTACTCCGACAGCCGTGGTCGCGCTCAGGCCGACGCGCCGAGCCGGTCGAGTTCGCCGCCGATCGCCTCCCGTACGGCGTCATGGCGGGCCGCCAGGGCGTACCGCTCGTCCGACCAGTTCGTACGGGGATACAGCCAGACGGGACGCTGCACCAGACCGGCGGGTTCCCAGGCGAAGCGGGGCCACACATGGGCGTGCAGGAACGCGTCCGCGTTGCCCAGGATCTCCAGGTTCACCCTGCGGAACGCCGGGTCGACGCGGCGGCAGGCGTTCTCCACCGCTTCACCCAGCATGTCCATGTCGGAGAGGAACGCCAGCCTCTTCTCCGCCGGGAGTTCGGACAGCCGCCGCACCCGGGGGTCGTCCACCAGGAGCACCGAGTAGCCCGGCAGGAACTGCACGTCTCCGATCACCGCGAAGCCCGCCCGCAACCTGCGCATCACCGCAGGGTTCTCCCCGCGCAGAGCGCTTCCGATCCGGTCCGTCCGCCATCCGTCCACCATGGGCGAAACCTACGCTCCGGCGCGTGCTCTTCAGCACGTAGGACCGGAACCCGCAGCCACCGGGGGCAGTTCACACGGCAGGTGTCCCCGACCGGCCCACGCGCGGGGACTGCTGCCCGGCACGATGCGTGAGGTGGCATGATCTGCCGCCATGGCTCTCACCGCACGGCAGCTCGTCCTGGCCACCCTGGACCGTCAGTTCCTGCTCGAACGCAGGCGCATCGGCGTGACGGAGGCGGTGCGCCAGGTCTGCGCCCTACAGGCCCAGACGCCCGCGTCGCCGTACCTGGCCCTGTGGAACCGCGTACAGGACTTCGCTCCCCAGGACCTCGACGCGGCGTTCGCGGACGGCCGGATCGTGAAGGCGACCCTCATGCGGATCACGCTGCACGCCGTTCACGCCGAGGACCACGCGTCCTACCGTGCCGCCATGCTGAGCACTCTGCGGGCGTCCCGGCTCTACGACCGCCGCTTCACCGCGACGGGACTGTCTCCCGCCGACGCCGACGACCTGTTGCCGGAGCTCGCCCGCTTCCTGGCCCGGCCCCGCACCGGTGCCGAGGTGGAGAGCGAACTCACGGAGCGGTTCGGTGAGCACGCCCACCGTCTGTGGTGGGCGCTGCGCACCTACGCGCCGGTGCGCCATGTGCCGACCGGCGGCCCGTGGTCGTTCACCTCCCGGAACGCCTACCAGGACACCGCGGTGCCCACGGACGCGTCGCAGGAGGCGGAAGCCGGGGTCCAGCGGCTCCTGCTCGCTCATCTCCGGGCGTTCGGCCCCGCGTCGGCCCAGGACTTCGCCCGCTTCACCCTGCTGACGCGCACCGCGATCACCAAGGCCCTGCACGGGCTGGCCGACCGGGTGGTGCGGGTGACGGGCCCCGGCCGCGCCGCCCTGTACGACCTGGCGGACGCCACCGTGCCCGCCGAGGACACCCCGGCTCCGCCCAGGCTGCTGCCGATGTGGGACAGCACCCTGCTGGCCCACGCCGTCCCCGGCCGGGTCATGCCGGCGGACCACCGGCCGCTGGTCGTGAGACGCAACGGCGACATGCTGCCGTGTCTGCTCGTCGACGGGCAGGTCGCCGGAGTGTGGCGCGCGGTCGGCGGCGGACTGGAACTGACCGCCTTCCACAAGCTCGGCAAGACTGCCTGGAAGGGCCTGGCCGAGGAGGCCGGGAAACTGTCGGTGCTGCTCGCCGACCGCGATCCCGCCGTCTACGGACGCTACGGGCACTGGTGGGACAAGGGGATCTCCGGCGCCGAGAGCATGATCGTCAAGGCCTGACCGCGCCACCGGTGCCCGCCTCGCGACCCCTCGGAGCGGCCCGGCCGGAACCCCGGCGCCCGGCCGGAACCCCGGCGCCCGGCCGGAACCCCGGCGCCTGGCCGGCGCCGGGCGGATCCCCGCGCCGTGGACCGCCCGGCCGCTGCCGCGCGGGACGTCCGTCGCGGTGACACTCCCCTCGCTCCCGTCGCCGGTGGAAGCGAAGTTCCTGGTCACCGTCATGATGCCGGCGAACCCGGTCTCGACGGCATCCGCCGTACCCGGGGCCCGCCGGGGCCGTCGGTGGGACGCGGTGGGTGAGCACCCCGGAACCCGCTGTCGGCCCGGGAACCCCGGTACTCGATCCGGCCCCGCACACGGTCCGTGGCGGCCGGGTTTCCGGCGGCCCCTTCCGAGGACGGCTGCCGGGGTGTCGCGAACCCCCGGCGGGACGCACTCGCTCCCGTGCTCAGCCGGCCGTGGGCCGGCCCGCCTGGCGGGCCCACAGGTAGAGCGGCACCTGGAGGGGGAGCCGGCCGTAGGCCAGTGCCCTGGCCGATGCGGGGCGGGTCCGCCAGTCGTACGCCATCTTCACGTTCGCCGGGAAGACGCCGACGAAGAAGAGCGCGGTGGCCTGCGCGCTGCGGCGGCGGGTCCGTGGCACGGCGAGACCCGCCGCGAGTGCCAGCTCCACGACGCCGCTGGCCCGGGTCCAGGCCCTGGGGCTGCCGGGGAGGACACGCGGGACGATCGCGTCGAACGGCTTCGGGGCGGCGAAGTGTGTGACCCCGGACGCGGCCAGGAAGCCGGCGAGCAGCAGGGATGAGCGCGGGACGCGTGCCATGGGGGCTCCAGGAGCTCGGACGACGGTGCGGGACACGAACGTTACTCCAGAGTAAGAAAGCTGGCCGGGAATCCCGTGAGCCGGAGGGGACGGCCAGATTCTTGAAGTTTCACGCATCGGTTAGGCTCGGGGTCACGCTTGAAAGTTCAAGTTCACCGAAGGGATCCGTGCCGTATGACTTCCGTCCTGACCCGCACCACCGCCTCTTCCACCGGCGTCTCCGAAGGCACCTCACCTCACGCCTACGACGCGGGCCTGCTGCTCGTCCGGGTCGTTCTCGGGCTGACCGTGGCCGCACACGGTGCGCAGAAGCTGTTCGGCTGGTTCGGGGGCGGGGGTCTCGAGGGCACGGGGCAGTTCTTCGCCATGAGCGGATACCCCTCCGGGCGGACGATGGCCCTGATCGCCGGCCTCAGCGAGACGCTCGGCGGGATCGGCCTCGTGCTCGGACTGCTGACGCCGCTGGCCGGTGCCGCCGTCCTCGGCACCATGATCAACGCGCTGGCCGTCAAGTGGGGCGGCGGATTCTTCGCCCCCGCAGGTGTGGAGTACGAGCTGCTGCTGCTCGCGGGGGCCGCCGGACTGGCGCTCACCGGGCCCGGCCGGCTCGCCGTGGACCGCTTCCTGCCCGGCCTGCGGGCGCACCGCCTGGTCTACGGCCTGGCATCCGTACTGCTCGCGGTGGTGCTCGCCGGTCTCGTCCTGCTGATCCGCGCGTGACCGCCACCGGCTTCCACGCCCTGTGCCCACGCCGGGCCGGGCGGTTCGTCGAGTGCCGCCCGTCGCGGTCCGGGGAAAGGACCGGAATCATGAACGCCACCGTCCGCGGAATTCCGGGGCGCACGTCATGAGCGGATTCGGCACCCCCGTCGTCGTGACCCGCGGAGACGCGGAGAGCCCGCTGGTCGTGCTGCTGCACGGCCGGGGTTCGCACGAGGGGGACATCATCGGGCTGGCCGACGCCCTGCCCGGCTCTCTCTCCTACGCGGCGGTGCGGGCCCCGATCGCGGAGAACGGGGGCTTCGCCTGGTTCGCCAACCGGGGGATCGGGCGCCCGGTTCCGCAGTCGCTCCGCGCCACCATGGACTGGTTCCGGGAGTGGCTGGACGGTGTGGCCCCGCAGGGCCGCCAGGTCTTCCTCGTGGGCTTCAGCGGCGGAGCCGCTTTCGCTGGGGGGCTGCTGCTGGACGAACCCGCCCGCTACTCGGGCGCGGCCGTCCTCTACGGCACGCTTCCCTTCGAAGCGGGGGTGCCCACCGGGGCCGGGCGGCTCGCCGGAGTGCCCGTCTTCGTGGCTCACGGGACACGCGACCGGGTCATCCCCCGTGAACTCCTCGACAGGACCTGGCGGTACCTGACGGCCGACTCGGGAGCGGCGGCGCTCGCACGCCTCGATCCGGTGGGCCACGGCATCGCTCCCGCAGCGCTGGACGCCCTCGCGGCCTGGCTCGGCGGCGAGAGGCCCCCCGGTCCTCAGTCCCCGCCCCGGGTCACCCCGGAGCGGTGAGCCGGCCCCGCGCGGAAAGGGTGCGTGGGTGCGGGGTCTCCCGCTCCTCGTGCCGCAGCCCTGCGGGGAAGTCCGCCACGACAGCGGCCGGCGGTGCGTGCCGGGCGAGGCCCGCCATGGCCCCCGGCGGCCCCGTCGGAGGCCGCGCCCGTCGGCGTACGCGCGGATCGGTGCGCCCCCGCACCGCCCGTTCGCCCGCGCACCGGTCCGGGAGCATCCGGTTCACCGGGCAGCGGCACGTGTGCGCCTGACGGCGCGTCCGGTGCCGGTGCCGGATCGACCGGCGCCCTCGTCGGCGGGGGAGTCCGGTCAGCCTGTCGAGGAGTGAGCCCGTACGCGCGTCCTCACCGCGTCGTGCCGGCTAGGGGCGGCGTCCCCAGGCGGAGACCAGGGGAGCCGTCGCCAGGTCGAGTCGGCCGGTGGCGACGTTCGACAGGTGACGGTCGATGTCCTCGTCGGTCGCGATCCCCTCGGCCACGAGGCGGCCCCTGATCTGCCGGACGGTCGCCGCTTCGAGGACGGTGCAGGCCGGCGAGGCGATCGGGAAGAAGGCGTCGGCCTCCACGCCGCGCAGCCCGGCTTCGCGCAGCAGCCGCGGCAGGGTGCGACCGTACGCCAGATCGGCACCTCGGGCCGCCATGAGCTCACGGAACCCGGAGCGCAGGCGGTTGGCCAGACGCTGCTCGGCGCCCGACTCGTCCGGGCACAGCAAGGGCTGGAGTCCCGGATCGGCGTCCTCCAGGAGGAGAACGCCGCCCGGTCGCAGCGCCTGGACCATGCGGCGCAGTGCCTCCGCCCGGTCGACGACGTGCACGAGGACAAGCCGTGCGTGCACCAGGTCGAAGCCGCCCGGCGGAGGCGGATCCGCCGCGACGTCATGGCGCAGCACCTCGACGACATCGGAGGCGGCGTCCCGGGCCCAGGAGACGTCGATGTCGGTGCAGACCACCCGCCCCGCTGTCCCCACCCGCTCGGCGAGTCCCACGGGAACGGAAGGGCCGCCCGCCCCCACCTCCCAGCACCGCATGCCCTCCGCGATGCCGATCCTGTCGATGTGCCGGAACGTCACGGGATCGAACAGCTCGGCCAGCGCGCCGAACCGGACACCCGCCTCCGACTGCTGGTTGTCGAGCAGATAGCCGCGGTCCGTGCCGTGTTCGGTCATGTCGTGCCCCTCCGTCCCTCTCCGCCCGGACCAGGTGGCCCGCCGTGTCCGCCACGTCCTTCGATCATGAGCGGCCCCCGACGGCTTCGGGGGTCCGGACGACCGTACGCCCGGACGGGTTCCGCCGGGACGGGGGAGGGGCGGCTCGGTATCAGGACGCCGGATCGACGACAGGAGTACGTGTCGGTCGACCGGATGACAGTTTTCCTTGTCGTGGTCCGCACTTGGCAGGTAGGTTTGTCGCATGGACGATGTGACAGCGATTCCTACCCCCGGCAAGGACGACGAGACCTTCTGGGCCACCGTCATGACCCCGGTGGACCCCGCCTGGAACGAACCCACCAGGGACGACGCGTTCTCCATGGACGACAGGGTGCTCGACGCGGTCCGCGCGCTGGCCGAACGGCTCTCCACCCGCGCCGAGGCCTACCGTGCCGCCGGCCGGTCCTTCGATCCCGCGCTCATGGCTGCACCGGATGTGCAACTGGCCCTGCTGCGGGCGCTGTACGAGGCCAGGCAGTCCGTCGACCGGCTGGCCGAGAGCGCCGCCACCGTCGCCGGTCGCGGCGGGGCCAGCTACACACAGCTGGGTGCGGCGTGGGGCGGGATCAAGCGTCAGTCCGCCCGCCTCAAGTGGCCCCACGCGGTGGCCAGGAGGACGGCCGGTCAGTCCCTTCCGCTTCAGTACGCGGGAGGGTCGGCGGTCATCCACCACGATCCGGACGCCGACGCCTGGTGGTACACGGCCACCGCCGCTGACCAGCGGGAAGAGGAGTCCGAGGCCGTCCACGGCACCTCCACCGAAGCCATCGCGCGGGCGACCGAGTACCTCCTGGCACACGCCCTGCCCGCCAGGGGGGCCTCGGCCTGAACCCGGCGCCGGGCCGGCCGCCGACACCGCCGCTCCTCCCGGAGCTCGCCGGTGCGTGAGGAGGTGTGCGAGGAGGTGCGGCGGCCTCCGGTGTGCCGGTGCGTCAGGCGGTGTGGACAGGCCAGGGGACGTCCGTCTCGACCGGAGCCGCGTAGTCGACACCGGGCACGGCGAAGCCGTAGAGCTGCCTCACCTGCGTGGTGAACCAGTCGAGGTCGGCGAGGCCGGCGATGGTCCCGGTGGTGGCGCTCCGCCAGCGCTCGGCGACCGCGTCCTGGACCGCGGGGCTCAGCTCCCAGGTGTCGAGGCGCACCCGGCCCTCGTCGTCCAGGTCCAGCGGTGCCCGGCCGGTGAGCTGGTCCCAGAGGAGGGTGAGCTGCGCGACGGGAGGGACCATCCCGTCGCCGAGGACGCTCCGCAGGAGTCCGACGTACAGGGCGATCCCGGGGATGGCGGTGCTCGACTGGGTGACGGCCGCCCCGTTGACAGAAGTGAGCGCGCGCCCGCCGACCTCCTTCGCGAGCCGGTCGTCCAGATCACGGGCGGTCCGCTCCAGATGCGCCTTGGCCGCACCGATCGTGCCCTGCCGGTACATGGCGCCGGTCAGGGGAGAGCCGATGTACGACAGGGCCACCGTGGTGAAGCCCCCGGCCAGCAGATCGCGGGCGCAGAGGTGATCGATCCAGCGCGCCCAGTCCGCCCCGCCCATGACGGCGACCGTCTGCTCGGTGTCGTCGCCCGCGGCCGGACCGGTCTCGACGGTCCTGATCTCCGGTGCGCCCCCGTCGTCGAACACGAGGGTCTTGGTGCGGTGCGCCTCGCCGATCGGCTTGAGCACCGAGGAGTAGGTGACACCGGTGTCGGGATCGGTGCGGCGCGGGGCCGCGACGGAGTACACGAGGTGGTCGAGCTTCCCCGAGAACCTCTCGCGCACCAGGCCGGCGACCTCCTCCTTCACGGCGTCCGAGAACGCGTCGCCGTTGACGAACACGAAGTCCCGCCCGTGGTCCCGGGCGAGGTCGGCGGTGGCCGCGGTCCGGTACCAGCCGGCCGTCGCGGTACGGCGCCCGGGAGCCTTCTCGAAGGACACCCCGATGCCCCGGATCCCGGCACGGGCCAGCCCCGCGACCGTGGCCGCCAGCCCGTACCCGGCGGAAGAGCCGATCACCAGCGCGACCGGCGCGTCCTTGCCGGGGGCGGCGGGCCCCGGGGCGGGGACGGCGTCCCACATGCCGCGCACGGCGCGTTCGCAGCCCACCGGATGGGAGTCGAGGAAGAGGAATCCGCGCGAGCGGGAGCTGACGATACGTTCGGTCATGAGGTCGTGTCCTTACCCGGTCCATGTGTCCACGGACGCGGGTACCGCAGGAGACGCCGCGTCCCGGCCAGTCTGCTCGCGCGGGCGCCGGAGAGGGTGCCCCGACCCGAACAGTGTCGGCGCGCCGGACTTGGAGGGAGTCCACCACTGGAGCAGGGCGGGGCCGTGCGTGCCGGCCGGTCGGCTGGGCCGTCCGGCTCATCGTCCGCCCGGGCCTCCGGTCGGCGCGCGCCCCGTCCTCACGGGGACTCCCGCTGTCCGGTGTCCGGACTGCCCGGCCCGGCGGCGGCCACCGGCAGGAGCCGGGGGCGTTTCGCGACGCGCCCGTCCCCGGAGGACCGCGCCCGCAGGCGGCGTACGAGCCAGGGGCCGAGGAAGGTTCCGGCCCAGCGCAGTTCGGCCACCGCGGTCTGCCGGGCCGTGGGAGCGTTCCGCGGTGGCAGGGGGAGTGTCCAGGAAGCATCGCTCCCCGGCAGTGCGACGGCCTGGGCGAGGGCCGCCGCGATCCTTTCGTGGCCGAGGGGGCTCGCGTGCAGCCGGTCCGCGCTCCACAGCCGTGGATCGGTGGTGACGGCGTGCCGGCCGGTTTCGGCGACCGTGACGCCGTGGCGGGCGGCCGCGGCGCGGATCCGGGTGTTGAGGGCGAACACACGCGACCTGACCGGCCGGGCGAGGGGCACGATCCTCCCCACGTCGGGGAAGGTCAGCGTGACCACACGGGCCCCCGCCGACGTGAGCGCGGCGAACATCACCTCCAGGTGTCCTGCCACCTCCTCGGCGTCGAAGCGCGGCCGGAGCAGGTCGTTGACCCCGGAGACCACGGTGGCCAGGTCGGGCCGCAGCGCCAGGGCGGGCCCCAGCTGTTCGGCCCGGACCTGCGCGGTGACACGGCCCCGTACGGCCAGGTTGGCGTACCCGAGCCCCGGGTGGACGGCCGCGAGGTGCTCGGCGAAGCGGTCGGCGAAGCCCCGCAGGCCGATGACGTCGTCCCCGTCACCGAGGCCTTCGGTCTGGCTGTCGCCCAGGGCGACGTAGCGCAGGTACTCACTGTTCGGCATCTGCGGACTGCCTCTCCCTGAGCACGGCCGCGATCCTCAGGCACCAGTCGTGGTGCTCCCGCTCGAAGGCCAGGCCGCGCAGACAGGTGAGGTACGGGCCGATCCGCTCGCCCCGCCGGAGGAACTCGTCCTCGTCCGCGTCGCCCCGCAACTGCCGCAGCAGCTTGCCCAGAAGCTCGGCCTTTGCGGCGGCCGCCGACGCCCGCTCCTCGAGCTGCCCGATGACGGCGGCCGTCCCGACACGGTCGGCGACCTGCACCTTGACCAGCAGGTCATCGCGGATGAACGAGGGTTTCGGGACGGCCGCGGCGAAGGTCTCCAGCTCGGCGCGGCCCGCGTCGGTGACCTGGAAGAGGCGTTTGTTGGGCCGGGTCTCCTGGACCACCTGCCGCCCCTCGACCAGACCTTCCCTCTCCAGCTTGGCCAGCTCGGCGTACAGCTGCTGAGGCAGCGCGTGCCAGAAGTTCGCCACGCCGATGTCGAACGCCTTCGCCAGCTGGTAACCGCTGTACTCCCCGTCCAGCAGCGCCGCCAGCACCGCATGCCGCAAGGCCATCGAGGCAGCCCCTTCCCATTCCCCGTCCGTCATCGCATCATACTCAAGAAAGTGAATAGTCAGATCCTTGAGTAAGGGGAGAGGTCATGGACACTGCTGAACGCTTCCGTGCCGCCGTGGAGAAGGGTGAACCGGACGCTCTGGAGGACCTGTTCACCGAGGACATCCGCCTGTACAGCCCGGTGAAGTTCACACCCTTCGAGGGGAAGCCCATGGTGCTGGGGCTCTTCGGCGTCCTGCTGCGGATCTTCGAGGGCTTCCGCTACATCGGCGACTTCGAGGGCACGGCCGAGACCAGCACCGACGGCGGCGAAGCCCCGTCGGCGATCCTGCTCTTCCGGGCCACGGTGAACGGAAAGGAGATCCACGGGATCGACCTGCTCCAGTTCGACGGGGACGGCCGGATCAAGGAGTTCACCGTGATGGTCCGTCCCCGGTCCGCGGTGCACGCGCTGGGCGAGGCCGTGCTCGCCGGCCTGGTCGCCGACGGACTCGTCCCCGGCGCCGACGCGTAGGAGGCGGTCCCGGCCCCGGGCGGCCGACGGTGCCGACCGGGCGCACAGGGCGAGCGGCCCCCGCCCGCGGGCGGGGGCCGCACACGTCGGCCGGCGTACGGAACCGTCTCCGGGCCCGTGAGGGGGAGGGGTCAGCCGTCCTGCCGGGCCCGCGCCATCGCGTGAACCCGGCCGCGCACGAGGAACCAGCCGCCGACCAGTGCCGCCGCGATCACCGGCAGGAGCATCACGGTCGTCCGGCCGACACCGCCGCCCCACCACATGAGGAACACCACGCCCACGAGGAACACCAGGGTGACGATCTGGGTGTACGGGGCCCACGGCAGGCGGTAGGCGGGCCTGGTGACCCGGCCGTCCTGCGAGCGGTACCAGAACACCAGGGAACAGAGCATGATCATGCCCCAGGTCCCGAGGATCCCGATCGACGCGAAGTTCAGCACGATCTCGAACGCCTGGCCGGGCACCACGTAGTTCAGCCCGACGCCCAGCACCCCGAAGCCGGCGGTCAGCAGGATGCCGCCGTAGGGGACCTGCCCCTTGTTCATCAGGCCGGTGAAGCGGGGTGCCGATCCCGACAGCGCCATGGAGCGTAGGATGCGGCCGGTGGAGTACAGGCCGGAGTTCAGGCTCGACAGGGCTGCGGTCAGCACCACGAGGTTCATGACCCCGGCCGCACCCGGCACACCGAGCTTGTCCATGACCGTGACGAACGGGCTCTGGTCCCCCGAATACGCGGTGTAGGGCAGCAGCAGCGCGAGCAGGGCCACCGAGCCGACGTAGAACAGTCCCACCCGCCACATGATGGAGTTGATCGCGCGGGGCATGATCTTCTCGGGGTTCTCGGTCTCACCGGCCGCGACGCCGCACAGCTCGACGGAGGCGTAGGCGAACACGACCCCCTGGATCACGAGCAGCATCGGAAGCGTGCCGAGGGGGAAGACACCGGTGTCCGAGACGGTGGACAGGCCCGGGGTGTGGCCGTCCACCGGATGCCGGGTGACGACGAGGAAGATGCCGATCAGCATGAAGGCGACGAGGGCCGCCACCTTGATGATCGCGAACCAGAACTCCATCTCGCCGAAGTACTTCACCGAGATGAGGTTGGCCGTGAGGACCACGGCCAGGGCGATCAGCGCGAGGATCCACTGCGGGATGTCGCTGAACATGCCCCAGAAGTGGGCGTACGTCGCCGCCGCGGTGATGTCCGCGATAGCGGTGGTCGACCAGTTGAGGAAGTACAGCCAGCCGGCGGCGAAGGCCCCCTTCTCGCCCATGAACTCACGGGCGTAGGAGACGAAGGCCCCGGACGACGGGCGGTAGAGGATCAGCTCACCCAGGGCTCGTACGACGAAGAAGGCGAAGACGCCGCAGACGGCGTAGGCGATGGCGAGCGAGGGCCCGGCGTCGGCGAGACGTCCGCCCGCGCCCAGGAAGAGCCCGGTGCCGATCGCACCGCCGATGGCGATCATGTTGATGTGGCGGGACTTGAGGTCCTTCTTGTAACCGGCGTCGCCGGCGTCCACGTGGGGGGAGCTCGTCGCCGGTGTGTCGGCGCCGAGCCGACCGGCTGCTGTGATGCCGCCGTCACTCATGGAGGGGGGTCGCCTTTGTGAGGGGGAGATGGTCGGTTCCCGCTGGTCCCGTGGGGGGAGGCACCCGGCGATGGCTCGGCGGGTGCATGATCAGGAACCCTGCGATTCTGGCAGCGCGCCCTACCTTGCGAAAACAAATCTGAGGTATTTCAGAGGTTTCGACACCGTAAAGGAGGTGCGTTCATCGCCTTGCCGTCCTGCGGTGAAAAGGCGGCATCCTGTCCGCGGCCCGGAGCCGTCCCCGTACCGGGTGATCCGCCGGGAAGGCGACCGTCCTCCGTGCCGTTCGCCGCCGCGCGACATGCGGGGCGCCGGGCCGTACGAGCCTGCGACCGACCGGAGGGGCAGGTGTCGTGAGTGACCTGTGGACCGGGCGGAAGGTGCGCCTCCGGGGCGTCGAACCCGGGGACCGGACGGGCTTCCGCGACCTGGCCCGGACACCGCCGACGCCCGCGACGCCGATCCGGTCGAGCCCCCGCGCTCCGACGAGAGCTTCCGGATCCGGACCGACGAACGTGCCGCGCGTCCCCCGGGCGGTGAGGTGTTCCCGCGCTGGTCGTGGAGCGCCGGCCGACCGCTCGTTCGCGGGGACCGTGACGGTCGGGGAGACCGGCAGCCGAGCGGGGCGCTCCAGGACGGGCATCGGGATCTCCCGCGACCACCGGAGGAAGGCGTACGCGAGCGAGGCCACAGGCCCGCTCCTCACCCACATGTTCGCCGAGCAGCACTTCCACGGGTGCGAGGTCGAGATCAGCCATCGCGACGTCGTCCTTCCGGGCATCGCCGCAGCCGAACACCGGGCCAGGCACGATCCCCCGTCGGTGAGTCGGTGAGGTGAGTCCCGCACCGCGGGTGCGGGTGCAGAGCCCCCCTGACCCGCGTGCTTACCCGTGGTGGCTCACCGACCGGCGGGCGTGCACACGGCGGCCCCCGGACCCGGCGGAGGTGTGCGGCGGCCTCCGGACAGCGGGCATGTGCACGGCCCGCCGGGCCGACGGGACGTGCGCGCGACGCCTCCGGGTCCCCGGCGCCGTGGGGGCGCCCCCGTCAGGTGGCCGGCGAGCGTCTTCCGGTGACGAACGCGCCCGGTCTCACCCGGGCGCTGACGCCTCGTCGTCGACGGCGAGGCCGAGCCGGCCCGCCACGGTGGCCAGGGCCGCGCCCAGCGGGAGCGCGACGCGGGTGACGGCGTGCCGGTCGCCCCGGGTCACGTCCCGGTTCACGATCAGCACCGGCTTTCCCGCCTCGGCCGACTGGCGGACGAACCGGAGCCCGGACATCACCGTCAGCGAGGAACCCAGGACCAGCAGCGACGACGCCGCACGGACCAGCTCACGGCAGTGCTCCACGCGCTGCGGGGGCACGGCCTCACCGAAGAACACCACGTCCGGTTTGAGGATGCCGCCGCAGACCGTGCAGGGCACCACCCGGAAGTCCCCGACCTGTTCGTCGGTGAGATCGGCGTCGCCGTCGGGGTTGATCACGGCGGCCACCGGACGGAAGCCCGGGTTGGCCTCCTCCAGCCGCCGGGCGAGCTCCCGCCGCCGGCTGAAGTCGCCGCAGGAAAGGCACACGACCCGGTCCAGGCTCCCGTGGAGCTCCACGACGCCCTCGCTGCCGGCCGCCTGGTGCAGGCCGTCGACGTTCTGCGTGATCACCCCGGAGAGCAGCCGGCCGCGCCCGAACGCGGCCACGGCCCGGTGCCCGGCGTTGGGGCGGGCACGGCCGAAGGTACGCCAGCCCAGGTGGCTGCGCGCCCAGTACCGGCGCCGGGCGTGGGCGTCCGCGGTGAAGTCCTGGTAGGTCATCGGAGTGTGCCGGCTCAGGCTCCCGCCCTCGCCCCGGTAGTCGGGGATGCCCGACTCGGTGGAGATGCCCGCCCCGCTGAGCACCAGCACACCGCCGGCGCCCAGCGCTTCGGTGACCGGCTCCAGATCCGTCGTGCCGGGCGACGGGTCCCCGGTGGGGGTCCAGCTCAGAGTCGGGCGCATGCGCATGCACCCAGGGTACGGAACGGGCCGCGACACCCGCCCCCGCGCACGGAGGGCACCGACCATCGCCGGTGGCCCCGCACGCCGTCCGGCACCCCGCGACGGTCATCGGCCCCGTCCCGCAGCCCCCGGTGGCTCCTTGCCGACCGCCCCGGAGGTCCTCCGCGCCGGTGGTCCGTACGCCTCGGCGGTCGGCCCGGTCGTGGGCTCCGGCGCGGTGTGCCGTATCCGTGGTGCACCCCGCCGGAACCGCCGCGAGCTCGGGCACGGTCGTGGAACGCCGCCGCCCGGGTGCCATCGGCCGATGGCGGAGCCCCCGGCGCCCGCTTCGCCCGCGACGGGCCTCGGACGCTCAGGTGACGATGGAGTGGGAGGCCATGTCGGCCAGCGTCCACTCCTCGACCTCGACGAGGTGCAGCGCCGCCGCCTCCTGCGCCCCCGCGACGTCACGCGTGGCCATGGCGTCCAGGATCTCCAGGTGCCGCCGGGTGGAGCCGGCGAGCCGGTGCGGGCCGGTGGCGCCCAGGACGCGCAGCCAGTAGACGAACGGCTCGACCGACTCGCGTGCGGTGATCAGCCGGGTGTTGCCGGTGGCCGCGATGATCTCGCGGTGGATGCGGGTGTCACTCGCGAAGAACGGTTCGTAGTCACCCCGTTCGGCGGCGCGCATCGCCGTGACGGCCTCCGCGCGCAGATCGGTGATCTGCTCCAGCGGCATCGCCTCGGCGGCGACGCCGGTCGCGAGCCATTCGAGTGCCTTGCGCAGCTGGCACACCTCGTGGACGTCCTGACGGGACGGCCGGGTCACGAAGGTCCCCGACCTGGGGCGCGTCTCGACCAGCCGGTCGTGCTCCAGGCGCACCAGCGTGTCGCGCACCGGGGTGCGCGACACGCCGAACTCGGCGGCGATCGCCTGCGGGTCGAGCCGGGAGCCGGGCGCGTACACACCCGTGGTGATCCGCTCGCAGAGGATCGAGTGGAGCTGTTCGGAGATCGACTCCACGACCAGGGGGTTGCTCCCGCGACGGCCGCTGGCGGACGTGGTGGCCATGACTCTCTCTCTGCTCTTCCTGGACGACTCGTCCCGGACGATCGCCGCGGTGACGTTCCCGACGGAAAGGTGTTCAGTCGATCAGGTTAGCCGCTCGCAGAGCGGTCCTGATGCGTTCGCGCTCGCTCTCGGAAGCGGGCGCGAACGGCCGGCGCGGCAGGCCCGGCGACCTGCCCAGCAGCTCCAGGGCGGCCTTCAGCGTCGCGGGCAGGTTGGGGGCGTCGATGGCCCGCCACACCGTCAGGATCCGCTCGTGCAGTTCGAGGGCCTTGGCGTGGTCCCCGGCCTGCACGGCGTCCCAGAGCTCGACGCTCAGCCGGGGCGTGACGGTCGGGATGGCGGCCAGCGCGCCGTGCGCGCCCATCACGAACGCCGGGTAGTGCAGGTCGTCCAGGGCGGCGAGCACGGTGAACCGGTCACGCAGCCGGTGCAGCAGGTCCGCCAGAAGGTGGATGTCGCCACCCGACTGCTTCACGGCGACCACCTGGGGGACATCGCGCAGCATCTCCAGGGTGTCCACCGGGACCAGCGCCCAGGGGACCACGTTGTAGAGGACGATCGGCAGGTCCGCGGCCTCGCCGATCTCGCGGTAGTGCGCGACGGTCTCCTCGGGGGAGGGTGCGAAGACGTAGTGCACGGGCGTGACCTGGAGCGCGTCCACCCCGGCCGCCTTCAGGGCGAGCGAGTAGCGCTTGGCCTGGGCCGTCGAGTTCTGGATGACCCCGCCGATCACCGGGACCCGGCCGGCGACCTCGTCGACGACGACCTCGCAGATCGCCACGCTCTCCTCCAGCGAGAGCGTCTGCCCCTCGCCGGTGCTCCCGCAGGCACAGATGGCGGTCACGCCCTGGGCGAGCAGGTACTTCACCTCGCCGCGCAGCAGGTCCAGATCCACCTCGTCCTGCGCGTCGAACGGCGTGACCACGGTGGAGATCATCCCGCCGAGCTGTATGTCCTTCACGTGTCCTCCAGGGGTATTGCCGCGCCCAGACTGCGAATGTAATGTCTGATGCATCAGATGTTAGCACGCGGTCCCGTCAGGGGTACCGTCGCTTTCCGGACACCGCTGAGCACCCGCCAGCAGCCGTCGGGAGCGCCGGCCGCGTCGTCCGAGCCGCCATCGCAATGGAGCGAGCATGCCCGAACCGGCCTCCACGCCCGAAGCACGGGCGTCCCTGCGCAAAGTCGTGACCGCAAGCGCGCTGGGCACCACCGTCGAGTACTACGACTTCACCCTCTACGCGACGACTGCGGCCCTGGTCTTCGACAAGGTCTTCTTCCCCGACGCGTCCCCGCTGGTCGGCACCCTCGCGGCCTTCGCCACGTACTTCGTCGGCTACGCGGCCCGCCCGCTCGGAGGGATCATCTTCGGCCACTTCGGCGACCGCATCGGACGCAAGAACGTCCTCATCACGACCATGCTGATGATGGGGCTGGGCACCTTCGCGATCGGCCTGCTGCCCTCCTACGACAGCATCGGCATCGCCGCCCCCCTCCTGCTGGTCCTCATCCGACTGGTCCAGGGCCTGGGCATGGGCGGTGAGTACGGAGGCGGCGTCCTCATGGCTCTGGAGTACAGCCCGCCCTCCCGGCAGGGGTTCTTCACCTCACTGGTCCACATCGGTACCCCGGCCGGCGTACTCATCCCCGTCGGCCTGGTGACCGTGCTGGACAACGTGCTCCCCCCGGGCGCGTACGACTCCTGGGCCTGGCGTCTGCCCTTCCTGGCCAGCGTCCTCCTCGTCGGCGTCGGCGTGTGGATGCGGCTGCACGTCACGGAGAGCCCCGAGTTCGTCCGGATGCGGCAGGACCGCGAGGTGCGCAGCCTGCCCGTGCGGGAGGTCCTCACCCGCCGCACCCGCACCGTCGTCCTCTCCGTGCTCGCCAAGATCGCCGAGAGCGGCCTGTTCAACATCTACTACGTCGTCGCGATCACCTACGTCACCACCGAGCTCGACCTGCCCAAGGGCCCGGTACTGCTGGCCGTGCTGATCGCCTGCGCCGTGGAGTGCCTCACCCTGCCCTTCTTCGGCTCCCTCTCCGACCGGGTGGGCCGCCGCAAGGTGTACGTCGCCGGCGCCCTCTTCCAGGCCGTGCTCGCCCTGCCCTTCTTCCTGCTGATGCAGACCGGCCACTTCTGGGCATACACCCTGGGCATGACCCTGGGACTCGGTATCGGGCACGCGGCGATGTACGGAGCCCAGGGTGCCCTGTTCTCCAACCTCTATCCGGTCAACGTGCGCTATACAGGCCTCTCGGTCACCCAGCAGATCGGCGCCACCCTCGGCGGCGGGCTCTCCCCGCTCATCGGCACGGCGCTCCTGGCCGTCGGCGACGGCCACTGGTCCTGGCTGATCGCTTACTGCGTCGGAGTGGCTGTCGTCTCCGGCCTGGCGGCCACCCGCCTCCGGCAGGGCGAGGCGGGTGCCGCCCCCGGCGCGGTGACCGCCCCGCTCCACCCCGAAAGCTCTGCAAGCCCCGAAAGGACCCAGGTTTCGTGAAGCGTCTGTTCCTGCCCGCCGACCACGCCGTCGAGCACGCCCTGAGCGGTCTGGTGCTGTCCCATCCCGGCCTGCTCCGGCTCAACGAGGACCCGTTGTACGTCGCCGCCCGGCAGCGGCACCCCGGGCGCCGGGTGGGACTCGTCTCCGGCGGCGGTTCCGGTCACGAGCCCCTCCACACGGGATTCGTCGGTGCCGGCATGCTGGACGCCGCCGTCCCGGGACGGATCTTCGCCTCCCCGCACAACCGGCAGATCCTCGAAGCGTCCAGGGACGCCGCCGGGGAGGACGGTGTGCTGCACATCGTCAAGAACTACACGGGCGACCGCATCAACTTCGGCATCGCGGCCGAGCGCCTGCGCGCCGACGGCATCCCCGTACGCCGCGTCCTGGTCGACGACGACCTCGCCACCGACAGCGCCGAGACGGAGACGGGGCGGCGCGGCACGGGAGCCACCGTGCTGGTGGAGAAGCTCCTGGGCGGCGCCGCGGACACCGGCCTCGGACTCGACGAACTCGCCGTCCTCGGGGAGGAGTTCGCGGCGGCCTCACGCAGTCTCGCGGTCGCCTCCCGTGCCCAGACGTCGTTCTCGGGGGGCGGCGACGCCTTCGAGCTGCCCGACGGAACACTCGAGTACGGTGTGGGCATCCACGGCGAGCGCGCCGTCTCCACGCTGGTGCACCCCGGATTCGAAGCCCTCGTCGACCGTATGACACGGCAGCTCCTCGACACCCTGCCGACGACCACCGGCTCCGTACTGCTCCTGGTGAACGGTCTCGGCGCGACCACCCTGCTGGAGCTTCAGGCCGTCCACTCCCGGGTCACCGGCCTGCTGGAGCAGCACGGTCTGGACGTGACCGGCCGGCTGGTCGGCACCTTCGTCCCCGCCCTGGACATGAGCGGATTCTCGATCACCCTCACGGCCCTGCGCGACGACTGGCACCCCTACTGGCACGCCCCCGCCCTCACCCCGGCCTTCCCCGTATCGGAGTCCACCCGATGACCAGCGACGCACGGCTCGTCCTGACCGCCTTCGCCCGGGCGGCCCGTACCGCCCACCCGGCGCTCACCGCCCTCGACCAGATCTCCGGCGACGGTGACTTCGGCGACAACCTGCGCGACGGGCTCGGCCTCGTCACCTCCGCCCTGGAGGACCGGCCCGACGAGCCGCCCTTCGACGTGGCCGCGGAGGTCTTCCTCGACGAGGTCGGCGGTACCAGCGGTCCGCTCATGGGGCTGCTGTTCCAGGAGATCGCCCGGGCCCACACCGCCCACCCGGACGACGACCACGAGGCGTGGCGGACGGGCGTCCAGGAGGGGCTGGCCGCCATCCAGCGCGTCGGGGAGGCGCAGCCCGGCGACCGGACCATGGTCGACGCGCTCGTCCCGGCCCGGGACGCCCTGGAGGCGGGCGCGGACCCGAAGGGCGTGGCGGAGGCGGCGCTCGAAGGCGCCCGAGGCACCGCAGCCCTCCGCGCCCGCCGGGGGCGCGCGTCGTACGTCGGCGAGAGGGCCATCGGCTCACCGGACCCCGGGGCCCTGGGCATCGCGCTGCTCTTCTGGTGCCGGGCGCAGGTGGCGGGCGACGCCCCCGGTGACCTGGCCGACCATCTGCCGGTGGCCGAAGGTCCCCGCTAGAACGGATCCGGGACGGGCCCGCGCCGAGGGGAAGCCGCGGCATCCGGGAGGGGGCTGAACGCCGAGGGGCGGCGATCAGCCCCCCGTCCGGCGTGTCGTGACGCGTCCGACGCCCCGGCCCTCGGACGCGCCACGACACGCCGGACGGGGGGCCTGCGGCCGGCTCCTGCCGTTCCCGCGTGCTCCGTTGACACCGTCAGAAGCCTTCCCTAGCGTGTCCCCTCGCCGTTACATCGTTGTAATGGCCCAGCGCCTCCAGAGTTGGAACGAGCTTCTCCCGCCTAAGGAGTCCTCCATGCGCGCCCCCCACACGCTTCCCCGCCGTCCGGTCCCTCGCCATGCGTACGCAGTCGTGGCCGCGCTCCTCGCCCTGCTGATCGGTCTCCTGGGCGGTGCGCCCGAAGCGTCGGCGGGGGACACGCGCGCTGCCGCACCGGCGCCCGCCGCCGCTGCCGGTACCTTCCGCAATCCGCTGAACACCGGCCCCGACCCGTTCATGACCCACTGGAACGGGATGTACTACCTGACCGCCACCCAGGGCGACAGCGTCCGCATGTGGCGCTCGCCTTCGCTGGGCACCCTGCTCACCTCGGATCCGGTCACCGTCTGGACCGATTCCGACCCCTCCCGCAACCGCGACATCTGGGCCCCGGAGTTCTACAGGTTCGGCGACCGCTGGTACCTCTACTACACCGCCGACGACGGCGTCGACGACCACCACCGGCTGTACGTCCTGGAGTCCGACCGCGACGACCCGGCCGGCCCCTATCACTTCAAGGCCAAGCTCGCGCCGCCCAACCACGCGAACGACTTCGCCATCGACGCCGGAATCCTCCAGCACAACGGCCGTCTCTACCTGGCCTACAGCGGTATCAACCAGTACCAGCACAACGGCCTCAACATCGCCCCGATGTCCGACCCGTACACCGTCTCCGGCAACGCGGTCGCCTTCGACGCGGCCGGAGGCTGCCCCGAGGTGCGTGAAGGGCCCGAGTTCCTCTACCGGAACGGCCGGACCTGGATGACCTACTCCGCCTGCGACACCGGCAAGCCCGACTACCAGATCCGGATGATGTCCCTGCCCTCGGCCGCCGACCCCCTTGTCCCGGCCAACTGGACGCAGCACTCCGGCGCGGTGTTCTCCCGCGCCGACGACCGGGGAGTGTACGGGCCGGGCCACCACGCCTTCTTCCGCTCACCCGACGGCACCGAGGACTGGATCGTCTACCACGCCAAGACGACGTCCGACTACACCTACTCCAACCGCACCACCCGCGCGCAGAAGTTCACCTGGAAGGCCGACGGCAGCCCCGACCTCGGCCGTCCCCTCGCACTCGGAGCCACCCAGGACCTGCCCTCGGGCGACCCGGGTTCCGGCACCTACTGGATCAACGACGACGGACGTTCGAGCGGCGACGGAACCGTCTCCTACACCGGCACCTGGAACTCCGGAACCGGATGCGCCACCCAGTGCTTCTGGGGTGACGACCACTGGAGCGACCGGGCGGGCAACACCGCGACGTACACCTTCACCGGTACCCGCATCGCCCTGCTGTCGGTCCGCGACACCGGCAACGGCATCGCCGCCGTGAGCGTCGACGGAGGTCCGGAACAACGCCTCGACTACTACGCGGCCCTCCGCACGGGGGAGACACTCCAGTACGTCAGCCCCCGGCTGCCGTCCGGCCGTCACACCCTGCGCGTCCGCGTCACCGGAGAGCGCAACGACCGGTCGGGCGCCTCGTTCGTGAGCGTCGACCGAGCCGAGGTCTACACGAACTGACGGTCGCCGTGCCCACGCCGCGGATCCCCGGACAGGGTCCGCAGGCTGCGCACGGCGATCCCAGCGACACCGGGACCGGGACGCACGAGCCCGGACCGGTGCCCGACGGCGGCTGTCACGGTGCGCCCGCCGCCGTGCCCACGCCCCGGCGGTGCCGTTCCTCCCCGGACCCGACCGCTCGCGCGGCACGGGAACCGGCAGCGGTACGGCGGAAGCACACGGCACCCGAGATGGCCGAGATCCCTCGCACTTCCCTGAGCGCCGCCTAGGATCCAGCGTCCGAGCGGGCCGGGCTCCGACGCCGGTCCCTCCGCGCCTACTCGAACAACCCCTGGAGTGCCGGTGACGGATCGTGCGGAGCCGATCGAATCGATGGAACAGCTCGCCCTGGTCTGGCGCGCCATGGTGCTCGACCGGGACGCGGACGCGGACGTCAGGGACCTGCCCGGTCTCGCCGTCCGCTGGGCCGACAGCCGGTTCGCCTTCTGGAACTGCGTCACACTGACCGACATCGGCGCGGACGCGAAGCTCACCGGACAACGGCTGAGCCAGGCGGCGGACATCATGCGCTCGAAGGAGCGGTCCGGATTCCTGTGGGTCTTCGAGGACCTGCTCGACGAGGAGGCACGCGCCGGACTCGTACCGGCCGCCGAACAGGCCGGGCTCCAGTACGCCTTCCCGGGTACCGGCATGGCCGCGGACACACTCCCCGCCGACGAACCGGCCCACCCGGACCTGACCTTCGTCCGGGTGCGTACCGACGACCACCTGCGCGACTACGCCGACCTCAACTCCCGCGCCTACGGCTTCGCCCCGGAGGACGGCCGCGACGGACTCGCCGGCTCCGCCCTGTGGAAGAACGGTGTGTACGCCTACCTCGGCCTGCGTGACGGCGTACCGGTGGCGTGTGCCGCGACCGTGGAGGCGGACGGCCGCCTGTTCGTCGTGCTCGTCGCCACCGACCCGGAGTGGGAGCGCCGGGGTTACGGCGAGGCGGTCACACGCAAGGCGCTGTACGAAGGCGCGCGGGCCACCGGCCTGCGCCGGGCCACCCTGCACGCGACCGTGGCCGGTGCGCCCGTCTACCCGCGCATCGGTTTCCGGCCGAACTCGCCCCTGCACTTCTTCGGGCTCCAGGACTGACCCCGGAGACGGTTGAGAGGGCGCGCGGACCGGGTGGCCGGGGGAGAGGTACGGTCGTTCACCACGCGGCCGGTCACGGACGGAACCGCCACGAGGCGGGCCGGTCGGCCGGCCGCCGCCGGTGACCCGCTCGTGCTGTCCGGGACGAGGACCAGTGGTGGGGCGCACGGGTGAAGCGAGGCGGGCGGCGGGCGGGTACGCACGCGCCGTGCGCTTCGCGTTCGGGACGCCGGGGGACCGCCGCTCACCGCCGTCCCGAGGATCCGGCGCACCGTGCCCTGACGGCCGGACCGCGCCCGCGCCGGAACGGACAGCTGTACCGAAGCCCACCTCCACGACCTGACGCCCGTGGTGCAGGCCGACCTCACGAAGGAATCCTTACGCCATGCCCCTCGTACCCGCCGACCCGACCGTCGTGCACCCCATGCCCGAGCAGCCGCGGGTCGTGCTGCTGAAACCGCTCGTCACCTCACCGTTGATCGAGGTCGGGGACTTCTCGTACTACGACGACCCCGACGACCCGACCGCGTTCGAGACCCGCAACGTGCTCTACCACTACGGGCCGGAGAGGCTGGTCATCGGGAAGTTCTGCGCGCTCGGCGAGGGGGTGCGGTTCATCATGAACGGCGCCAACCACCGTATGGACGGAGCCTCCACGTTCCCTTTCCCGATCATGGGAGGGTCGTGGGCCGAGCACTTCGACCTCATCACGGGGCTGCCGGGGCGCGGTGACACCGTCGTCGGCAACGACGTGTGGTTCGGGTACCGGTCGACCGTGATGCCCGGGGTCCGGATCGGGCACGGCGCCATCATCGCGTCCGGCGCGGTGGTCGTCGACAACGTGCCCGACTACGGGGTCGTCGGCGGCAACCCCGCCCGACTCGTCCGCCGCCGCCACGGCGACGAGGACATCGCACGCCTGGTGGCGACCGCCTGGTGGGACTGGCCCCTGGAACACATCACCCGGCACGTACGGACGATCATGTCCGGCAGCGTCGCCGAACTGGAGGCCGTCGCCCCGGACCGCCCGTGACGCCGTGACATGTCTCCGGCGGCCGGCGCGCCCCGGCCGGCTGTCTCATGGCGCCGTACGGGGCGGGGCCATGGCCCAGCGGATCGCTGCGGTCAGCCCCCGCCCGGTCGGTCTCAGACAGGCCTCGGTCCCGCCGGACAGTCCAGGCAGGTCCAGCGACGTACGCGCCCAACGCGGGAGCGCTGCAACGGAGTTCGCGGCGAGGAGTGCGTAGGGCGCACGGGCGGCCCACGGGAGCGGCGGGTGGAACAGGATGAAGCGCGCCGCCTCCCGGGCCTCCTTCGTCGGGCGCAGCTCAGCCCGGTAGGCCCCGAGGCGGGCGACGAGTTCCTCGCGGTCGCGCGGGGGACGGACGACCCCCAGCGCCTCCGCCACCCGTGCCGTGTCGGCGATGTAGCCGTCGTACCCGGCGGCGTCGAGCGGCCGGGCGCCGTAGCGCTGGTGGGCGATCAGGAAACTCTCGACCTCGGCCACGTGCACCCAGCCGAGGAGGTGCGGATCGGCGGCGTCGTAGGGCTCCCCGGACGGGGTCGTCCCGCGCACCCGGCTGTGCACGGACCGCACCCGGTCGACGGCGCGCTGAGCGTCGTCCGCCGTTCCGTAGGTGGTCACGGCGAGGAACGTACTGGTCCGCTGGAGCCGCCCCCACGGATCGCCGCGGTAGCCGGAGTGGGCCGCGACGGCCGCCATCGCCAGGGGATGCAGGGACTGGAGCAGGAGTGCGCGCAGTCCACCGATGAACATGGACGCGTCGCCGTGGACGATACGGATCGGACGGTCGGGACCGAACCAGCGCGGCCCGGGAGTTCCGTGGATGCGGGCACGGTTCTCGGGTCCCGCGGGACCGGCGACCCGGGCGAAGACCGCGTTGCCGAGCCGCTCCCGCAGGCCGGGTGCGGCAGGCGTGGACGAGTCCATGGGCCCAGTATGCGCTCAGGAACACCCGAGGGGGTCCGCCCGCACCGGGCGGTCCGGCCGAGCGGTGCCCGCGGTGGCGGACCCGCTGCCATGAGGCCGGCGCCCCGCCCCGCACCGGGCGTCCCCGGCGCGCGGCGAACGCCGGTGAATTAGCCGATGGCGCCCGTGCCCCGCGGCCCGACTCTTGTCGGGTCAGGCACCCGCATCCCGCATCCCCACAGGAGTGCTCCATGCGTCGTCGTTCCCCCCGCCGGCTCCTCGGCATCCTCGCGGCCGCCACGGTCGCGCTCACCCTGTTCTCCTCGGCGTCGACGGCCGGGGCGGCCCCGACCGCGGCCGCCCCGGCGGAACGTGCCACCGCCGCCGTCCAGCCCCTGTCGACCAGCACGCCGGTCGTCTTCGTCCACGGGTACACCGGCAGCGCGTCCAACTGGCTCACCGCCATGAGCGTCTTCCAGCTCAACGGCTGGTCCAGCTCCAAGCTCTTCGCGTACGAGTACAACTCCTACGGCAACAACATCACCAACGCCCAGGGGCTGGCCACCTTCGTCAACAACGTGAAGTCGCGGACCGGAGCGAGCAAGGTCGCGATCGTCAACCACTCGATGGGCGGCCTCGTCAGCCAGTACTACCTGAAGGTGCTCGGCGGCAACACGAGCGTCAGCCACCTCGCGTCGATCGCGGGCGCGAACCACGGCACCACGTACGCCGGCGCCTGCCTGATCTACACGACCTGCCAGCAGATGTACCCCGGCTCCTCGTTCATCTCCCAGATCACCTCGGGTGACGAGACGCCCGGCGACACCAAGTACGCCACCTGGTACTCGGCGTGCGACGGCGTCATCCTCCCGTACACCAGCACCCGGCTGAGCGGCGCGACGAACAACAACGTGCTCTGCCAGACGCACATCGGGTACCTGGCCGACACCGTCGTGCTGGGACAGGTGGCGCGCTTCGTCGCTTCCTGACCCGTCGCCGCCCGGACGTGTCCTGTCCCCGGTATCGCGGATGCCGGGGACGGGAACACGTCGTGCGCCGGGCGGGGGGCCCGTGCGCGGGTCACCGCAGAGTGCCGGTGCCAGGGCCGCGGCCGGGTGTTCAGCGTGTACGGCGGGCGGCCCAGACGGCGCGTTCCGTGCGTACGGTCAGGTCGGTACGGCGCAGGACACCGTGCGGGCTCCCGGGGTCGAGAAGCCGGTCGAGAGCGGCGAGGTCCTCGGGCGGGAGCGACTCGGCCGCCGCGCCCCGGATCCGGCGCAGCGTGTTCAGCGCGTAGCGGGGGACCGCCTCGCTGCGGGAGCCGTCGATGTTCACCACCACCGTGCGCTCGCCGTCGAGGGTGAACCCGGCGGCGGTCAGCATCGGTCCCCAGTCGGCGCCGCGGTGGGGCACGTGTGCGGCGTGGAAGCGGTCGGTGGCCGCGTGGCAGCGCTCCTCCAGGCCGGGCCGCTCCGCAGGCGCGTCCGCGGGCAGGAAGCGGGGGAAGCCCGACAGCTCGACCACGGCGAACAGGCCGCCCGGCGCGACTACGTCGTGGACGGCCCGGAGTGTGCGCCCGGGGTCGGCCATGTGGTGCATCGAGGCGGACGCCCAGACGAGGCCGGGCCTGCCGAGGTCGGGCCAGTCGGCGGCGTCGAGGTCGGCCCGCACGGTGCTCACGCGCTCGCTGACCCCCTCGGCCGCGGCCCTGTCCCGCAGGCGGTCGAGGTGCTCGGCCGAGGAGTCGACAGCGGTGACGTGCGCCTCGGGGAACCTGTCGAGGAGGGCGAAGGTGCCGGTTCCGGTGCCACAGCCCAGGTCCACGATCTCGCGCGGTGCCGTCCCGACCGGCAGCCATGCGGTGATGGCCGCGATGTGCTCGGAGAGGACCTCCGCGTCCAGGTCGAGGATGTCCGCCTGGCCGTGCTGGTCGGGGGCGTGTTCAGGGTCGTGGTGCGCGCTGTGGTCCGGCGGGTGCGGGTGTGCGTGGGTCATGCGCCCACGCTAGGACGGTCGTGCGTCTGAGGCACGAGATCTTGCCGTATCCGCAAGAAGGTGACCGGGCGGGATGCCGGATGCGCATGGTCTCCGGTGCGGCCGGGGTCACGCGGGGGAGCCGTCCGGTCCGTGGCCGCTGTCGGTGTCGCCCGCGCCCCCGTCCCGCTGGTGCCCGCGCCGGGCGTCGCGGTCGAAGATGCCCAGGATCTCGCAGGGTCCGCCCTCGGAGCCGATCGCGTGCGGGAGCATGGTGGGGAACTCGGCGGCCTGATCGGTCTCGATGCGGAAGCGGCGGTGGCCCAGCATGAGGATCGCGGTTCCCGACAGGACGACCAGCCATTCCCGGCCGGGGTGCGCACGCATCCGCGCGGGATTGTCCGGTGGGGGCTCGGTCATGCGCTGGCGGACTACACTCATACCCGGGTCGCCCTTGACGGCCCACCGCTTCAGCCCGTGGGCCGCGTCGATCACGGGACTGCTGACGACGTCGTCGGAGGCGGTCTCCACCAGTTGGTCCAGAGAGGTGTCCAGGGCACGGGCCAGGGTGACCAGCTGGTCCAGCGCGAGGCGGCGCCGGCCGTTCTCGATGCGGGAGAGCGTGGACTGGCTGATGTGGGCACGGGCGGCGAGCTCCTCCAGCGACCAGCCCTGAGCCACGCGCAGAGCGCGGATCCTCTTGCGTACCAGGCTGTCCAGCTCACCGTCGTCCTGCGTCATGGGCGGCATCGTATGCCCACGGGGCGAGGGGCTCCGTTGCGCCGTCGAGGAGGGAGCGGTGTCGCCCCGGGAAAAGGGTTTGCCCCGTGGGCGGGGCCGACGTTGGCTGGGCGGCATGGCTGACCTGTGTACCGACCGTCTCGTCCTGCGCCGCTGGCGTGCCTCCGACCGTGCGCCGTGGGCGGCGATGAACGCCGATCCCGAGGTCCGGGAACACCTGGGCGACGTGCTCACCCGTGAACAGAGCGACGCCTCCGTGGCGCGGTTCGAGGCCGAGTTCGAGCAGCGGGGCCACGGGTGGTGGGCGGTGGAGGTGCGGGCCACGGGCGAGTTCATCGGGTTCGCCGGTCTGGACGCCGTGGACGACGGCGTGCCGTTCACCGGCGTGGAGATCGGCTGGCGGCTCGCCCGCCCGGCCTGGGGCCACGGATACGCCACCGAGGCCGCGCTGGCCGTCCTGGCGCACGGCTTCGGCGCTCTCGGGCTTCCCGAGATCGTGGCCGTCACCACCGCCACGAACCTCCGGTCGCAGGCGGTGATGTCCCGGATCGGCATGACCAGGGATCCGTCCGGGGACTTCGACGACCCCACGGCGCCCGAAGGGCCACTGCGGCCCAACGTGCTGTACCGCATCGCCCCCGGTGCGAGGGGCTGACGCCTCCCCGCCCGGACGGACCCGTCAGGAGCGGCGACCCGGCGGAGGAGCCGGCCGGTGAACGCGCTCCGGGGCCGTCCGGGACCAGGAGAGCGGGTCATGGTCCTCTGCGCATCGAGGAGGAGGGCGTACGGCGTTCCAGGAGTACGTGGAACGGATCGCGGCCGGGGCCGTCGGAGGATTCCCCGCGGACGGCGGGATCTACGCGGTGACGTTCCGGATCGACGGCGTCGACCAGGATACGAGCTTCCCCTGTGTGGCGGTCGGCTGCACGACCGAGTCGGACGCCGCCGGATCGGCGCGGAGGACGGCGGACTCCTGGGAGGCGCGCTGGAGTTACGCGTACTTCCCCGAGGCGGGGCTCGAAGGGGTGAGGGTGATCGGGCTCGACCAGGAAGGCGTGGGGTCGCACCGCCGGGAGGCGGAGTCCCTGGGCCTCTGGTTCGAGGGCGACTACGGGGCTGATGACCAGGGCGAGCGGCTGGCCGACCGGTTCCACGAGATGTGTGTCGGGGCGGCCCGCAGGCTCCACGGGAGCGAACGGATCGTGGAGTCCCTGGGCCGGCCGGTCCCGGTGATCCTCTACGACTCGTTCGACCCGGACGCGATGTCCGCGCTCACCCGGGCGCCGATCCGGCGGGCCCGGTCGAGGAGTCCATGGCCGGGGAGCGGGCCTGGGCGCGGGGCGAGGAGTCCCTGGCCGGAGGGCCGGTCCGAGCGGAGGACGGCGAAGCCCCGCCGTTCTCACGGGCCGTCGGGCGACGGGCCCGACGCACTGCGTGCGGAGAGCGGAGGGGTCAGCGGGGCCAGGGGCGGCCGGTGAGCCGTTCCACGTCCTCGTTGAACTGCCGCAGGTCGGCGACGAAGGTGTCGAGGCGTTCGGGCGACCAGTCGGCGACCACCCGGGACACTCCGTCGACGACGATGCCGCGGTCGGCTTTCAGCCGGTCCCTGCCGTCCTGGGTGATGCGGAACTTCCGCGCGACGCCGCCGTCGGGGTCGAGCGTGCGCTCGACGAGACCGTCCTTGAGGAGCGCCGTCGTCTGCCGGTTGAAGGTCGAGGCGGCCAGGCCGAAGGCGCTCACGAGATCGGCCACCGACATGGGTCCTTGCGCCTCGATCCGGCTGAGGAGCACATAGGCGCTGCGGTCCAGCGCCTGCGTGCCGGGCAGCCTGCGCGGTGAGGCCATCTCCTGGTGTCGGGTGAGGATCAGCAGTTCTCGTTCGATCTGCTCCCCTGCCTGCTGGGCATCCATTTCGGCCACCTCCGGCTCACTCATCTGCACATCGGCAGCCTACGCCAGCACGTGTGCACCGTGCTCAGCGAGAGCATCATGCAACTTTTGTGCATGATGCTCTTCGCGTGTATCGTGCACAACCATGAACGCTTCCGTACCCACCGCGCCCGCCGTGCGGACCGGGGCGATAGTCGCCTCCCTGTCCGCGGCCGGAATCGTGGCCTCCCTGATGGGGACGCTGGTCATCCCCCTCGTCGCCCAGCTTCCCGAGCTGCTGGACACCACGACCGCGAACGCGTCGTGGGTCGTCACCGCGCCCCTCCTCACCGGCGCGATCGCCACCCCGGTGTTCGGACGCCTGGGCGACCTGCACGGCAAGAGGCGCATGCTGCTGGTCTGCGTCGGCCTGCTCATCGCGGGCTCGCTGGTGAGCGCCGTGTCGGACTCGCTGGTTCCGATGGTCGTCGGACGCGCCGTACAGGGCATCGGCATGGGGATCGTCCCGCTCGGGATCAGCACCATGCGGGACGTCGTGCCTCCGGAGCGCATGGGATCGTCCGTGGCCCTGATGAGCTCGTCCCTGGGCATCGGAGGCGCCTTCGGCCTGCCGCTCGCGGCCGGCGTCGCCCAGAACGCCGACTGGCACGTGCTGTTCTGGGGCTCGGCCGCCGTCAGCGCGCTGATCGGCCTCGCCGTCCTGCGCTTCGTCCCGCGCGTGCCTTCGGAGGCCCGGGGCCGCTTCGACGTCCCCGGCGCCATCGGCATCACGATCGGACTCGTCTGCCTGCTGCTCGCCGTCTCCAAGGGATCCGAGTGGGGCTGGACGAGCGCGACCACGCTCGGCCTGTTCTCCGCCGCGGTCCTCGTCCTCCTGGCCTGGGGCCTGTTCGAACTGCGTACCACCGATCCGCTGGTCGACCTGCGGGCGACCGGCCGGCGCCGGGTGCTGCTGACCAACCTCGCCTCGGTCGTGATCGGCTTCGCCATGTTCGCCCAGAGCCTCATCGCGCCCCAGCTGCTCCAGCTGCCGAAGGAACTCGGCTACGGGCTGGGCCAGTCCATGCTCGCCGCCGGTCTGTGGATGGTCCCCACGGGCCTGGCCATGATGGCGTTCTCCCCGGTCGGCGCGAAGCTCTCCGCCCGGTCCGGGCCGCGCACCTCGCTGCTGACCGGAGCGCTCGTCATCGCCGCCGGATACGCGCTCGCGCTGCCCCTGATGGGCTCCGTGGCCGGCATCGTCGTCTTCAGCTGCGTCGTCAGCATCGGTGTCGCCTTCGCCTACGGGGCGATGCCCGCCATCATCATGTCCTCGGTACCCGCCTCCAAGACGGCGTCGGCCAACGGGTTCAACGCCTTGATGCGGTCCATCGGGCTCTCCGTGTCCAGCGCGGTCATCGGCGTGCTCCTGGCCCAGATGAGCCGCGACGTCGGCGGGTTCACCGTTCCGACGGAGAACGGCTTCCGGGCCGCCGCCGTGGTCGGCGGGGCCGCCGCACTCGCGGCGGCACTCCTGGCCCTGGCCATACCCCGCGGGGCCGCTCCGCTCCCGGCGGAGGACCCGGCCACGGACCGTCTCGAAGAAGGCCTCACGCCTGACCGCTCCCAGACCTCCGCCCCGGCCCCCAGCGCGTCGGCACCCCGCGCTCCCCAGCCGTGATCCGGCCACCCCGCCCCGAGCCCCGGACCGGGAGACCGAACCCGCCCGCGACGTACGCGGCCCGCGGTGCGAAAGGCGCGGACGGGCCGGGCCGGCGGGAGCACGGGACGGCCCGGAACGTGCCGACCGTCGCCCGTCCCGCCGCCGCATCGAGCCACGCCGCGCGGCCGCCGTCACGCCACTCCGACCACCACCGGGCGACACGACCCGGTCCCCGCGAGGAAGGAGAGCTGCCCGCCATCCCGGCCCGGTACCGCCCCACGGCGGTGTCCACCGGGCGAAAGCCCCACATTTCCGAGGGAGATCACTTATGAGCCGGAGCCAAGAGACCGTGCGCTACCCGCTGTCCCAGCAGGGCGCGCTCGACGCCCCCGCCGACTGGCAGCGCCTGCGCAGCCAGTGCCCCGTCGCGACGGTCGAACTGCCCAGTGGTGACGAAGCGACCCTGCTCACCCGCCACGAACACGTCAAAGCCCTCCTGGCCGACCCCCGCTTCGCCCGCCCCACGGCCCAGGACGACGCCGCCCGGATCGCACCCGAGGGCTCGGGCGGAGCCCTCGCCTCAGGGAGCGCGGACGAGCTCTCCCTGCCCATGACCGGGGAACAGCACCAGCAATGGCGCCGTCAGGTCAGCAAGTGGTTCACCGCCAAGCGCATGACGGCCCTGCGGCCCGGCATGACGGCGACCGCCGAACGCCTCGTCGACGACATGGTGGCGGCCGGCGCGCCCGCCGACCTCAAGGCGCACGTCGGCTTCCTCCTGCCCGTCTACGTCATCTGCGACATGCTCGGTGTGCCCGTGGCGGACCGGGACCGCTTCTCCCACTGGTCCGACGCCCTCCTCAGCATCACGCGCTTCACCCGCGAGGAGACCGACCTGGCCCAGCGCGAGTTCGTCGAGTACATGTCCGGTCACATCGCCGCCAAGCGGGAGAACCCGGCCGAGGACGTCCTCAGCACGCTCATCCAGGATTCCGCGGGCGGAGCCGGGCTGTCCGACGCGGAGCTGCTGGCGACCGCGATGGGCCTCCTGGTCGCCGGACACGAGACCACCGCGAACATGATCGGCAAGATGATCGCCATGCTCCTGGCCGACCGGCGCCGGTGGGAGCAACTGCTCGCGGATCCCTCCCTGGTGCGCACCGCCGTCGAGGAGTCACTCCGCTTCGACACCAACCTCGGATTCGGCCTGCGGCGCTATCTCACGGAGGAGGCCGAGATCGGCGGCCGGACGCTGCCGAGCGGTACGACGGTCATCTGCAGCATGCCCGCCGCCAACCGCGACGAGGAGGTGTTCAGCGACGCGGAGGACATGGACCTGGGCCGCAGTCCCAACCCGCACCTCATCTTCGGCGCCGGACCCCACTCCTGCCTCGGTCAGTCACTGGCCCGCACCGAACTCCAGGTCGTCCTGGAGGTCCTGCTGCGCAAACTGCCCACCCTCGAACTGGCCGTGCCCACGGAAGACCTGCGGCGGGTGGAAGGGCTGCTGGTCGGCGGCCTGAGCACCGTCCCGGTGCGCTGGTGACCCCGGCCGTCCCGCCGTACGCCGTCACGGCTGTCCGGACATCCCGTTCAGCCACCCCCATCCCGACGGAGGGAGAACCCGCGTGAACATCACCATCGACGAGGACAAGTGCTGCGGCGCAGGCCAGTGCGTCCTGATCGCGCCGGAGGTGTTCGACCAGCGCGACGACGACGGCATCGTCATCCTGCTGGACCCGGCACCGCCACAGGAGCAGCACACCGCGAGCCGCGAGGCCGCAGCGGTCTGCCCCGCGGCCGCCATCCACCTCACCGACGGCGCCTGACCACGCGTCACCCCGAACCCGCGGCCGGCCCCGGTGCGTCACGGGGCCGGCCGCCCCACGTGCGTGCCTCTCGTACGGTCCGCTCGCCGGTGTCGGCGCCGTGGGGCGGCGACCGGCCCGGACGCACCCGCTCCCGTGAGCGGCCCCACCCCTGTGAACGTGGGTAATCCTCCGTATATGGGTGAAGTTAGACTCAGGTGGGTGACCAAGGCCCTTGACCCCCGCAGCCGCCGATCGCGCCGTGCCTTGCAGGAGGCACTGCTCACCCTGCTCGCGGACCAGGAACTGGGGGAGATCACGGTGTCCCGCGTCACCCGGCGTGCGGGCACCAGCCGTTCGACGTTCTACGACCACTACACCGACGTGCACGAACTCGCGGCCGAGGCCTGCACGGCGCAGTTCGACGAACTGCTCGCCGCCGCACCCGTGTTCGCCGGGCGCCCCGCACCGGACGGTCAGGGACGGACGAATCCGCTGTCCCAGCTGTTCACCCATGTCGCCGCCCACGCCCGCCTCTACGACGCACTGCTCGGACCGGAGGGCAGCGCCCGCGTCATCAACCATCTGCACCATCGGATCGCCATCGCGTTCTTCGTGAACCGCTCGGCTCCCGCCGACCCGGACCGGACACATGCCACCGACCCCGACGAGATCCCGCTCGATCCTGCCGCCGCTTTCCACGCGGGTGCGCTCATCGGGGTCGTCATGGACTGGCTGCGCAGGGGCTGCCCCCGGGGCCCCGACGAGATGGCCGAGGCCGTCTGGCCCCTCGTCCGCGCGGCGGGGCGGGAGAGTTCCGACGGTAGGGAAGAGCCGTCCCCGAGGTACGTGGACTGAGGCCGCCGTCCTTCCGTACCGGGTCGGACGGGAGTGGTGAACGCGGGAGGCGTGGTGCATCCCGGCCGACAGGTGCGACCCGCACCCGAGGCCCACAGCCGTCGCCCACGGCGCCGCACCCCCGTACGCGGTGCCTCCAAGTCCCTTGCTCCGTAAGCCATCTGAGGTAGGGGAAGGTGAGCGGCCGGAGGTGGTGGACGGACCGTCAGGCCGCCGCTACGCGCCGTGCGGAACGGGTAAAGAACTCCCCTGGTCTGTCGACATCGGTCCTGTGAAGATTGCGTGGATCACAGGACGATCACTAAGGTCGGCCTCGAACCTTCGCACGATTGATCACCCATTCGGGGTGACGGTGAAGGCACCGCCGCGTCCGTGACCTGCACGGAGCCGGGATTCCCGTCCCACGCCCGGTAGGCGGCTCGAGGAAGAAGGAGCTCGCCTCCGTGGCGTCCCACCGTCGTCCCAAGCAGCCGAGCCGCGCCCGGGTGACCGTGCTCAGCGTGACCGCCGCCGCAGCCGTGGCGCTGACCTCCCAGGCGGCGCAGGCCGACCCCAAGCCGACCAAGAGCGAGGTCAAGGCGAAGGTCGACAAGCTGTACCACGAGGCCGAGGAGGCCACGGAGAAGTACAACGGCGCGAAGGAGCAGCAGGACAAGCTCAGGAAGCAGACCGACGCGCTCCAGGACACGGTCGCCCGCGGACAGGAGGAGCTCAACACCCTGCGCGGCGAGCTCGGTCAGCTCGCCAGCGCCCAGTACCGCTCCGGTGGTCTCGACCCGTCGGTCCAGCTGCTGCTCTCCTCGGACCCGGACAGCTTCCTCGACCAGGCCTCCGCGCTCGGCCAGTTGACCGCCAAGCAGGCCGAGTCGCTTCAGAAGATCCAGGCGAAGCAGCGCACCCTCGCGCAGCAGCGCGAGGAGGCGCAGGCCAAGCTCACCGACCTCGCCGAGATCCGTACGGCCCTCGGCAAGAACAAGCAGAAGTTCCAGACCAAGCTCGCCGACGCCCAGAAGCTGCTGAACACCCTCACCGCGGCAGAGCGCGCCAAGATGGCCGAGGAGGAGCAGCGCGCCGGCCGCGCCGCCGGTGACCGCGTCGAGCTGGGCAACGAGGCTCCCGCCTCCGCCCTCGGTGCCGCAGCGCTCCAGGCCGCCGACACACGTGTGGGCAAGCCCTACGTGCGTGCGGCCACGGGACCCGACTCCTTCGACTGCTCGGGCCTGACCCAGTGGGCCTACGCCCAGGCGGGCGCCCAGATCACCCGCACCACGTACACCCAGATCAACCAGGGCACCCGTATCGCGCGCAGTCAGCTCAAGCCGGGCGACCTGGTCTTCTTCAGCAACACCTCGCACGTGGGCCTCTACGCGGGCGGCAACACCGTGCTGCACGCGCCGTACCCGGGCGCCTCAGTGCGCTACGAGTCGATGGGCACCGTCGGCAGCTACCAGGCCGCAGTGCGCATCTGATCACGGACGGGAGGGCTCCGCCCCGGGTGCGATTCCCGGGGCGGAGCCCTCTCACGGCGCCAACGGCCGGGGGCGGCAGTGCCTCCCGGCCTCGGTCCCCGGCCCCCTCACTCCTTGCGCCGGCTGCCGCCCCACGGGTGCCGCATCCGGATCCAGACGTCCCGCGCCTGCCTGCCCGCCCGCGTCCTGCTCCGCGCGACGAGCAGTCGCGCCTGCTCCGGACTCTCCACCATCGGGCCTGAACCGCTCAGAGGCTTGCCCGCCGTCTCGCGCAGGAACAGGGTGGCGACGAGCCCGATGACGCCCGCGACCATCAGGTAGTACGCGGGGATCATGTCGTTGCCCGTCGCCTCGACCAGGGCGGAGGCGAACAGCGGTGTGGTCCCGCCGAACAGGGACACGGAGATGTTGAACGCGATCGACAGGGCGCCGTAGCGGAGACGGGTCGGGAACAGCGCCGGAAGCGTCGAGGCGGAGGTGCCCGCGAAGCACACCAGAAGCAGCCCCAGGATCCCGCAGCCGATCGCGGGCAGCAGGATGCCGCGCTGCTGGATGAGCAGGAAGGCCGGGATCGCGAGTGCGATGAGTGCCACGCTCCCGGCCATGAAGACCGGACGCCGGCCCCAGCGGTCCGAGGACCTGCCGACCGCCGTGATGCTCAGCACCACGAGCAGCATCGTGCCGAGGACCAGCAGCTGGGAGGTCGTCTCCGGCTCACCGAGGGTGTCCGACATGTACGTCGGCAGATACGACGTCACCATGTAGTTCGTGACGTTGTAGAGCAGCACCAGGCCCATGCAGATGAGCACCGCCTCCCAGTGCTGCGTGAAGATCTCCTTGAGCCGGCCCTTGCCCGACTGGCGTGCCTCCTCGACGGGGTCGCCCTCGGACAGGGCTTCGGCCTGCGCCTCCTCCTCGCGCTGGAAGGCGGGGGTCTCCTCCAGCTTCAGCCGCATGTACAGGCCGATCAGACCGAGCGGCCCCGCGACGAAGAACGGGATCCGCCACCCCCAGTCCGTCAGCCCCTCCGTACCGAGGACCGCCGTCAGCACGGTCACCAGCCCCGAGCCCAGCGAATAGCCGATGAAGGTCCCGAAGTCCAGCCAACTGCCGAGGAAGCCCCGGCGCTTGTCGGGCGCGTACTCCGCGATGTACGTCGTCGCGCCCGCGTACTCGCCACCGGTGGAGAAGCCCTGGACCAGACGGCACACCAGCAGCAGCAGCGGAGCGGCGAAACCGATCGTGTCGTACGAGGGGAGGAAGCCGACCGCGAAGGTGCTCGCCGCCATCATGATCATGGTGACCGCCAGCACCTTCTGGCGTCCCACACGGTCCCCGAGCGGGCCGAACACCAGGCCGCCGAGCGGACGCACGAGGAAGGCCGCGGCGAAGGTGGCGAAGGTGGACACCACCTGCGCGCCCGGCGAGCTCGACGGGAAGAAGACCTTGCCGAGGGTGCCCGCGAGGTAGGCGTAGACACCGAAGTCGAACCACTCCATGGTGTTGCCGAGCGCCGCCGCCGTCACCGCGCGGCGTACCTTCGGCGGGTCGGTGACCGTCACGTCCTCGGCGGCCAGGACCTTCTTGCGGCGCCGCAGCAGCGTCCGCAGCATCTGGTCCGTGGCCCCCCGGCGCGGTGGAACGCGCGGCCGTCGTTTCGGTCCCGGCATGAATGCCCTGCCCTCCGCTGTCGCGCTGATCGGTTCGGCGCGCTACACGGCACCGCCCCCGGTCTTCCCCGGCAGGGCCCACCTTGTCCGTCCGACCGCCTGAATGCCGCGTGACTGTGCCGGACGGGTGAGTCAGGCGACCCGAACGGACCAGGCCGGACCGTGCCCGCGTGCGGGGCACCCGACGCCGTGAGCGCCGGATGCCCGGGCGTCTCACGTCCCGGCAGCGGCGGCGAGCACGGCGGAGAGCGAGGCGCTCGCGTCGAGGAGGGCGCGGGAGCGGACGGTGATGCTCGCGTCCCGGGACGCCAGCGCGGCCCGGACGTCCTCCGACCGGTGCCCCTGCCGCAGGCCCGGCATCAGGGCCCGCAGCGGAGCGATGCGGTACCCGGCGCCGCGCAGCTGGTGGACGATCCGCGCGTCCCGTGCCTGGGCGGGTGAGTACCGCCTGGCCCCGCGCGGGGGGACCCGGTCGGGGACGACCAGCCCCTTGGCGTCCCAGTGGCGCAGGGCCGAGGGCCGCACACCGAGCGCGGAGGCCAGTTCGGAGACGCTCATCGAGTCCGACGGCCGTACGTCCTCGACGGGCTCGGCGGAGATGAGCACGGAGGCCTCCCTGGCGAGTCCGAGGTCCGTACGCTCCCGGTCCAGCCGGGCGTGTGCCGCGTCGAGAAGGGCGAGCACCTCCTGGGCCGGGCCCCGGTGCGCCGCACGCAGGATGCGCCTGGCCCCCACCGGACCCGTGCCGACCGCGAGCGCCCGGTAGGACAGTGCGGCGGACACATGGACCTCCGTGTACCTCCGGTAGCCGGCGGCGGTGCGCGCGGCCGGCGGCAGGACCCCGTCGCGTTCGAGATTGCGCACCTGCTGGACCGAGCACCCGGCGCGTCGCGCGACATCGACCGTACGCAAGGCGGGCGAGTTGAGAGTTGACACCTGTTTCCCCCGTTCCTTCGGCTCGAAGTCTCCACAAGCACCTTAATGAAACGCTTCATGACATGACCATCGACGAGATAATCGACTTCATGGGTGGCCTCGACGGTGTCCTGGCCGTCAGGCCGGGGCCCGGCGACGGCTCACCCGAGATCGCCTGGGGGGACACCTTCTTCTACTACACCCCTGACGGAACCGCCCCGAAGACGGCCCAGCCGTTCGCGACGATCGTGACGAAGGACCTCCCCGGTGACGAGCGGTCACGCCTGGACCGGCCGGACGTGTTCCGCGTCAATATCGCCGTGGGGAAGGAAGCCTTCGCCGACCGCACCGGCCACGCCCCGCGCGGACCGTCCGCCGACGACGATCCCGGCGTCGGCGACACCGTGATGCCACACCCCGTCTACGGATCCGCCGGCTGGCTCGCGGTGGTGAACCCGGGCCCGCGGACCGGCACGACCACCCGCGAACTGCTCCGCCTCGCCCACCATCTCGCGCGTTCGCGCCACGAGCGGCGCTCCGGATGACAGCCGGGGGCTGTCCTCCACGCAGCCCGCACCCCTGGCGTGAGTGGGGGATCTCCGCGCCCCGGGTGTGCCACCGGACGGCATGACGTGGGCGCGTGTCCGGTGGCGCCCGAAGGGGCACCGCGCGTTGCCGCGCGGTCCCCTTCCCCGGCGATTGCGTGCCGGTTGCCACCGGCCGACACTGGACCTGATGAGTCCGCACGGGGGCCGATGGAGGATGTGCGCACGCCATGCCCAGCTCCGACGACGACGGCCGGGAGCGCCGCGACCAGGACGCTCAGCAGGCCGGGGTTCCGCAGCACCGAGGCCCGAACGAGGGCCCGTCAGACGTGTTCCTGGACGTTCCCGCTCTCCACGTGGACGAACTGGATCTGGAGGTCGACGACCTCGAGGCACACGTGTCCCTCCAGGCGGAGGTGCTGGACCTGCTCAAGCTGAACGTCGGGGCCGACGTGCGGCTCGGGCGCGTCGAGCTGGACATCGAGGGGGTCGACGTACAGGCCCAGCTCAGGGTGCGGCTCCACAACATCGTCGCCGTCGTCACCCGGCTGCTGACGACGGTGGACCGCAACCCCGAGGTTCTCGAGCAGCTGACGCGTGGGGTGGGAGCGGCGGCCGAAGGCGTCGGGGCCGGCGCCGGCCGGGCCGTGGGACAGCTGGGCGAGGGCGCCGGAGCAGCGGTGAAGGACGCCGGACGGGGTGCCGGGGCCGCGGTGGAAGGCGCGGGCTCGGCGGTGCGGGAGATCGGGGACGGAGCGCGGTCCACGGTCGAGGACGTGGGCCGCCGTGGGGCGGAGGCGGTCGGCGAGGGCGCCGCAGACGCCGTCGGCGCCGTAGCCGAGGACGGGGAATCCGAGGACGAGCGACCTGAGCGCCCGCCCGCGCGCCGTCCCCGCAAGGAGACGGAACGCCGCTCCGCCCGGCGGACCGGTACCGGAGACGCCGGCGGTTCGGGCAGGAAACAGGCAGCCGAGGCCGACGGCACGCCGAAGAGGGCCGCACCGGCCAGGAAGGCGGCGGCCAAGGGGACCTCGGCCAGGAAGGCGGCGAAGACGAAGCCCACCGCCAGGAAACGTGGCGCCGCTCCAGGGCGGTCGACGGACAAGGAAGCCAGGAGCACCGCGGACCGTCCCCGGCGCCGGGCCTAGCGGGAGCGGCCGGTACGGAGCGGCTACCGAGCCGACCGCGTCGCGGCACCGACCGACGCGCGAGGACTGCCGGGCCCGGTGAACACGTCCACGGGTGCCCGGACCCCGCCGGCCCGCCCCGCGCCCGAACGCCGGTCCCCGGTCGCGTGGCGGGTCGCGTCACACCGTGCCGTCCTGTGAGGGCCCGGCGCGCTCCAGTTCCTGTACGAGCAGGAGCAGGTCGGCGGGGGCCGCGGTGAGGCGGACCGGGGTTCCGGAGTCGAGGAGTTCTGCGACGTACCAGCCCGCCGGGACGTTGTGCTCCGTCGTCCGGCGCGGGTGGCGCAGCCCTCGAACGGTGAAGCGCCCCGGGCGTATCTCCTTGCCCGCGAAGCGGCCCGGCCCTCCATGGAGCAGCAGTGCCATGGGTCCGGCGCCGAGGACGATGTGGCTGCCTTCGAGTCCGGCGTCGTGCGGTGCCTCCTGAAGGAAGCGGGCCGGAAGGAAGACGTCCTCGCCCTCGGGCAGCGGGCGGGGCGTGACCGGAGCCGTCCGGCCGCTCACCCGCCAGGCCCGCGCCAGGAGGACGAGCACCGTGAGGACTCCGGCTGCCGCCACCGGCACCGCGACGGGCGGGTCCGGTCTGACGCCGGCCAGCGGCACCGCCCACACCGCGGCGACGGCCAGAGCGACCAGGAAGGCCGACGCGTTCGGCCGGGCCGGTTCGCCGGCGACGACGGGCAGCCCGTCGCGACGCCGGCGCACCAGCACGAGTACGGCGAGACACCCGGCGGCCAGGATGAAGAAGACGGCGCCGCCCGCGATGCCGCCGGGCCGGGGCACGTTCTCGTCGGCGGTGCGGTGTGCGCCCGCGACCGTCATCAGGTCACCGCGCCACCACGCCAGGGTGACCCGGTCACCGGGGGCGAAGGCGGTGGCGGTGTCGTAGAGGACGTTCAGCCGGTCCACCGGCTCGCCGCCCCGGAAGTGGAGCCAGTCGTCGTCGCCGTTCTTGTTCATCGTGGCCTCGACGCGCGCGACCACCCCGGACAGCGTCGTCACGCAGTCGGCACGGGTGTCGGCCGGAGCGGAGGCCGGGCAGGGCGAGGCCGCCCGCCACTCCCGGTCGCGCCGCTCCTCGGAGGAGATCCCGGCGACGGAGACGTAGGCGGAGCCGGCCAGCGCGAGCAGGCACAGGATCAGAGGCAGCAGTCGTCCACGGATGAACCGCCCCGGCTGCGGGGCCGACTTCTCGACATCGAACACCAGGCCGAGTCTGTCACGACGGCGTCCGCGGTACCGCGACTTCGACGGGGGAGGACCAGGCCGAAGCGGTGCGCGGAGTGGCGCGCCCGGGCGGGTCCGGCGCGAGGTCGCGACCGACGGCAGGAGGTCCCTCCCGGTCCCGGTGGGCGCTCACGCGCCCTCGGGGACGCGCGCCCGTTCCACCCGGGCCCCGACACCCGCGCCCGTTCCCTCCAGGAACCCCCGGGCCCGTGGGGACCCGGTGGTCCGGAGGACGGCCCCGGGCACGGCGGCGCCCTCGGCCGAAGGAGGACGTCAGAGCCTCGTGCGCCGGGTTCGAACCGGCGTGGACGGCGCGCTGAGAGGGGCGTGCCCAGGGCCCGGTAATGATCCATCAGGCACTCCGCACGCCCTGCCGACCACCTCGGGCCCCGGCAAGGATGAGCGCAGCGCACATGATCCGTGCGGCTGTGCACGGCCTGCCCCCGGGCAGGGAGACATCGGCGGAAGGACCCCACGTTGTTGCTGCTCATCTCCCCGGACGGCGTCGAGGAAGCCCTCGACTGCGCGAAGGCTGCCGAACACCTCGACATCGTCGACGTCAAGAAGCCGGACGAGGGCTCGCTGGGGGCCAACTACCCCTGGGTCATCAGAGAGATCCGCGCCGCGGTCCCGGCGGACAAGCCGGTGTCCGCCACCGTGGGAGACGTACCGTACAAGCCCGGCACGGTGGCGCAGGCAGCGCTCGGCGCGGCCGTCTCGGGGGCCACGTACATCAAGGTCGGCCTCTACGGATGCTCGACCCCCCAACAGGCCATCGAGGTCATGCGCGGGGTCGTCCGGGCGGTGAAGGAGTTCCGGCCGGACGCGTTCGTCGTCGCCTCCGGCTACGCCGACGCCCACCGGATCGGTTGCGTCAATCCGCTGGCGCTGCCCGACATCGCCCGTCTCTCCGGCTCCGACGCGGCCATGCTCGACACCGCGGTCAAGGACGGGACCCGGCTGTTCGACCACGTTCCGCCGGATCTCTGCGCGGAGTTCGTCGGGCTGGCCCACGACGCCGGCCTGCTCGCGGCCCTCGCGGGCAGCATCAAGGCGGCGGACCTCGGCGAACTGACCCGCATCGGCACGGACATCGTGGGGGTGCGCGGGGCGGTCTGCGAGGGCGGCGACCGCAACGCGGGAAGGATCCAGCCACACCTGGTGGCCGCCTTCCGGGCGGAGATGGACCGGCACGCACAGGAGTACGCGGCAACCGTGGCCGCCGCGAGTTGACCGCCGTCATGCCGACCAGCCGGCCTGGCCGTGCGCCCGGGGCCCGCGGTGAGCGCCTCGCCGTCATCGACCCGTCCACGGGCGAGGCGTTCGACGAGGCTCCCGACCAGCAGCCGGACATCGTGGACGCCGCAGTCGACCGGGCCCACAAGGCCTGGCGTGACTGGCGGTCCGACGCCACCGTCCGCAGCGGCGCGCTGCACGCGGCAGCCGACGCGGTCGAGGCGGCCGGAGCCGAGCTCGCCCCCCTCCTCACCCGCGAACAGGGCAAACCCCTGGCCGAGTCCTATGCGGAGATCGACCGCACGGCGGCCCGACTGCGCTACTTCGCCGAGCTGCACCCCGGTCCGCAGCCGGTCACGGACGGCCGCCCCGTGCGCAGCGAGATCCGCTGGCGACCGCTGGGGCCCGTCGCCGCGATCGTCCCGTGGAACTTCCCCCTCCAGCTCGCCTCGGCGAAGTTCGCTCCGGCGCTCGCCGCGGGCAACACGATGATCCTGAAACCCTCCCCGTACACCCCCCTCGCCACAAGGCTGCTCGGATCCGTCATCGCCGCCGCCCTGCCCGCGGACGTACTGACCGTCGTCACGGGCCGGGAGCCGCTCGGCGCCTGCCTCGCCTCCCATCCGGGGATCCGCCACGTGACGTTCACCGGCTCGGTTCCCACCGGGCGGGCGGTGGCGGCCGGCGCCGCCCCCTCGCTCGCCCGGGTCACCCTGGAGCTGGGCGGCAACGACGCCGCCGTCCTGCTGGAGGACGTGGACGTGGAACGGATCGCGGACCGGCTGTTCTGGGCGGCGTTCCGCAACTGCGGACAGGTCTGCATGGCGGTCAAGCGCGTCTACGCCCCCGCCCGGATCCACTCCCAGGTGGTCGAAGCCCTCGCGCAACGGGCGAAGGCCGCTGTCGTCGGACCCGGACTCGACCCCGACTCGCAGCTGGGACCGGTCAACAACGCCCCCCAACTCGCCAGGGTCGAGCGCTACACGGCCCAGGCACGGGCTGACGGTGCCCGAGCCGTGGCCGGCGGACACCGGCTGGACCGGCCGGGGTACTTCTTCGCCCCCACCATTCTCACCGATGTCCCGCCCCACAGCCCGGTCGTGACGGAGGAACAGTTCGGCCCGGTCCTCCCGGTCCTGCCGTACACCAGCCTCGACGAAGCCGTCGAAGCGGCCAACGGCACCGGCTTCGGTCTGGGCGGCTCCGTATGGGGGACCGACCTCGACCGGGCCGAGGCGGTGGCAGGCCGGCTGGAGTGCGGGACGGCCTGGATCAACCACCACGCCGAACTGTCCCTCGCCCAGCCCTTCGCGGGCACCAAGGAAAGCGGTGTCGGCGTCGCGGGAGGGCCGTGGGGCCTCTTCGGCAACCTCAGCCCCTTCGTCCTGCACCGCCCGGAGGAGACGTGAGGCGGAGGTTCGGCGCGGCGGTGCTGCGCGGGTACGGAAGCAGGTTCGCCGTGGAGGAGGTGATCCTCGACGCGGGGCCGGCCGAAGGCGAGATCCTCGTCAGGATCGCCGGCTGCGGGATGTGCCGGACCGACCTCGCCGTCAGGCGTTCGGCGGGCCGCACCCCGCTTCCGGCGGTGCTCGGACACGAGGGGGCCGGGGTCGTGGTGGAGACGGGCGGCACCGGCACCGGTCTGAGCGCCGGGGACCACGTCGTGCTGAGCTTCGACTCCTGCGGGCACTGCCGGAACTGCATGGGCGCGGCCCCCGCCTACTGCGACTCGTTCGCCCCGCTCAACCTCTTCGGCGGACGCAGGGAGAACGCGGCGCGTTTCACCGACGCGGCCGGGGGAGTGCTGGCCCCCCGATGGTTCGGCCAGTCCTCGTTCGCGGAGTACGCGATGGTCCCCGCCCGCAACGCCGTCCGGGTCGATCCCTCCCTGCCCATCGAGCTCCTCGGCCCCCTCGGCTGCGGGTTCCTCACCGGTGCCGGATCCGTCTTCAACTCCTTCGGCGTCGGCCCCGGTGACACCGTCGCCGTCTTCGGCGCGGGGGCGGTGGGCCTGGCCGCGGTGATGGCGGCCACCGCGGCGGGGGCGGTGGCCGTGGCCGTCGACCGGCACCCCGAACGGCTGGCCCACGCCGAACGGCTCCACGCGATCCCGCTGCACGCCGCGTCGGCCGGCCTGCCCCACCGCATCCAGCAGCTGACGGACGGCGGTGCCCAGTACGCCCTGGACACGACGGGCTCCGCCGAGCTGATCAACGACGCGCTGGTGGCCCTGCGCCCGAGGGGCCACCTCGGCCTGGTGGCACGGCTCCCCACCACGCTCCCGATCCAGCCGGGAGCACTGGACCGAGGCCGGACGATCTCCCACATCTGCGAGGGGGACGCGGTGCCGGCACTGCTCGTTCCGAAGCTGACCGCGCTGTGGCGGGCCGGGCGGTTTCCCTTCGACGAACTGATCCGCACGTACCCGCTCTCCGACATCAACGGGGCCGAACGCGACTGCGAGGCGGGCCGTGTGGTCAAGCCCGTCCTCATCCCGGAGGGCGGGGGCCGGTGAACGAAGTGCCCGGCCCGGTCCCCGTCCGGCGTCCCGCCCCCTGAAGACCGGCCGCCTGTACCGCGCGCCGTCCCCGCCGTGAAGCCCGCCCGCGCGGAGACGACCGGGCCGGGGACGCGGATGTCCGCAGCGCCGCCCGCCACCGCACCGGCACGAAGCGCGGGCCGCACGCGGCTGTGACGTCGTGTGTCCACCACGGATCCGACGGCGCACCCGGCTCACGTTCACGATCCCTACCCCTGATCAGATCTCGCACCGAGGGAGTTCGCATGGTCGACACAGCGCACCGGAGCACCGGAGTGGAAGGCGTGGAAGGAGGCATCGGCGTGACCGCGCTCATGGTCGCCGCGGCGCGGGCGATCGAGACCCACCGCCACGACAGCCTGGCACGGGACGTCTACGCGGAACACTTCGTGCAGGCCGCACCGGCGTCCGCGCGCTGGCCCGTGCGCATCGAACAGGTTCCTGAGGGGGACGCGAACCCGCTGTGGGGCCGGTTCGCCCGCTACTTCGGTCTGCGGACGCGTGTCCTCGACGACTTCCTCCTCCGGTCGGTGCAGGGCCTCGGCCCCCGCCAAGTGGTGCTGCTCGGGGCGGGCTTGGACGCGCGAGCGTTCCGGCTGGACTGGCCTGCCGGGTGCGTGGTCTTCGAGATCGACAGGGAAGGCGTGCTGGCGTTCAAGCACCAGGTGCTCGCCGGGCTGTCGGCCACCCCGAAGGCGGCGCGCGTACCGATCCCGATCGATCTGCGCGCCGACTGGATCACGGCGCTGACCGACGCCGGCTTCGACCCGTCCGCGCCGAGCGTCTGGCTGGCCGAGGGGCTGCTGTTCTACCTGCCCATCACCGCCGAGACGTACCTCATCGACGCGGTGAACGGGCTGACCACGGAAGGAAGCGCCCTGGCGTTCGAGGTGAAGGTCGAGAAGGACCTGCTGGAGTACCAGGACAGCCCGCTCTACACCTCCACGAGACACCAGATCGGCATCGACCTGCTCAATCTGTTCGACGGAGGGCCACGGCCCGATTCGGTCCGTGATCTGGAGGGCAAGGGCTGGTCCACATCGGTCCACACCCCCTTCGACTTCACCCATCGGCACGGACGTGGCCCGCTGCCCGAGCAGAACGACGCACTGGAGGGAAACCGGTGGGTGTTCGCGCACAGGAAACCCTTGCCGTGACAGGGCCCCTGGGGTCGCCGGACAGTCAGGAACCCGCCGGTCACGTGACCACCGACCCGATGGCTTCATGTCCGGCGGGCGGCGGGGCTCGACGGATGCGGGCTCACCGCCCCCTTCGAGCCGCCCCGCGCCGGTAGGCCTCGGCGCTCGACCCGGTGGTGAGGCCAACCGGGGCCCGGGCCCGGCGGCGGTGCGGAATCGCGGGCAGCCGCCCCGTGGTTCCGCACCTGCCGGGCAGGTCACGGGCCTCGGGTGGGACGGGCAGGCTCCGGCGGATCCGGGGCCCGAGTGACGCTCCACGCAACGGACATGGGCGGGTGCCGGGGTCTCCCGCGTCGCTTCAGGGGCGGCGTCCGCGCGGCCTGTGCCGACTGCCCCTCGACAGCCCGGACAGGCTCCGGCAGCCCGCCTCACGCGGCCCTCAGCCGAAGCGAAGCACCCGAAAACGATCGGGCGGAGCCGGATCCGCTCGACGACTCGGACCGGTGTGTGCCCACTGCCGGGCGATGACACGGAGTGGGGACCGGACGCGGCTCATCCGTACCGCCCGGGGCAGGACTGACCGTACGAGGTCATGTCATCCGCCGCGGCGGAGGCACCTGGATGATCGGGCCGGACATCCCCTCCACCACCGCGCCACAGCCTTCCCGTTCACCGGCGACAGGCCTACCGGTCTCGACGGCCGTCCTGCCGCGGACGGATCATCCGGAGAACCGCCGGTCTCCAGGGCCCGGCCTGACGGCCTCAGGTAACGGCGCTGCCGCTCCGTCGGCCACCGCCGCCCCGGCTCACGGCCATCATCACGAGACCTGTCGGCAGGAGGAGGCTCGCGGTCAGGCTTCCCCACGGGCGGGTGGCGGATGTTCCTGTGCTCAGCACCAGCAGGAAGAACGCCTGCGCGCACAGAGCGAAGGCCACCACCAACTGGCCCCAGCCGAACAGGCGGAGGCGACCCACCGGCCGCCGGTACGTGGGCACGACCCAGCCCCTGGTGATCGCGGCCACGCCGGACGCGGCAATCAGCAGTGCCACCAGGACAACAGGTACGGCGAGGTAAAGCCTCATGGTTCGATCACTCCCCGGGCGCCGGTTCGGCACCGGACACCGGCGTGATCATGGCACCGGGGAGGTCGCCTGTCCACGCGCGGGCAGGGCGGAGCGGGGCCTGGGGCGTGCCGGTCCGGAACTACGCCGTCCCGGGGCGAGCGCCGGGTGGCGGGCCCGCGTCGGCGCGCCGGCCGCTTCCGCGTACGGGCCCCCCGGCGGTGTTCGTGCCCTGCCCGCGGATCAGCCAGGCCGGAAGGGCTTCCGACGCCGCCGAGACGAAGAGCCGCCGGTCACGGGGAGCGGGCCTGGACAGCCACGCCTCCACCAGGCCCGTCTCACCGTGCGCGAGGAAGCTGCTCTGCGCCTCCACCCGCCACTGCGCAGGCCCCTCGCCCTCCGGCAGCAGTCCCGGATCGCGGTCCAGAAGGGTGCGGACCGACGTGGCGAAGTGATCGACCAGGAGATGGTGCAGGATCGCGCTGCGCCGGCCCACCAGCCCCGCGGTGTACACGGCCTCGTGCCGCTCCAGGTGATCGAGCAGGGCGCCCGAGGCGCGTTCCCACACGACGTCGACCGGGAGCCGCGCCGCCGTGGCGTCGTTGATCCACTCGGCGCGGACCCGGTCCAGGTCGGCGTAGAGCACCTGCTCCAGGACCTCCGCCGGACTCGACGCGTGCTTGTAGAACGTCGTGCGGTTGACACGGGCGGTGCGCACGAGGTCGGCGACCGTGATGTCCTCCACGGGCTGCTCCGACGCCAGCAGGACGACCGCCTCGAAGAGCCGGGCCCGGGTGCGCCGGACGCGGACGTCGAGGGCCGACGCACCGGCGGCCGACGAAGGCGGGGCGGCGCCGGACGCTGCGGGATCCATGGCGGGCTGGTCGCTTCCTGGCATGCGTAGATCGTAACGGCCCCACCGGCAGCAAGCCTGGGAACAGCACTGATCAACAGGTGTCTCTTTTCTTTCGGGGTATTCGGTGCCACAATCGGTGGTGCGGCAGACCTCTCCGGCGATCCTCGTCCGGACACCTGCCACGACCGCGCGCGCCGATGCCCGCAGACCTGTGTCGCGCCCACCGGCCCCGCGCGGCCTCCCTTCGGCGCGCCTGAATCCGGGCGGTGCCGACGGTCCGCACACGGAAAAGAGACAGCATCATGAAGGCAGCCGTTACCAAGGGGCTCGGCCAGGGTTTCGTCGTCGAGGACGTGGATCTCGCCGATCCGATCGGGCGCGAGGTACGCATCGAGGTCAAGGCGTCCGGCCTGTGCCACTCGGACCTGAGTGTCGCGACGTTCATCGGGGAGGAGTTCCCCGTCGTCCTCGGTCACGAGGTGGCGGGCGTGGTCACAGCGGTCGGCCCCGAGGTCTCCCGGACAGCGGTCGGTGACCATGTCGTCGGCAGCCTGATCCAGTTCTGCGGCGCCTGCGCGAACTGCCTCGGCGGCCGTACCCACATCTGCCTCCGCCCCGAGGCGACGCTGCGGACCGCCGGGCAGCCCTCCCGGATCAGCTGGAACGGCTCCCCGGTGGCCCAGGGCATGGGCCTCGGTGGCTTCGCGCAGGAGGCGCTGATCCACGAGAACCAGCTCGCGGTCATTCCCGACGCCATGCCCTGGGCGCAGGCCGCGCTCATCGGATGCGGCGTCCTGACCGGTGCCGGAGCCGTGCTCAACAGCGCTCAGGTCCAGCACGGTGAAACGGTCGTCGTCATCGGCGCCGGTGGTGTCGGCATGAACGCGGTCAGCGGTGCCCTCATCGCCGGGGCCGAGAAGATCATCGTCGCCGACATCGAGGACGCCAAGCTGGAGCGGGCCAAGGCGTTCGGGGCCACGCACGTCGTCAACTCCCGCACCACCGACCCGGTCGAGGCCGTGCGCGCCATCACCGGACAGGGCGCCGACCACGTCTTCGACTTCGTCGGAGCGCGTCCGGTCACCGCGCAGGCCCTCCAGATGGCCGCCAAGGGCGGAGGCCTCTACCTGATCGGCGTGAGCAGCAACGACGCCGGGGTCGAGGTCAACTCGATCGCGACGCTGAGCAGTTCGCAGAAGGTCCAGGGCGTCTACATGGGCTCCTCCAACCTCAAGCGGGACATCCCCTTCTACGCGTCGCTCTACCTCCAGGGCCGGATGAACCTCGACGACCTGGTCTCCAAGGAGATCGGGCTGGGCGACATCCCGGCCGGCTACGAGGCGCTGAAGGACGGCAGCACCGCCCGGGTCGTCATCACCGACTTCCACTGAGCGGTTCCCCGCTGCGGGGAACCGGGCGCTGCGCCGCCGGCCAGGGAAGCCGGTGCCGCGGCCCGCTTCCCCGCGTCCACCGGCAGCGCAGTGCCCGGCCGCCCCTACGGCCGTCCCCGCCCGCCCGCCGCTTGGCGGGGACGGCCGGCCCTTCCCGCACGGTGGCACGCCCCGCCACCGACCCGGACGAACCCCACCCGGTACCTCGATCGGGCTCCAGGTGGCCACGGGCCGGAGCAACGCCTCTCCGACCGTGACCGGCGGGGGAGACGGCACAGAGGAAATGAGAGGGACTCCCCGGCGTCCTGCGGCACAATCGCGCCATGATCGGCAACCGGACCACTCATCGCACCGCGGACGGCGTCCGCATACCCGGCACCTGGCGGCACGCCTTCATCTGCAACGGCGGCAGCTACTTCCTCACCGACCTGTTCATCTACGCCGACGGCCTCATCGACTGCTGGGGCCTGGTCACCGTAGAGGAATTCCAGGAGAAGCTCCGCAGCGGCTGGGTGGCCACCACCTTCCCCGAGGGCGCCGAAGCGTCCGCGCACGAGTTGGCCGACTGGAAGTTCAGCGGGCCGCACAGCTGGTGCACCCCCGACCTGCTGGTCGCCGAAGTACGGGACACCATCGACGAGCTGAACGGACGACCCGACTCGACGGGCCGCTGCCTCGCCGCCGTCGACGTCTTCCTGGCGGACCGGACGGAGGAGAACCGGGTCGCGGCAGAGGCCGCGTTCCTGGCCGTCCCGGTGTCCCAGCGCCGCTACGCGCTCGGCGACATGGACCGGAAGGACGGGCCACTGCGCGTGCTGGTGGCCGGCCCCGGCGGACAGACCTACGTCCCGCACGACCCGCCGATCACCCAGGAGGTCTACGACACTGCGGTCGCCTACTTCGAGGACCGGGCCCGATGGACGGCCGAACGGTCCACGCGCGTTCCGGCCGACGGGCCCGTGGCGTCGTACGCCCCGGCCGTCAAGCTGAACCACTCGTACCCGAACGAGCCCCTGGCCGACCCGGGCAACCGCGGCCTGCGCAACGACTACCCCGCCCCCGTCGTCGTAGGGGAGGTCGGCTACCCCTCGGTCGCCCACGCGTACTGGGCCCTGTCGGTCGCTCAACCCGCGACCCGGGCCGAGATCATGACGGCCGAGACCTCGTACGCGGCGCGCAGGCTCGCGGTCGAGGCGCCGCGACGCGAGGGCTGGGAGCACGCCCGGACCGCTGTCATGACCGGCCTGCTGCGCGCCAAATACGACCAGCACCCCGACCTGGCCGCGATCCTGCTGGCAACGGACGACGCCACCCTGATCTACGACGACGTGGAGTCCGCCTTCTGGGGCGACAACGCAGGCGGCGGCCGCAACTGGACGGGTCGTCTCCTGGAACTCGTCCGCTCCGAACTGCATGCGCGCCGCTGCGGAATCCCGGGAATGTGAATGCGCCCTGGCAGCACCCGGCGATGACGGCCGTATCCGGCCGTCGCCGTCCGGGCCGGAACACCGGGCCGGGCAGCGGCACCCGCAGCACGACGTGACGCCCGGGTGCGGCCCGGTGCGCACCCCACCGGGGCCCGCCCGGAGTCAGCTTCCGGCGGACGACGCTTCGTGCAGGAACTCCAGACGCTGCTGCGCCACCGACAGGTGCCGGCGGTCCAGCGAGGGCAGCGCCCTCAGCAGGCTGATCAGTTCGGGGCCGCACTCCCGCGCCCTGGCCACGTCCCGCAACTGGGTCCAGCAGTAGTGGGCGCTCTGCGCCGCGGAGAGGACTTCGGGCGCGTCCGAGGACTGGTGGAGGAGCCTCGCGCGTCCGGCGCCGACCCAGAGCTGCGTCGCGAGAAGGTAGTTGCCCGACATCTTGGCCAGGTCGGCTCGGATCTCCACCCACTGGGTCGCCTGTGCCGGGTCGTAACCGCCGGTCCGCAAGGCGTGCTGCTCCCACAGCTGGGCCAGCTGCGCGGCCTCGCTGTGCCGGCCCGCCTGTGCGAGCGCGTGGATGTGGGGGCGGGGGTCCTGTGCCACGAACTCCGTGTGAGCGGTGGGCGGACGCGAGGGTGAGGGAGAGACCTGCTGGGGAACGGGGGTGCCCGGCGGGGGAGCGGCGGCCGGCTGCTGTGGCTGGGGGGCCGGGGACGGGGCGTACCCCGGAACCGGACCGGACGACAGCGGATCCGGCCCGGCCGGCCGCGTGTTTGTCGTCGGCCAGGGCCCGTGTCCGGCAGCGGTGAGCGCCGGAGTCACCGGGAGGACGAGTGCGCCCGGGGGAAGGGCTGCCGCGGACACCGTCAGGGCGTGCAGCCGGGAGTTGGTCGGACGCTCCGGGCTGTTGCGCAGCTGCTCGATCCAGTGCCGGGTGTAGGTGCTGACCCCGTCACCCCCGTCGAACCCGGGTGGGGTCACGACGCCGAAGACCTCCGCGGCCGTCGAAGCCGGGAGCGTGCCGTACTCCCGCAGAAGCGGCCACGTTGCCTTGTCCGCCGCCAGGTCGAAGACCACGGTGGTCAGCCCCTGGGGACGGGCGCGCAGCTCGGTGCCCAGCCACTCCCAGGGGAGCGCGGTGTAACGGGCGGTGGACGTCGTGGTCCTGGACAGGGCGAGGTAGAGCTGCTGACCCCGACGGTCGGTGGTGAGCCGGCCGGACAGGTAGACGAGCAGCGGGCCGGGCGTCGCGGCGGCCGTGCGCAGCCGGACCTGCAAGGCGTTCTGGTCGTGGATCCCGTCGAGGTACGTGGTGTCGCTCGGCAGGCTGCTGCCCAGCAGGGCGGAGACGGGCACCATCGACAACGCCGCGAGGTTCTTGGACGGGAGCACCTGGACGGTGCGGCGCCGGGTTGCGCTGTCGCCCGCGATCAGTAGTACGTGCCCTCGCTGTTGGGTCGCCCCGTTGATCTGCATGGACAGCACCGTACTCATACGGCCGGAGGCCCCGCCGAGGGCTCTGCCGCTTCGTTGCTGAAGGGCAGTCATATGTCCGTGTTGGAGCAGACTTCGCCCCTCCGCCCCCGCGGTTCGCGTGACTGTCCGTGCATGCGCGCGAGGCCTGGGCGATGCCGGTGCCGCAGTGGTCCCTCGGAGTTCCGGCGAGCGAGCACCGACCGGATCACGCATGATCCGGTCGGTGCGGGAGCCCTGGTGGCCCGTCGGCGCACCCACACGGCAGAAGCGGAACCAAACGATCAGGTCTGGGCGTCGAAGCCACCATGAACGATCACCCGGACGACACCGTCCTCGTGAAGGATCTGCGGTTCACCGTACCTTTGCTCGAGGACCGCGCGGACAGCCCGGCCGACTTCCGCGAAACGCGGAACCTGGACCTGCGCCGCCGCGTTCCGTACGGCGGCCACGGCGGCCACGGCGGCCACGGCGGCCACGGCGGCCACGGCGGCCACGGCGGCCACGACGGCCACGACGGCCACGGAACGGCCTCCCGCCACTGGACGGACCGGAGGAGCCGGCCGCCCACAGGCCGCCACCGGCTGCGCGGAGCGCGGGCAGTGGTGCCCGGGGCCCCGGGACGGGAGCGTGCGGCATGACGGGCGATACCCCCGTCCTCGGCCCGGACGGCCGGACAGCCGACGGTTCCGTCGTCGCCGACGGCCTGAGGATCACGGGCCGCGAGCGGCGCCCGGTGTTCGGCTCCGCCTTCCTGGTCAGCGCGGCGGCCCTGGTCGTCGGGGGAGGGATCGTGGCGGGTGCGTTCGCCGTGTCGTGGGGCCTCTTCCTGGAGGCCGGAAGAACCGCCGAGGGATCCATCGCGAACGAGGAGTCCTACGTCGCGTACATCGATCAGTGGGACGCCCTCGTGAAGGTCGCGTTCGGCGTGTACCCGCTGCTCGGCCTCGTCGCGGTCGTCCTGATCGCGTGGCTGCTCACCGCCCAGGCCGTGACCGTCGCACACGTGCGGGAACGTGCGAACGGCCCGGACGGTGCCGCGCTCACCCTGCGTGCGCTCGGGCGCCGCACCCGCCCCCACGTCGGCGCGGCGTTCCGCATCCAGCTGCTGACCCTGGCGTGCGCCCTCGTCCCCGCGCTGGCGGGCCTGCTCGTCCTGGCCGTCGTCGCCATGGAGAAGGTGCCCGGCGTCGTGTGGCCCACGTACCACGATCCCGCCACCGTGCAGTTCGTCCTGGTGGGACGCATCCTGCCCGTGGCGATCTGGGCGCTCGGGCTCGTCCTCCTGTACCGCTTCCTGCCGGCCACCGCCGTACGGGTGGCGGACAACTGCTCGGCGACGGCCGCGATGCGGCGTTCCTGGACGCTGACCCGTACGACCCGTCTGCGCACCACCGGGATCTGCCTGTCGGGCTCGGTCGCGGTCACGCTCGCCTTCATGGTGCTGAAGTGGTTCGGGACGTACGTGGCGCACTGGGCGGGACTGCTCATGCTGGCCACCACCGGGGACAACGTGTGGGTCACCGGAGTACTCGTCATCATCACCCCGGTCGCGGTGGCGCTCGTGCTCCTGCCCCTGGTGCTCGCCCCGATGGGTGTGCTGCTGGCGTGCCTGCGCGAGCGACTCGACGCCGGCGGGCGAGGGGCCCGTACGCGCTCGGGCTCGACGACGGCCTGAGCCCCCGGGAGGCCCGGCCGGTCGGACCGCCTGCCACCTCGCCGGCCGGAGACGGTGTCCGACCATCCGGCCGGCGAGGTGGCGTTCACCCTTCGAGGGCCTCGGTCATGGTGTCCAGCTCGGCCGGCAGGGCCGTCGGCCGTCGCGCGGGAATGCTCCTGATCATGCGTTCCCCGACGCCGATCGGGCCACCGGTGACCGCCGTTCGACCGTCAGGCCAGGATCGGGATGAGTCCCAGGCCGAAGACGACGTAGAAGAGCGCGGCGACGGCCAGCCGTCCGGGAGTGAGCTTGTGGGCGCGCATCGTCAGAAGGAGATAGACGATCGCGGCCATCGTGATCAGCCCGGCCCAGAGCAGAGCACCGTCGAACTTCCACGTCGTGAACAGCAGGCCCAGGCCGCTGGGGACGGTCGCCTGAATCATCATGGCGCCCGAGATGTTCGCGAGGGCCAGCTTGGTCTTGCCCTGACGCACCCAGATGATCGCGTTCATGATCTCGGGCAGCTCCGTCGCGATCGGCGAGAGCAGGAGCGCGGTGACGGCCGCCGAGAGGCCGAGCATCGGGCCGATGGTGTCCAGCTGCTTCACGAACAGCTGGGAGGCGAAGAAGATCACGGCCAGGGTGGCCAGGGTCTGGACCACGACGGCCCAGGTGGACGGGACAGCGGCCTTGCGCTGGAGCTTCAGCGGCTCCAGCTCGTCGTCCTCCTCGCCGTCGTCGCCGCTACGGATCTCACGCCAGAAGTAGACCGCGTAGGCGGCGAAGAACAACAGGCCCAGAGCGGGCTTGAAGGCGAACGCGACCAGGCCGAGTGCCACCTTGACGACGAAGATGGGCAGGAACCACTTCTGGTCCTTGGCCAGTCGCCTCATGTCGGCCGCGTCGCCCAGAGCCTCACCGTCGTCGGGACCGCCGGGCGGCATGCCGGTGGTCTCCACCGCCAGGCGGAGATCCTTGCGGCGCTTGAGGAGCAGCATCACCCCGGTCACGCCGTAGGCGACCGTGGCCAGCGCCAGCGGGCCGCCCATGGCGGCGCCCACACCGATGTTCTTGGCCTCCTCGGTGGCTCCGGTGGTGACCGCGACCAGTGTCACCACCGACTCGGGCAGCGCCGTGCCGAACGCGGCGAGGATCGTGCCGACCGCCATCTTCCCCACGTTGAGGCGCTGCCCCAGCCACTCCACCGCGTTGACGAACCACTCGCACGAGAGATAGATCGCCACCGCACACACGATGAGCAACACGAAATGGATCACACTGACCGCCCGGCCTTCCCGCACCACGGGTACCTGGGCGATACGCGGCGGGATTCCTGGCGTACGACCTCGGCCCCGCGACGTACGTACATCGTCGACAAAGAGCCGAAGGTCTCGCCCACCCGGCAGATTCTGCACGAGCCCGGCCACCGGGAACCGCAAGGGCTCCAGCATGTCGACGACCGGTTTGCGGGGCTACTCCCCTTCGCAGCCAGTCACTGTACACCCCGGCTCCCGCGCGCGACCGCCCCGCACGGGACGCCAGGACCCAGCGGCGTACGCCCCGCACTGTTCCGGTTGCCGGGCGTCGACCGCCCAAGGGAGCGGTCCACGCGTCCGCCTGCCCCGCGCCCGCCCACGGGAGCGGTCCGGTCCTCGCGTGCGCCTGCCCCACGCGCTGCCCGGCCGCACCGGGTCCCCGCCGGATGGTCCCGGACCGCATCACCGTCCCCGCAAGGTGTTAGGGTGGGCGGCGCGGCGACACCCCGGTCGCTCAGGGAGACGGAGGAGGCGAGTTGATGACTGTCGTGGAGACCACCGCTGTGCGCGGTGCCCGGATCATCCTCACTTCCCGGGCCTCGTCCTGACCGTCGCCTGCCTTCCTCCCCGACGGGAGTAGTTCCGGCACGCATGCCGTCCGGCGGGGTCCCTTCCCAAGGGTCTCCACGTTGTCTCACCAACTCGTTTCACCCCTACCTGCTCACGCCCGTCCCGTACGCGTCCTGACTCCGGGCGACCACGGCTCGAACCTCCCGCGTGAGCGCTCCTCCACCCCTCGGCCGGCCGGCCGTGTGCCGCGTACGGAGCGCGGACCGCGCGACGCCGTCGCCGGGAACGGGCCCGGCAGCACGGCGGTCGTTCCTCCGGGCGTCGCCCGGGGACGGCTCACGTCCGTCACCGGCGACCGGATCGCCGGCCGGCCGGCCGTCCCCGCCACCCGCGTGCAGGTGCCGGAGCACCGGAACGCCCCGGCCCGCTCCACCCCCGAGGGCCGGGTGCCGATCGCCGGGGCAGGCGCCGTGGCGGTGACCGTCCCGCGCGCCACCTCGTTCGGACACGGATCCACCCGAGGCGCGGCCGTCCTCACCACCAGGGCCGTCACGTCCCTCCGCACGCTCGGCACCTACCTGCTGTGCGGGACAGGCCCGGCCGCCGTCCTGGCCGCTCCGGAACAGGAACACCTCACCCGGTGCCGCCCGGGCCGCCACCGGCTGCCGCGCGACAACGCCCACGCCCCCTTCCGCACCGACGCGCGGCCGCCCGCCGACCGGGAGCGGCCCGGCAAGGACGTGCCCCGCCCCCGGTGTGCCGACAACCACCCCTCCCACCACAAAGCCTGACGGAAAGGAACCCGGTCATGGACCTTCCCCGCATCTTCACCATCCGCGAGAGCAGCCACCGCATCCACAACCCGCTGACCCCGGCCAAGCTGGCCGCCCTGGGCGAAGCGCTCCACCTCCCCCCGGGGACACAGGTGCTCGACCTGGCCAGCGGCTCGGGCGAGATGCTGTGCACCTGGGCGCGTGACCACGCGATCACCGGCACCGGAGTGGACATCAGCACGGTCTTCACCGAGCAGGCCCGGGCCCGCGCCCGTGAACTCGGCGTCGCCGACCGGGTCGAGTTCGTCCACGGTGACGCCTCGGGCCACGTCGCCGACCAGCCGGTCGATGTGGTGGCCTGCCTCGGCGCCACCTGGATCGGCAACGGATTCGCGGGAACGGCCGAACTGCTCAGCCGCAGCCTCCGCCCCGGAGGACTGATGCTGATCGGTGAGCCGTACTGGCGGCGCACCCCTCCGGACGAGGACACGGCCAAGGCCTGCCACGCCGCCGTCGACGACTTCCACGAACTCCCGGACCTGATCGGGAAGTTCCAGGACCTCGGACACGACGTCGTGGAGATGGTGCTGGCCGACCAGGACAGCTGGGACCGGTACGCGGCAGCCCAGTGGCTCAACCTGCGCCGCTGGCTCGACCGGAACCCGGACGACGAAATGGCCCCGGAGGTGCGCGAAGAGCTCACCTCCGAGCCCGCCCGCTATGCCCGCAGCACGCGTGAGTACCTCGGCTGGGGAGTCTTCGCCCTCATGAAGCGCTGACCTCCCGCCCCGTACGGAGCCCGGACGACGCAACGTCCGTGCTCCGTACGGGACATGCCGTCGCCGTCCTTGCGGCACCCGGCTGCTGCCCACCCGGGCACGGCGTGGAGTACGTCGGCCGGAGGGCACTCCTGCGTCAGCCGGCGCTTCCGTGCCACCCGCCCTCGAACGGTGTACATCCGGCATGAGGGTGGGGGAGAAGGGTGAGCAACGTGTCGTCCTGGCCGGACACCCCGTCGGAGCCGTACGAGCCTGAGACCATGGGCAGGACCGTACGCGCGGCAAGCGAAGGGGAAGAACATGGTCGGTCTGATACTGCTCGGCGTCCTGGTGCTCGTCGTCGGCGGGTGCGCATGCGTGGTGTGGGCCGAACGGGGCGGGCCCCGCTGGGTCCGTGGCGTGGCGATCGCGACGCTCGCAGCGGGTGACCTGGTGCGGCGTTCCAGGAGGAGCCGGCGACGGAGCCTCAGCGGGACCGCCGGCGACGGCGACGGCGGCTGACGCCGCTGCGGGATCCGCGTCGACGCCCCGGACCGGCGCCGGCCGTGCGGGTACCGGTACCTCCACGCCGGTGCCTGACGTAAGGCCGGCCGCGCGAGGTGCGCGGGCCGTCCGGCTACGCCCGCTCCCACTCCGACTCCGAATCGGACGGCAGGTGTTGAGCGCTCGACAGCCGGGGCGGCTCGGAATTCCGACTCTCCTCCGCGGCTTCCCGGGTCTGCTCCAGGATCCGGCCACGGAATTCGTAGTTGCGCGCCGCCGCGGCGTTCCCCACCTGATCGAACGCGGGCCCGGTCAGCCAGTCCGGGGCCCGCCACCGGAACATCTCGCCGTGCGACCCGGATGCCACCACGCGATAGCCGTACTCCGCGCCGAACGTGGCGTTGGCCGCCTCGAACGCCATCTGGCAGGCACCGCAGGCCTTCTTGACGCCGCCCATCGCCACATCCTTGACCTTGCCCGCGCCCAGCGGCCAGGGGGACGCCCGCCAGGAAGAGATCTGCTCGCCGAGCAGCGTCATCTCGCCGTGCACGGAGGCGTCCTTCTTGTCGTGCGCGGGGCCGCCGTTCCAGGTGCCCGCGGACGAGCGCAGCGCTGTCGCGGTGGCCGCGAGATCCGGGTCCCTGTTGTGCACCGCCTCGTAGTCCCCGGTGTGGGTGGCCCGCAGTTTGAGCTGGTCCTTACGGCGGCGCGCGTCGTCCGACAACGGCGCGGCCGAGTCCATCGCGGCGTCCACCGACGCGAGGCCCGCCTGCTGCTTCGCCTCGGACAGCTTCTTCTGACCCGAGTTGGACGAGTACCGCATCCCCTCGCCCGGAACATGTGTCACCGCGACGTGCGGCGTCTTGCGGGCATTGGGCGCGTGTGCCTCCCGGGCGAGCCGGTCCTGCGTCCGCAGGTTCGCCGGCCGGGTTCCCTCCTTGCTCGGCTTCACCTGCCGGTAGCGAGGTCCGTCGTGCTCGGCCTCCTCCTCGTCGTCCACCGCACGCTGCACCTGCGGAGCCGCGTCCCCGGCCGCCGGCTGCGGCGCGGGCGCCGTCTCGGCCACCGGCGGAGCCTGCGCCATCACCCGGGTCGCGTTCTCCTCGGCCTCCCGCTCGAAACGGTCGCCGGGGTCCGACACCTTCAGCCCCGCGCCGTTGTCGGCACCCGCCACCGGGCCCTGCCGCTGCTGGATCACATGCGTGAGCTCGTGGGCCAGGGTGTGCTTGTCGCCACCGCCCTCACCGAGGACGACATGGTCGCCCGAGGTGTACGCGCGCGCCCCGATTTCTCCCGCCGAACGCCGTGCCGTCGCGTCCCGGTGCACCCGTACGCTGGAGAAGTCGGCACCGAGCCGCGCCTCCATCTCCTGCCGAACCGGGCCGTCCAGCGGACTGCCCGCCCCGCGCAGCACCTCGTGGACGGCCGACCGCTGCACCGTGGCCTGAGGCCCCTGAGCGTGGTCGCACCCAGGCCCGTGCTCGTGCCGCTCCTGCTCCATCGCCCTGAGAACGGCCGCGTTCCCCGCGGTGCGCTGCAACGCCAGCAGAGCCGCGGGCCCGGAACCGATGGCCGCCGACGTGCCGGGCAGCGCTCCGGTGGTGCCCTGGCGCCGCACCGACACCTGCCGGTGGCTCTCCCCGGATGACCGCTCGGACTTGTGCGTGTGCATGGCCTTCTCTCATTCCGTACGACGTGCCGTCCCCGAAGGGCACGGTGTCATGCCCCGCGCCCTTCGGGAAGGTGCGAAGAGGCAGCCCCGGGGGCAACGTCCGTCGCCCGGTTCGCCCCTGTGCCCCCGGCCCTCCCGCCGTCATCACACGTGTGGAGCCAAGAACGGCGGTCAAACAGGTGAATCGGCCCGATCGCCCGACAGCCGGGGTGTGCGGCACGGACGCTTCCGCGAAGGTGTGTTCCGGCCGGCCGGCACGAGGGCGATCCGTGAGGGACACATTTCTCCCACCGAACCGTTCCGGACCTGCCGGCGGCGGATCGTTGGCGCGGTGGCCGAAGGGCCACGGCGATGTGGTGCGACGGAGAGAAGGTGCGGCCCCATGCGCGGGATCGCCGGTGGGAAGCTGCGCCGTGTGCGCAGGACACTCCTGGCCTCGTGGGCGGTCCTGGGCGTTCTCGCGGGAGTCTCGTGCGCCCCGCGAGTCGCCCCTGTCGCCGGACCCCAGAGCTGCGAACGCAGTCTGGTCGGTGTGGCCCATCCTGACGACGACCTCTACTTCGTCAATCCGGAGATCCGCAGGACCGTCCAGGCCGGGTGCTCGGTCACCACCGTGTTCCTCACCGCGGGTGATGACGGCAGAACACCCGAACGGGCCGCCCTGGACTACGTCGAGGAGCGGGAGAGGGGCGTACGCGCCGCCTACGCGCAGATCGTCGGGGTACCCGACCGCTGGACCGAGGGCACGGTACGGGTCAACGGCCGCAGCGTCCGCTCCCTCACGCTCGACGGCGCCCCCACCCCGGTACGGCTGCTGCTGTTCGGCCTCCACGACGGTCGGCCCGAGGGGCAGGGCCGGTACAGCATGCTCAAACTGTTCGTCGGCACCCGGCGGAGCATCCCGTTCTTCGGGAGCAAGGACACCATCACCGGAGATCAGCTGGTGAAGACCCTCGCCGCCCTGGCCAGGCAGGACAAGGCGCAGCGGATCCTCACCCTCGACTACGACAACGCCTCGTTCGCCTTCGGGCTCGGCGGGAGGGTCGATCACAGCGACCACGGCATCGGGGCCCGCTACTTCAGGCAGGCGGGATACGCCGCCGGGATCCCCGTGTCGTCCTACCTGGGGTACACCATGTCATCGCTGGCCCCCAACCTCCCCCGGAACGAGGTCCTCCCGAAGGAAGCGGCGGTCAGACGCTATCTGTCCCACGTCACCATCTGCCGTTCCGAAGGATGCAGCCCGACCGGTCCCTCCGACGCACCGCTTCCGGCCGACGCCCTGAAGTGGATCCGCCGCGAATACCGGCAGGTCCACCGCGGCCCTCGTCCAGGAGAGATCCTCGCGGACATCGGGAGGACCACCGTCTACACGCGCGACCCCGAACAGTGCCTCGAAGCGGTGCTGCCACAACCGGAGAACGGCGCCGTCAGGATCAACGGCTGTGACGGCGCCGACGGGCAGAAATGGGACGTCCGGAGCGACCGGACCATCAGGTCGCAGCGCTTCCGGAACTACTGCCTCACCCTGGTGACGGACGGTGTGGGACTGGCCCGGTGCGCCCCGGCGCGAGCGGAGCAGCGGTGGACGCGGGAGCCCTGGCGGAGCACCACCTGGAAGCGCTCGGCATGGCGCATCGCGGGTGCGGAGAACAAGTGCCTCTACCAGGACGACCGGCATCTTCCTCCGCGCTGGGACTCGGACGCGGACCGCAGTCCCCGGCTCGGCCTCGTCGGATGCGACGCTCCGTCCCAGCCGGGCATCTTCTGGCGCGTGCACGGTACCGCCCCCTCCCCGTCGGCCGGCTGACGGGCCGTCCCTCCCCGGCGGCCGTTCCGCCACCCCTGCGACGTCGTCACACAATGGCGCCGACCGCACCGAGCAGGGGAGCGAGGGCGTGCCCCGCCAGGGCGCGCCTCGCCCTCCGGGCCGAGCCGCAGGGAGCCCCAGACCTCACACGACGTATGCCGCGGTGAGCCGCTCGGCCGCCTCCCGGAGCTCGCCCTCGCGCTGCGGATCGTAGGACTCCTCGGACGACCGGGTCGCACGGGTGCGGTCCACGTAGGACCCGGTCGGCGCCTCGGTCGTACCGAGCACGACATCCGCGAGGTAGCGCCCGGCGGCCTCGCGGCCCGTCGCGAACGGGGTCAGGGCCATGACCGGCAGGATGCGGCGCATCGCGAACCGGGACACGGGCCCCGCGTTCCGGGCGAGGCCGGTGCCGGGGACGACCCCGGGGTTGTAGGCGACGGAGTCGATCCCGGCCGGGAACCGGCGCGCGTACTCGTGGACCAGGTAGATCGTGGCCAGCTTGCTCGTGGAGTACGCGGTACGCCCGGCGGCGGCGGTGTCCGGCCCGGGGAAGGCGCCCGGACGGGCCAGGACCTCCGGGGACTTCCACACGGGTCCGGGCACCATGCCCATGTTGTGCCTGAGGTCACCGAAGTGGGTGTCGCTGGCGGTGATCACGACCCGGGCGGGAGCCACGAACCGGTCCTGGAGCAGGCGGACGAACAGGTGGTTGGCGAGTACGTTGATCGCGAAGGTCGACTCGAACCCGTCGGGCCCCTAGGTCAGGGCGTCCGTGTACTGCGTGCCCGCGTTACCGACGAAGCCGCGCAGCGGCGGCAGACCGCCCCGGTCCAACCGCCCGAGGACCTCCACGGCAGCCGATCGGACGCTGCCCAGCGAGCCGAGGTCCGCCGACACGTGCGAGACGGTGTGCCCGCCCACGCTCAGGTCGGCCGCACGACGTGCGCCGGAGTCTCCGCGGGTGACGACGAGGAGGTGCACGTCGGGCGACCGGCGCAGAATGTGCTCCGCGGCGGTGCGGCCGATGCCGCGGCTCGCCCCGGTCATCACGACGGTGTGCCGCATGGAAGACTCCGATTCGCTGAACGGCCGATGCGCGCCCGGCTGGGCGCATCACCACGTTCGCCGCTCTTCCCCCAGCCGACCAGTGCCGTCCCCGTCACCAGGACCGGCAGTACCAGGCTCATCGGGTACCGAACGGACAGCCTCACGGCTGTCGGCGGCCCACTCCGAACGTGTCCTCGAACAGGACCACGGTCGCGGCCACATCCGCGACGAACCGCGCGACCTGCTGCCGTGCCTGCCCTGCCCGCTCCTCCCCGCCCGCCGTCAGCGCGGTGGCCCGGCCGTCGAGGTCCACCGCACGCTGCTCCAGCCGAGCCCTGCCCCAGCCGGTACGGGCCCGCCCGGCCCGGGTCCGCAGCTCGTCGGCCCTACCGGGCAGCCCGTCCAGCTCGGTGGCGTCGGACAGGGCCCGGTCCACGGCGCTGACGGCGGTCGTCTGAGCCCGGAACAGGGCCGGTCTCACCGGCCCGACCGCCAGCAGGAACGCGTCGCTCCCGAGCCGGTGTCCGTGCGCCCGTGAGTCCCCGGCGATCCGTACGTCCTGCTCGAAGGCGGTGATGTGCGGATTGCGGTTGTTCTCGAAGGTCAGCTTCGTCCGCAGGATCCGTCCGGCCAGCTCGAGATCGGGCGGAGTGGAGGCGACCGCGTCGGCCACCAGACCCCAGTTCCGCTGCCCGACCCGCAGAAGGTCCTCGAACGTGCGGACACTGCTCTCGTCCGCCAGTGACACCGGATCGTAGCCCTGCCGCCGAATGTCGGCGATCGCCGCTTCCAGGAGCTCGGCCACAGACATCAAGATCCTCCAGGTTGATGCGCAGGCATGACGGAGGGAGAGCGTAGAGGTCCGAAGACGGGCTGGACAGTGCACAGTCCGGCCCAACAACCCACTTGCCGAAGCCAGTTCTCACCCGATCCCTTCCTGTGCGGCCAGTCCTTCCGTCGAGGACCGGTCGAGTACTCACGGGGGCTTGCACGCCGATGAGACCGTCTCTCGGAACGGCAGTCCGGACCGGGATGTGGCTCGACGGCTCCACCCGCAGCTGAAGTAGGTGACCCCTCATGCACACTTCGGCCCCCCCGGCAGCTCGCTTCAGTACGGTCGTGCCCTGATCGCGGAGGCCGTCCGTCGCAAGGGCTATAGGTTGGCTCCCGTGAGCACGCGGGGGCGGAGCTATCGATACGTCGGCCCGGGAGAACTGGAGACAGCGGTCCGGCCCGGTAGCGGAGGACACCGCATCGGATCGGCGGCTGACTTCGGCAGTTGGATCGATGACCGGTCAGCCGCGGAACTGGCCGAGCCGTTCACCTTCGTGATCGGCACGGACGGTGTGCTTCGGCTGGCGCCCAGGCGAAGCGAGCACGTGGCCTGTGCCGGCGGGGACAGGGTGCTGAGCGCCGGGGAGATCAGCTTCGCCCGTGAATCGGGCCGGTGGACTGTTGGCGAGGTCAGTAACCAGTCGACCGGGTACTGCCCGGACGTCACGTCCTGGCCTGCGGTCGCCGGCGCTCTGGACGACGCGGAGATCGGACGGCCGTCCGGATTCACCTACGGGGTGGTGTTCAGACGGTGCCCTCGATGCCAGGAGCACAACATCGTCCGGGAGGACGACTTCGTCTGCGTCTTCTGCGGCGGCGATCTGCCTGAGGCGTGGAACGTGGATGCACGCGGATGACGAACCTGAGACACCGTCACTCATGGGCAGCAGTGAGGGGAAGACCGCCCCGTAGCGGACTGCCGGCCCGACGTCGTGAGGCGAAGAGGCGACGCCACCGGACTGCGATACGGTCGCCGACCGCGTCGCGCAGCCCGGTGGGTCGGCTGCCCCGGACCGATGCTCTGTCGGATGCGTGCGATGGTGGGCCTGGTTCAGGAGGGTGCGAGGATCCGACGCATCGCAGGGAGACGATTGGGTGGGCGTGGAAGGCGGGCTTCCTGCCCGCGCGCACCCGACCGGGGCGGTCACCTGGCCGACCCGGCCGAGGGGCGGGACACGCGGACTGTTCCGACATGTCGTCGAACTACGGTGAATCGACGCGCTGAACAGGTGAATCCGTCTGCTGACTTGTCGTCATGTCGAGCGATACGAGCCGTTGACTTCCGCGCGACGGTCAGCTCACCGTAGCGCCGGTGACCGTGCCTCATGAGCGTCCCGATCCATGATCAGGGACTCTGTGGAGAGACCTCCGGCGGTTCCTCCCGCAGGTCACTCTGCTTTCGTATCCCGGCCGTACACCGATGGGAACTCCGCACCGTGGAGCCGACGTTCAAGGCCCACGTGATCGCCGGTCCAGGATCAGCACACGGCTGCTGCGGCCGGACGAGCCCGGGTGCCAGACCCGTTCCGCCGTCATCGGTGGAACGGGCCGGAGGCCAGACCCCGACGGGCCTCCGGCCGTGAGGAAAGCGCCGGGAGCCGATTTCGGAACCGTACACAGTCCATCGGATGCCCCTCCGACCTCAAGGACGGCCGTCGGTCCGTTTCCCCGCCGAGGACGACGGCGGTGGCACTGAGCGCTGTCGGTCCGCGAGATCACCTCGTGCCATGAACCGTGATGATTCACCGTTCACGACTCGTCGACGCGCCGGCCCGTTACCCGATGGATCGTCCTGGCCGTGCCGGCTGCGGCGGTCAGTTGCCCGGGCCCGCCGCAGACACCTCGCTGCTTACTTCGTCGTGTGCGTGGGGTAGACCTCGACGTCGGTGTAGGCGCCCTTGATGTCCCCCGCGTCCGCGGGCCACGTCAGGCTGACGGTGTGGGTCTCGTTCGGGGGCGTCACCAGGATGTTGGTCGGTGACGAGAGGCTTCCGCCGGTGGTGTCGATGTCGTAGGCGAGGTCGAAGACGGCGGCGTCGCCGGGCTTCAGTGTGGTGATGCGCGGCTCGGCGTGGCCGCGCGCGATGGGGTTCGAGGTGTTGTCCGCGTCCTTGATGTCGACGCCCGCGAAGCCTGTTGCCGAGCAGGTGGTCGAACCCCGGTTGACCATGGTGATGTCGATCCGGCCGGAGACCTTGTCGGGCGCGGCGTTCTTCGCGTCGATCGCCAGGTCCTTCGTCCTGCAGAACGTCACCTTGCCGCTGGACTTCGTCGTGTCGGCTGCGGTTCCCTCCGCCTCGGTGACACCGTTGGAGCCCGACTTCGCGCTGTCTGCCTCCGAACCGTCGGAGCCCGAGCCGCCTTCCGGCTTCGAACCCTGGTCCGGGGCAGACGTGGAGGAGGACGTGGAGCCCTTGGAGGACGAGTCCTGCGCGGAGCCGTTGCCGCCGCAGGCGGTGAGCGAGAGGGTCGCCGCGACGCTGACGGCGGCGAGAGCGGTGGCACGGGTGTACTTCATGGTGAATCCCCCTGAAAAGCGCGGTGCGTGCGGTCGGGAATATTTGTACCTCGCACCGAGTTACAGCCAGTCCTCCGACACGTCTTCGTTCTGTCACAGGCGGACTGACCTCGCGGTTCGCCCAGGCGCCACCGAAGGGTCACCGTCCTCGTCCGAGCCCGAACGACCGGCCCCTGCGGTGCTGATGAGATGGCGCGCATTTCCTTCGGGGTCAGGCGGTCGCGCACATCCTCGTCCGGCATGCGGCTGGGCCTCCGACGTCGACGGCCTCGTCACCGCCTCCGAGGTGCGGATCTGTGCCGTCGTCACCCCGACGTCCCCGGGACCCATGCCCCGGTCGGCTGCCGCATCGGTGGGTCCGTCGCCCCCGCACCGCTCCCGATCCAGGGCGAGGACCTGTGACTGTGCCGGTACGGCCGCTGTCCGGGCCGGGTTCCAACAGTTCGAGCCCCGCCCGGACGGCACCCCCGGACCTTCTCGGGCCCGGCTCGTCGACATCTTCGAGGGCAAGCGCGACGTCATGGCGAACAGGCACGCCATCGCCTTCCACCCTGCGCGGCCGACGCCGCGCCCCCGAGGGGGCGGGCGCGCCACCGTCCCTGTCGGCTGAGTCGAACCCTGCCGGGTGGTTGTCGTCCACCGGCCGCTCATAGCCCACTTCCAGGAATCTGCGAGTAGGCATCCAAGGCAACTCCGTCGTAGGGCAAGCGTGTTGTCCAGGGATTGGAGTTGCGCCGGTCCGGATGCGGACGGGGTCCAACGAGGTGGGTCCGTAGAGGATCGCTCTGCTCGCCCGTCGATGCGTGCCGCCTCCGTGCGCGGATTGTATGCGGACCGCTCGAACTGTTCGATATGACGACCGTGAATACGGAAGAAGTTCGGGCGTGGGTGTCCGTTGTCTGCCCGAATTGCATTGCGGGGGAGGGGAGACGGACATCTGTCGGTCCGTCACGTCACTCGCGTTTCTTTTCGAATTTCCAGGAGTGTGCCGCAATGTTTCCGTTGAGTCGACGTCAAGGCGATTGATCGAGTGGTGGCGCACCCTCGGTGCCCTGGTCGCGTGCGGTCGCCGTACTGTCTCCGATGCCCGATGAGGCGACAGGGGCCGACCGGAGACCGCGTGGCGAGCGACCGGCCTCACCCGCACGGGATGGGGCGGCTGCCGGGGTGGCGGGCGGGGTGCGGTCGCACCGGGCGGGGGTGACCGTGTGTAGGGAGGCTCGTGCGTGTGCGCGGTGTGGTGGGCCGGCACCAGGGACGTGCGGGGAGCGCGTGCACCGTGGAAATGCCTGTTCAAGTGCCCGGGTTGCGCCGGCGTCCACGCGGGCTGCGTGACCGCGAGGGGGCGTGTGCTGGTGTGCGGCGCGGGCGGCGTGGCCGTCCGTAAGCGTCGTTCCGCACGACTGGGTTCGCGCGTGATCCAGGTCATATGCCATGTCTCGGCCAATTCAGCTCATCGGATTGTGTTCGAAACCCTGAACGCGTGATGTCTCAGAGCCACGGCCGTGTTGGGTCTGAACACGTTCTATAGCTGGTGATGTCGTGATTCGTGGACTCTGGCTAACACGAGACGTCGCGCAGCGACAAGAGTGCAATTGTCGTCGCTATTACATGCTCGGTAAATTAATGAACTCTCCACGTTTAGGCTGAAAGTAGGGCCTGGGGATCATTGACCCTCCAGAAAGGGCCCGGTTAGCTTGTATCGGCGCCCCGTTCGGCAGGAAACGCCCTGAGCGGGGCCCGCGCGTGTAGGAATGGCAATCAGCGACGGGTCACATTCGGCCGGGCCCGTCCCTCCGGTACAGCGAAGCAAGCGCACGTAAGTCGTTGATTTCGTCGCGCCGTTGTGGCGTATCAGGGCCCGGCTGGCCGACGCTCCGTCGCCTCCAGTACGGGACGGAGATGAGGGTGATGCACGTGGTGGATTCCGTCTTTGTCATGCCGGGTACGGTGGCCGCCCCGCGCGCGGGCATCCTGTCCGAGTTGCACAGCCGCTACGAGACCGTTCGAGAGGCGCTGTCCCGCATCGACAAGGCAGCCGGGGAGATGGGACTGCCTCCCGTCAGTGCCCGGTTGACCGAGCCCGGGGGGACGAGCCAGCGGCGCGGTCCCGAGGCGCAGTACCTGGAGATCTTCGCGGTCAGTATCGCGACGCACCACATGCTGATCGCCGAGGGTGTGAAGCCCGTTGCCATCGTGGGGCAGAGCATCGGGGAGCTGTGGGCTCTGGCCGCCGCGGGGCACCTGTCCGTGGAGGACGCCGCACGCCTGGCCGTTGCCCGGTCGCAGGTGCTGAGCCGGCAGAACTGGGACGGGAAGATGCTCGCCGTCGGTGTGGACGGCCGTCGGGCGGAGTCGCTGGCCGGGCTGATGAACCATCCGGACCTGGTGCTGGCCTGCGAGAACGCACCTCGACAGAGCGTCATCAGTGGCCCTGAACGGCTGATCGAACAGGTGGAACGGGTGGCCGACGCGTTCGGCTGGCCGAGTCTTCCTCTGGATGTCCCGCATCCGACCCACACTCCGGCGATGGCGCAGGCCGCGCGTGACCTGAGGGCGACCGCACCACGGGTCCCCTACGGTTCCGGGCGCTGGCGGGTGCGTTCCCCCTGGCTGGGGCGCGACGTCGGCGACGACGACCCGGTCGACCTGGTCGCGGGGGCCCTCACCGCGCGGGTCCGGATGCTGCACACGATCCGGGAGCTGCACGCGGCGGGCGCCGATGCCTTCGTGGAGTGCGGGGAGTGGCCGGTCGTGACCAAGTTCGTCGAGGCATCGGTCCCGGGTGTGCAGTGTGTCGTCCCGTTGAGCGAGAGCGATCCGGTCGAAGCCGTGCGGACGCTGTTCGCCGAGACCGCCGACGTCGGCCGGTTCCGTTCGCGCCTCCCGGCGCCGTCGAGCACCGGACACGGTGCCCCGGCGCGGGTGAGGACCCCCGCCACGGTCGCAGCGGTGACGGTGCCGGCGGTCTCGGCTTCCCCCGCGCCGCCCGCCACCGTGCCGGCCCCCACGCCCTACGCGGCCTCCGTCACCTACGCCCCCGTTGCCGCCCCGGTCGTGGAAGTCCCGGTCAGGGTCGCTCCGGCCGCGGAGGTCCTGGCCCCCGCCGCCCCCGTCGAGGAGGTCCCGGCCCCGGCCGCCGCACCGGTCACGGCCGTCCCGACCGAGGCCGCCTCCGTCACCCCGCCCGCGTCCGCCGGGTTGGACTACGACTCGGTGCTGGCCGAACTACGTACGCTCTACGGTGACTTCCTGGGCTACCCCGCCGACCTGCTCGGTGAGGACGACGGCCTGGAGTCCGAGCTGGGAGTGGAGTCGCTCAAGCAGGTCGTCCTGCTCGGTCGGGTGTCCGACCGCTTCGACCTGCCCGATCTGCGGGCGAACTCCTCCCTGCTGACCGTCGGCACACTGCGCCGGATCGCGGAGACCGTCGTGCAGGGCCGGGCAGAGGCTGCCGCGTGATGACCTCCACGGACAGTCTGCACGGCCGGGTCGCACTCGTGACGGGTGCCGCGAAGAGCCTCGGCGCGGACATCGTCCGCCAGCTGGCGCGGCGCGGCGCGCACGTGATCGTCAACTACTTCCACTCCGTCGAGCAGGCCGACAAGTTGCGGGCGGAGCTGGAACAGGCAGGACACAGCTGCGAGTTCATCCGTGCCTCGGTGGCCAAGACCAGCGAGATCGACCGGATGTTCGACCTGGTCGAGGAGCGGCACGGTGGTCTGGACATCCTGATCAACAACGCCGCGGGCGGCGCGTTCCTGCCCCTGTTCGACATCGACGACCTGTACTGGCAGCGCGCGTGGTCCACCAACGTGATGGCCGCTTACCACTGTTCGCGCCGCGCGGCCGCACTCATGACAGGGCGTAGGGGCGCGAGCGTCCTGTGCCTGTCCAGTGTCGGAGCGCACCAGCCCGTTCCCGGCTACGGGCCCGGCGGCGTCACCAAGGCGGCGCTGGAGTCGATGGTCCGTTACCTGGCGCTCGAACTGGCCGACCGGGAGATCCGGGTCAACACGGTACTGCTGGGCTCGGTCGCCAGCGAGATCGTCGTGAATCTCGACGCCCCGGAGGCGGCCCTCGGCGGCCCGGCAGGCAACGGCGAGCTGATGCGCCGCACCCTCTCGACGCCCGAGGCGGCCAAGCTGATCGTCCACCTCCTGCACGAGGACCTCGGCTTCATCACCGGGCAGACCCTCGTCGCCGACGGCGGCATCAGCATCGGCGGGATGCAGGGCATGCGGCTGCACAGCAGGCTGGCGGAACAGGTGACCGTACCCGCCGCCCGGCACCAGCCGGCCGCGTCGGTCGCGGCAGCGGTGTCGGCACCACCGTCCCGAGCCGACCTGTCCACCGACGCCGGACAGCCTGCGCCCGCCCGCCCGGCACAGGCACCCACACCACCACCGGCTCCCCTCCCCGAGGCGGCACAGGCACCCACACCACCACCGGCTCCCCTCCCCGAGCCGGCGGAGGCGCGCACGGTGTCACCGTCACAGGACCCTGCCTCCACGCCCGAAGCGGCGCGGGTGCGTACGTCGGTACCGGGCCCCCTCCCCGAGGCGGCACAGGCACCCACACCACCACCGGCTCCCATCCCCGAGGCGGCACAGGCACCCACACCACCACCGGCGCCCCTCCCCGAGCCGGCGGAGGCGCGCACGGTGTCACCGTCACCGGCCCCTGCCTCCACGCCCGAAGCGGCGCGGGTGCGTACGTCGGCACCGCGCCCCCTCCCCGAGTCGGCGCCTGCACCCACACCACCACCGGCTCCCCTCCCCGAGGCGGCACAGGCACCCACACCACCACCGGTGCCCCTCCCCGAGCCGGCGGAGGCGCGCACGGTGTCACCGTCACAGGACCCTGCCTCCACGCCCGAGCCGACGCAGGTGCAAGCCCCCTCGCCCCCGTCCGCCCCCGCCCCGGTCACCACCCCCGCCCCGGAGCCGTCGGAGCTGACCGACCCCGGCGCCGTGGCGGTGGTCGGACTCGGCCTGGCCCTGCCCGGCGCGAACAACACGGCGGAGTTCTGGGACCGGCTGCGGGACGGTGTGCTGATCTCCAGCGAACCGTCCGCCTTCGACCTGAAGCACTTCTGGGCGCCGACCCGCGAGGACACCGACGCCTTCTACGTCCGCGAGGCCGGATACCTCCAGGACTTCGTCCCCGACCCCGCCTCGGTCGCCGAGCCGGACGGGAACGCCGGCCACCCCGGGTGGCCGCGGACCACACGCTGGCTGCGCCACTGCACCGTGCAGGCCCTGGAGGGCGTACGCCGGCGGCCGACGGACCGGTGGCTCGCCGCCACCACCGGGATCCACGACCAGACGGGGCTCGGCCCCCAGGGCGTCGTACTGGGCGACGAGTACCGGCGCATGGTGCGCGATGCCGTCCCCGCCGACGCGGACGGCGACTGGCTGGCCGAGCTCGCCGACCACGCGATCACCGCACACTACGGCGGCGACGGCGGCGACCCGCAGGCCTACCTGCCCGCGTCCGTCTCCCGCAACGCGCTGCGCGGGCTCATCCCCGACGACGCCCAGCACCTGACCCTCGACGCCGCCTGTGCCAGCGGACTGTTCGCCGTGGACGCGGCGGTCAAGGCGCTGCGCGAAGGATCCGTCGACGTGGCCCTGGTCGGGGGCACCTCGGTGATCGAACCCATCGGATTCACCCTCTTCTGCCGCGCCCAGGGCATCTCGATGAGCGGCCGGATCCGCCCCTTCGACCAGGCCGCCGACGGGACCCTGATCGGTGAGGGCGCCATCACACTGGCGCTCAAGTCCTACGAGCGGGCCATGGCCGACGGAGACCGGGTGCTCGGCGTCATCCGGGGCACCGGGCTCGCCGCCGACGGCCGGGGCAAGGGCATCCACGCACCCGCCACGCGCGGCCAGGAACTGGCCATCTCCCGTGCCTGGGCCGACGCGGGCGTCGAGGCGGACGACGTGGACTGGGTCGTGGCGCACGGCACCGGCACGCCGGTCGGCGACGAGATCGAACTGCGCTCGCTGCTCTCCCGGCTCGGGCCCCGTGAGCGGGCGTGCCTCCTCACGTCGAACAAGCAGGTCTTCGGACACACCGGGGTACTGGCCGGCCTCGTCTCGGTCGCGCACGCCCTGGTCGCCCTCGAACGCGGGGCCGTTCCCGGTCAGCCCGTGGTCACCGACCCGCACCCGCTGCTCGGCGGCGGCGAGCGGCTGACCGTACCCGTCACCGACGCGTCCTGGCCGGCCCACGACGTACGGCCGAGGGTCGTCGGGGTGTCGTCGTTCGGCCTCGGAGGGGCGGACGCGCACGTCGTCCTGTCCGACCGGGTGCCGTCGGCCGCCCCCGCGGACAGGCGCGGCGGCGACGCGGCCGCCGACACGGAGGACCTGGTCGTCGTGGGCTGGAACACCCACCTGCCCGGCCTGGAGTCCGCCCAGGTGCCCGCCTGGCTGGCCGGTGAAGGACCGCCGCCGGAAGCCGGCTTCGGGACGCCCTACCCCCTGCCCTCCCCGCGGGAGGTGCGCATCCCGCCGCTGACGATGCGGCACATGGACCCCGCCCACCTGATGGTGCTTCAGGCCCTCGGTCCGCTGCTGGACGAGCTCGGCGAGCCGGGCACCGCTCTGCGGCCCACGACGGCCATCGTGGTGGGTTCGACCCTGCCGACCACGCACAACACCCGTGCCGCGCTGCGGGTGCACGCCGCCGAGTGCGCCACCACGTTCGACATCCTGCCCGACCCGGTGCAGGCGCAGACGCTGAAGGAGTACCTCGCCAAGGGGATGGCCGAGGCCAAGGGGGTGATCCCCGGCGACCTGAACGAGGACGACTTCACCGGTGCGGTCTCCTGCATCCTGTCGGGCCGGGCCGCCAACTACTACGACCTCCGGGGCATGGGCACCAGCGTCTACGCGCAGCGGGACTCCGCGCACAGCGCGGTCGACATCGCCCTGCGCCAGCTCCGCCACCGGGCCTGCGACCTGGCCCTGATCGGCGCCGTGTGCCAGCGGCCGATCAGCGGCTGGGACCGCCACCTCTCCGGTCTGGTACCGGAGGGCCGGTCCATCGCGGAAGGCGCGGCGGTCCTGGCGGTCGCCCGGCGCTCGACCGCGCTGGAGCACGGCCTGCCGGTCCTCGGGACCCTCTCCACCTCGGTCGGCGCTACCGACACCCGTCCGGCGGCGCCCGCGCACTCCCTCCCCGTGCTGGAAGGCGCCGGACACACCTACCTGTCGCTGGACGCGCTCCTGACGGTCGTCGAAGCGCTCGTCAGCGGCAAGGACACCGTGGTGGCGCCCGCCGCCCCCGGGTCGCCGCTGATCCGGTTCACCGGGCCGGGCGCCCCGCGTCACCACCACCCGGACCCCGAGGAGGCCGAGCGGGCACCACGCGCGCCGGAGTTCACCGAGCCCGTCCCGGCCGCACCCGAGCACCCCGCTCCCGCGCCGGAGCACAGCGACGACGGCATCGGCCGCCGCCAGGCGTTCCGGTTCGTCCCGACGCCCGCGCCGCCCGAGGACCCCGCCGCGCCGGCGATCCCGCCGGGCACGATCGTCATCACCGACGCCCCCGACCTCGCCGAGGCCGCCACCGGCCCCGACACCGCCGTCTGGTCACCCCGTCCCGTCCCCGGCGCAGGCCACGTACCGCCCGAGGACGCGCCCGCGGCCCTCACCGCGCTGCCGTTCGTCCCCCGCCACATCAGGGTCCTGTCCCGGCTGCCCCTCGACGACGGGAGCGACGACGGGAGCGACGACGCCGAGGCGGGCCGGCTGGAGGACCTCCAGGACCTGACGTTCACCACCCTCCAGGCCGCACTCCCCGCCCTGCGCACCGGCGGCTCACTCGGCGCACTCCTCCTCGGGCCGGTACCGGACGACCTGCCCGCCCCGCTGAGCGGCCTGTTCACCGGCCTCGTCCGCTCGGTGCGGGCCGAGGTCCCGCAGTGCGGCGGAGTGACCCTGCTCAGCGACGCACCGGACCCCGCAACGGCGTTGGACCAGCTCGCGCGGGCGGCCACCGCCCAGGTGCCGACACACACCCTGGCCTGCCGAGGCGGCGACTGGTCCACCCTCGCCGTCGTCGACGACGACCCCGGCGTACCACCCCCCGCCGAGGAGGCGCCCCTGCCGCCCGGCGCGGTCGTCGTCGCCTTCGGCGGCGCCCGGGGGATCACCCCCGAACTCCTCCACGCAGTCGCCCGCACCAGCGACCGCCCCCACGTGTACGTCATCGGCCGCACCGCGCTGCCGGAGAGCGGCGAAGAGCTGCCGCCGCAGGCCGAGTTCATCGCAGCCGAGCGCCGTCGGCGCCCCGGGGCGTCGGTGGGTGAACTGCGCGCCGCCTACGAGAAGGCCCAGGCGCGCCTGGAGGTACGCCGTACGGTGCGACGGCTCGCCGACCTGTGCGGCCAGGACCGTGTCCACCACAGAGTGTGCGACGTCCTCGACGCCGAGCGCACCACCGCCGTCCTCGACGAGGTACTCGGCCGGCACGGAAAGATCGACCTGCTCATCAACACCGTCCTGGACCTGCGTTCGCGAGCCCTGCACGCCAAGACCCTCACCGACTTCCGGGCCGTCCGGGCCACCAAGGCAACGGGCTACCGCAACCTCAAACGGGCCCTGGCGGGCCGGCCACCGCGGATCTGGTGCAACTTCAGCACCCTGGCGACCCTCGCCCCCGCACCCGGGGACATCGACTACTGCGCCGTCAACGAGTACCTCGCCTACGCGAGCGCCCGGGCCCAGCGGCACGCGCCCGACGGGCACGCCGAGGTCGCGGTCCTCTGGAGCGGCTGGCGGGAGGTCGGCGTCGCCAGCAGCCTCACCATGCGGGAGACCCTGAAACGCAACGGGATGGACGCCTACATCAGCACCGCGCAGGGACAGGCGCAGTTCCTCTCCGCGGTGACCCGCCCGCCGGCCGGGGGAGTGGCCTTCTTCATCCGGGAGGAGGAACGCGTCCTGCTGGGCCGGCGCGGAATCAGCACCTACGGCGCCTCCGGCGAACTGCCGGTCCCCGCCCCGGACGCCCCGCCGCCCGCCGCACCCGACCCGGCACTGACGACACCGCTGCTCGACGGCGTCCTGTACCGGGGCACGGACTGGGCGGTCTTCACCAAGACCTGGGACCCGGGCACCCTCGCCGAGCAGGACGGCCGGTGGATGCGCCACCACCGGGTCAACGGGGAGTACACCCTGCCCGGTACGTTCACCCTGGAGGCCGCAGCGGGAGCCGCCGCGACGCTCTGCCCCGGCCTCGTGGTCACCGGGTTCCGCGGACTCGTCTGCCGGGCGTCGATCAAGATCCGGCTCGCCGGCCCGCCCCGCACCGTCGCGGTGGAGGCCCGGGTGACGAGCCGGAAGCACGGCCGGGCGGAGGTGGCCGTCAGGATGACGGCCCACCGGATCGGCAAGAACGGCAAGGTGCTGCGCTTCAACGACCTGCTGTGCGAGACGAACGTCGTACTGGCCGACCGCTACCCCGAGCTCCCCGGGCCCCCCGACTGCTCGGCCTACGAGCCCCAGCCCGACTTCGCGATGCCGGTCTACTCCCCGGACCCGCCGATCTCGCTCACCGGCCCGTTCGCCGGCACCGGCGACTACGCGCGCGGACCGGGGGGCAACAGCGGCAGGTTCCGGCTGGACCACGAGGCCTGGGCGCCGGCCCTGGCCGGGACGACCGTGCCGACGATCCTGCTCGACGCGATGGTGCACCTGCTGCTGCTGCCACCGCGGGGCGACAGCCCGCCGGCGGTCGGCCCGATGGCGGGCCTCGACGAGGTCGACCTCAGCGGGCCGGGCAACGACTGCCGGCTCAGCGCCGAGAACCCGGAGATCCGGCTGCACTGCGACTTCGCCACCGGCGCCCTGACCGCCACCACCGGCGGCGGCCGGGTGCTCGCCCGGATCACGGGGGTCAGCGCACACGCCCTCGACCACAGCGGAGAACTCGTCAGGCCCCACCCCCGCGTTCCGCAGCCGCCCCTTTCGTGACAGCCGAGGAGACAGCAGTGTTGTGGCAGGACATCACGATCGCAGGAACCGGTGCGTGGGTACCGCCCATCAAGCGCGAACACGAGCCGTGGGGCAGCCCGGACACCGCGCAGCCCTCCATGGCGGCCCTCAACGGCTTCACCTCGGCCGCCGTCTCCACGGACCACACCGCGACGCAGATGGCGGCCCGCGCCGGCCTCAAGGCACTGCGCCACGCGGACGTCACCGGCACGGACCTGAGCCTCGTCGTGCACGCCCACTTCCAGGACGAGGACCACTACACCCCCGCGCCCTATCTGCTGCGGGTGCTCGGAGGACCGGACACCACGGGGATCGAGGTCGGCGCCGCCAGTGACGGCGGGGCCGCCGCCCTCGTCACCGCCGCCGAACACCTCACGGCCCGGCCGCACGCGAACGCCGCCCTGGTGACGGCCGGTGCCCGCTTCCCCGCCGGGCGCTGGGGCCACGTCCGGGAGACCGGCTACGTGGCCGGTGACGCCGGCGCCGCCGCGGTCCTCACCCGCCGGACGGGCTTCGCCCGGCTGGCGGCCACCGCCCAGGCGGCGGAACCTCAACTGGAGGTCCTGACCCGGGCGAGGAAGGAACCGGCCGGCGCCCGTTCCTTCCTCGCCGAGGAGACCGGCCTCATGCCCCACATCGACGCGCTGCAGCGCTCCACCCGCCGCTGTGTGGAGACCGTCCTGGACGAGACCGATTCGAAACCCGAGGACATCTCGCACGTGGTGGCCATCGCCATCGGGTCGGTCGTGCTCGACATGGTGCTCGCCGGATCCCCCCTCAGCGTCCGTTCCGACGACACCAGTTGGACCTTCGGCCGGCACCTCGGCCACGCCGGACCGAGCGACATCCTGCTCGCCCTCGACCGGCTGTTCCGCTCCGGCACGCTGCGCGCCGGAGAACGCGTCCTCGTCGTGAGCTTCGGTCTCGGCTTCCGCTGGACCACCGCGCTGCTCGAAATCACCCGCGACCCCGCCGCCGCGGTACCGGCCGGCCGGTGACCAACGGAATGAGGCTGACCATGACAGACACGACCACGGCGACCGCCGCGTCGGTCCCGCTCGCCCCGCAGGGCCTGCCACTGCTGGGCCACGCGCTGCCCCTGCTCCGCGACCCGCTGGCGTTCATCATGTCCCTGTCCGAATACCGCACGATGGTCCGCGTCCGGCTGGGACCGACCTCCGCGGTCATGGTCTGCGATCCGGCCCTGACCCGGCAGGTGTTCCTCAACGACCGCGTCTACGACAAGGGCGGGCCGATCTACGACCGCATCCGCGAGGTCATCGGCGACGGCCTGTCCACCTGCTCCTACACCCTGCACCGGCGGCAGCGGCGGCTGTGCCAGCCCTCGTTCCACCCCACCCGGCTCCCCGGCTACGGAGCGGTGTTCGCCAAGGCGGCCGGGCTGAAGGCGGATTCCTGGAAGGACGGGGACGTCCTCGACATCACCCAGGAGATGATGACGCTGACGACACGCGCCACCATGCAGACGATGTTCAGCGGCGCGCTCCCCGAGGAGACCATGCGGCGGGCCCTCGCCGACACCGCCGTCATCGTCAGCGCGTTCTTCCGCCGGATGATGACACCCGCCCTGCTGCGCCAGGTACCGACCCCGCAGAAGCGGCGGTACGACCAGGCCCGCACCCGGCTGGCCGACACCATCGCGCAGATCATCGCCGAGCGGCGGGCCGACCCCACCGACCACGCCGACCTCCTCTCGGCACTGGTCGGGGCGGTGGACGAGGAGAGCGAGGACGGCCGGAAACAGCTGAGCGACGCCGAACTCGCCGACGAGGCCCTGACGTTCTTCCTCGGCGGGATGGAGACCACGGCCATCACCCTGGCCTGGGCGCTGCACCTGCTCGCCACGAACCCGGACGTCCAGCACCGCCTCCAGGCCGAGACCGACGAGGTCCTGAACGGCGAGGAGCTCGACCCCGCGCACCTGCCCTCGCTCGGGCTGGCCGGCCGGGTGGTGACCGAGACACTGCGCCTGTACCCGCCCGCCTGGATGATGACGCGCACCCTGAGGGAGGACGCCGAACTCGGCGGCGTACAGCTCAAGGGCGGCAGCACCCTCGTGCTCAGCCCGTACCTCCTGCACCGCCGGCCCGACCTCTACACCGAGCCCGACCGGTTCGACCCGGACCGCTGGCTCGACGCCCAGCCCGACCGGGCCACCTACATCCCCTTCGGCGCCGGACCCCGCAAATGCATCGGGGACCAGTTCGCCCTCACCGAGGCCATCCTCGCCCTCACCGCCATCGTCGCCCGCTGGCAGCTGAGCCCCGTCGGCGAACAGCCCTTCCGGCCCAAGGTCGAGACCAGCCTGAGTTCACGCGGACTGAACCTGCGGCTCAGCGAACGGCGGGCGGACGACGCCGCGAGCCCCGGGCTCCGCACGGCCGCCCCCCGGTCCGCCCCCCTCCAGCCGTCCACCCGACAGGGCACCGCCGCCTGCCCCGTGAAGCACCAGGAGTGAAGCCGTGAAGCCTCACCTGAAGCCCTTGGTCAAGCAGCTCCTCAACTCCCGGGGAGCCGACCTGGGCGCGGCGGCCCCCGCCGACACGCTGCACGCCCCCTCCCGTCCCTACCCGAACGGCTGGTTCTGCGTCGCCTTCGCCGACGAGGTGCGACCAGGGTCCGTCATCACCCGCCCGCTCGCCGGAGCGGAGGTCGTCGTCTACCGCACGGCCAAGGGCGTCCTGCGTGCCGTCCGGCCGCGCTGCCCGCACCTGGGGGCCCACCTCGGGGTCGGCGGATCGGTCGAGGGGGAGGACATCGTCTGCCCCTTCCACCGCTTCGCGTTCGACCCGACCGGCACCTGCGTGCGCACGGGCTACGACAAGCCGCCACCGAGGGCCTCACTGGCGCAGTACCCGGTGTGCGAGGTCAACGGCTCCGTCTACGTGTGGTGGCACGCCCTCGGCCTGCCCCCGGAATGGGACGTGCCGGCCTTCCCCATGGACGTCCGGCAGCCGTTCAGCCACGACACCTACGACATCGCCGGGCACCCCCAGGACGTCATCGAGAACGCCTTCGACTGGGGCCACCTGCCCGCCCTGCACGGCCTCAAGGACCTCGACATCGAAGGCACACCCGTGCCCGGGGAACCCGTCAGCACCGTCACCGCGACGGCCCGCGGCACCGTCATGCGCGGGTTCCGCCAGTCCTACACGCTCACGGTGATCGGACTGGGCACCATCGCCGCCCGCTCCGTACTGCCCCGGGACGCGGGCAACCTCTACGTGATGCTCCACGCGACCCCGACCGGCCCCGGACGCATCCAGCTCCGCTTCGGCACGAAGCTGGAGCTGAACGGCCTCCCCGGCGTGCCCGCGACGATCGGGCGCGTGGCGGCCACGCCGCTGGCCCGGCTGGCCGGCGCGGTCCTCCAGCGGGTGGCCAGCGTCGACACCGGAGCGGACCTGCTGATGTGGCACCACCAGGAGCACGTCGAGCAGCCCAAGCTCGCCAAGGGCGACGGCCCGATCGGCCGGTACCGCCAGTGGGCACAGCAGTTCTACACGGAACCCGCGGGCGGCCTCGTGCCACCACGGCCGCCCCGGCGGACCGAAGTGAGCCGCTCCGAGGAATGACCGGCGGCCCCACCCCGGGCGGCGGCACCGGAACCGCTCCCGGGCCATCGGCCCCACCGAGTCCGGACGCAGCTCCGGCAGCACACGCCGAGCCGGATCCGAGAGAGGGACCACATGGCAGCGGAGAACGGAACGCCCGGCGCCGGGCAGCGACTCACCGTACTCGGGGCGGGGGTGATGGGATCAGGCATCGCCGCCCTGGCCGTCGGACACGGCATCGCGGTGTCGCTGATCGACCTGGACCGGCGCCGGCTCGACGAGGCACCGGCCAGGATCGCCCACCAGGTACGGACGGCACGGCTGATGGGCGCACTCCCGGACGGGACCGAACCCGGCACGCTCGTCACCGGCCTGTCGCTCGCCGGCCTGGTCACGGCCGACGACGCGGCCCCCACCGCAGTGATCGAGGCGGTCACCGAGGACGCCGACGCCAAGGCGAAGGTCCTCGCGGACGTGTCCGCGCTGGTCGCACCCGGCACCCCGGTCATCTCCAACACGTCCGCGATCCCCATCGACGAACTGGCCCGGGCGGCGGCCCGGCCGGCGGACCTGATCGGCACCCACTTCATGAACCCGCCCTACCTGATCCGGACCGTCGAGGTCATCCGGGGCACACACACCTCGAACACCACCCTGGACGCACTGCGGACGCTGCTCACGGCGCTGCGCCGGGAGGCGATCGTGGTCGACGACGCACCGGGCTTCGTCACCAGCCGGATCCTGCACCCCATGATCAACGACGCGGTACGGGTCGTGGCGGCCGGCACCGCGAGCGCCGAGTCCGTCGACCGCCTCATGCAGGGATGCCTGGGCCACCCGACCGGCCCGCTGCGCACCGCCGACCTCATCGGGCTGGACAACCTGGCCGACTCGCTGTGGGTCCTGTACAGCCGGACCGGCGACGAGGGGTGCCGCCCCTGCGACCTGCTGCTGGAGATGGTGCGGGACGGCCACCTCGGCCGCAAGAGCGGACGCGGCTTCTACGAGTACGAGGGAGAACACGCATGACCACGTCATCCAACCGGCCGGTGCCGGAATCCGTGGGCGACCCCGGCACCGTCCAGACGGACCTGCTGCGGCTCCTGGAACGCCGCACGGGCAGGACCTGGGCGACCGACGCGGACGTCTTCGGTACCGGCGGACTGTCCTCGCTCTTCGCCATGGAACTCGTGGTGCACCTGGAGAGGACGTACGGCATCTCCATCCGCGGCGCCGACCTGCGCATGGAGAACTTCCGCACCGTGCACCGGATGGCCGCGCTCGTCGAGCGGCTCCGCCCCCCGGCCACCGGCGGCTCCGGTGCGTGAAGCCGTCGCCGCGGCGGCCTCCGCCGTCACGGAACTGGTCGGCGACCGGGCCGGCGCATGGGACCGGGCGGGCCGGCTGCCCGAGGACGTGGTGCGCAAACTCGGGGCGTCCGGCCTCCTCACCGCCCAGGTCCCGGCGGACCACGGCGGACCGGGATGGAGCAGCGCGGACAGCGGCGAGTTCACCGCCCACGTCGGCAGCCTGTGCAGCTCGCTGCGCAGCGTCATGACCTCGCAGGGCATGGCCGCGTGGGCCGTCGAACGCCTCGGCGACCCGGCGCAGGCGGCCGACCTCCTGCCCAGGCTGGCCTCCGGCGACCTGGCGGCCATGGCCTTCAGCGAACCTCAGGCGGGCAGCGACCTGTCGGCCATCGAGGCCACCGTCACCGCCGACGGGGACTCCCTGCTGCTCACCGGCCGCAAGAAGTGGGTGACCGCGGCCGCATACGCCGACCTGTTCCTCGTCGTCGCCCGGATGGGAGAGGCGGGCGCCGTGGCCGTGGTACCCCGGACGGCCCCCGGCGTCCAGGTGCGGCGCGTGGCCGACCCACTGGGCTGCCGGGCCGCCGGACACGCCGACCTCACCTTCGACGAGGTACGGCTGCCGCCCGGCAGCCTGCTGGGCGGCGGACACCAGCCGCTGTCCCTGCTGGTGACGACGGCCCTCGCCTACGGCCGGATCTCCGTCGCCTGGGGCTGCGTGGGTATCCTGCGGGCCTGCGTGGCGGCGGCCGCCGGCCACGCGGGAACGAGGCACCAGTTCGGCAGGCCGCTGGGGCGACACCAGCTCGTCGCCCGGCACCTGGCCGACCTGTGGGCCTCCGAACAGACCGCCACCCGGGCCTGCGAGTACGCCAGCCGCTGCTGGGACGAGAACGCCGCCGGCCTGGCCGCCGCCGTCGTGCTGGCGAAATACGTCGGGGCCGAGCACGCGGCCAGAGGCGCGGCAGCCGCGGTCCAGGTGCTGGCGTCGGCCGGAGCCCAGGACGGGCACGTCGTCGCGCGGGCGTACCGCGACGCCAAGCTCATGGAGATCATCGAGGGCAGCAGCGAGATGTGCCAGCTCATCCTCGCCGACCACCTCCTCGGCGGACGATGACCACGCCCACGACCGCCGGGCACGCCACCACAAGGAGCCGAACATGAGCGACACCGCCCCGGCGGACCCGCCCGCGACCGTGAAGTGCCTGGTCTGGGACCTCGACAACACGCTCTGGCACGGCACCCTGCTGGAGGACGAGGACGTCGTCCTGCCCGACGCGGTCCGCGAGGTGATCGTCGGCCTGGACGCCCGGGGCATCCTCCAGTCCGTGTGCAGCCGCAACAGCCACGACCACGCCTGGGCCCGCCTCCAGGCGCTCGGCGTCGCCGACTACTTCGTCGTCCCGGAGATCGGCTGGGGCCGCAAGTCCGACGCCGTGCGCCGCATCACCGAGCAACTGGATTTCGCTCCCGCCACCATCGCCTTCATCGACGACCAGCCGGCCGAACGGGCCGAGGTCGCCCACCACCTCCCGGACGTGCGCTGCTACCCGGCGGAGGACGCCGTGAAGCTGCTCGGACTCCCCGAGTTCAGCCCCCGGTCGGTGACCGCCGACTCACGGAAGCGGCGGACGATGTACCAGGCCGGCTTCCGGCGTACCGACGAACGGGCACGGTACACGGGCTCGCACGAGGACTTCCTGCGCTCGCTGGAGATGGTGATGCGCATCGGGAGGGCCACCGACGACGAGCTCTCGCGGGTCGAGGAACTGACCCTGCGTACCAGCCAGATGAACGCGACCGGAGTGCACTACCCCGACGAGGTGCTGCGCGGACTGCTCACGCACCCCGGCCACGAGGTCCTGGTCACGACACTCACCGACCGCTTCGGGCCGCACGGGGCCGTGGGCGTGGTGCTGTTGGAGAAGCACCCGCGGGCGTGGCACCTCAAACTGCTCGCCACCTCCTGCCGTGTCGTGGCGTACGGTGCCGGCACCATCATCCTGAACTGGCTGGCCGACCAGGCGGCCCGCGCCGGTGTCCATCTGCTGGCGGACTTCCGCGCGACCGACCGCAACCGGATGATGGAGATCGCCTACCGGTTCGCCGGCTTCGACGAACGGCCCTGCGACTGCCGGGCGCCGGCCACCGGGAACGCCGGCCAGGACGTCCAGTTGCTGCACCTCGTCGCCGAGCGGCGGGACGCTCCCACGACGGTACAGCTGGTCGCGCCGGACCTCACCGACCCCGCACGGGCCTCCCGGACCGTGCGCGGCCTGACCTGCCCCGGCCGGTGACCCGACGGCTCACCGGCGGCGGACCAGGGTGATGCCGTCGGCCATCGGGAGCATGGAGACGTCGACGCGTCGGTCGTCACGGATCCGGGCGTTGACCTCACGGACACCGGCGGTGTCCGCGTCGTCGGCGAGGGGGTCGACGACCCGGCCGAAGAAGAGCGTGTTGTCCACCACCACCAGGCCACCCGGCCGGACCAGCCGCAGCGCGAGCTCGTAATACTGCGGATAATTCGCCTTGTCGGCATCGATGAAAACGAGTCCGAATTGATCCGGACCGCCATCGGTGAGCATTTCCTCAAGGCTTTCGAGGGCCGCACCGATACGCACCTCGATCCGGTCGTCCACGCCTGCCCGCTGCCAGTATTCGGCGCCGATCTCCGGCCATCGCCCGCTGATGTCACAGGTGACCACACGCCCCCGCGGCGGAACCGCGCGGGCCATGCACAGGGTGCTGTAACCGGTGAAGGTGCCGATCTCCAGGACGTCCGTGACACCGGTCGTCGCGACCAGGAACGCGAGGAACTGCCCCTCCTCGGCCATGACCTGCATCGCCGTCCCGCCCGGCAGCTCCGCGGTCGTCCGGCGCAGGTCGCGCAGGATCTCGTCCTCCCTGAGCGAGAATTCCCTGACATATTCGAGAAGCTCCGGCCCGGCCGAAATCTGATTCGCCATACGGAGAACCCTAGATCGTCCCCTACTCCGATTCAACAGTGCATTGTCGGGCCACCGGGGCCGAATTCATTCGCGACTGGCCGACGGGTGCTGACCGCCCCCGCCGGCGGACCGGGGGAGAGGGACGGGAGGCCTCCCGGGCCGCACGCCTCCCGGAACGGCCCGCGAGGGCCGGTACGCCCGCTCCTCCGTCGTGAGCCGCCGACCTCTCCACCCCGCCCGGGCGGTCGCCGCACACGGCGGGCTCCCGGCGACGACAGCCCACGACCGCTGACGAAGCGGGCCGACGGCCCGGAACCCGCCCGGCCCGCACAGCTGGGCAACTCGCCACGAGGACACACCTGCCGCCGTACGAAGCTGTTCCCCGCAGGCCCTGCCTTTCGCCGTCCGCCCGGTCGTGCCGATGGGGCGGACGGTGCGCTCACCGCGATCGGGCCAGCGAACCGGACGGCCGCAACGATGCCTGTCGCCGGCTCAGTCGACCCGGTCGCGGGGCGGCCCGGTTGCGGGGTAGCCCGGTTGCGGGGCGGCCCGGTCATCCCCGCAACCGGGCGCCTCCCTCCGCGTCAGCCCGCCGCTCCGTCGAGCAGCCGGCTGTACCGCAGCCGCAGTGCCCGCTCCGTGCCGGCCGCCAAGGTGACGAGGGTCAGCGCGAGATTACCCGCGGCCGGCAGACGGACCGGCGCGGTGAAGGCCCCCAGACGCTCGGCCACCACCGGCACCCCGGTGAGCTGTTCGGCCAATTGCGTGGCCAGCAGGACCAGGGCGACGAGGAGCACGGCCAGAGAGAGGGCACCGATACCGCGGCTCAGCGCCGGATGCGCGCGGTCGAGGCGGGCGCGGCGCCCCTCGGCCGAGCCGCCGTCCGGGACGAGCAGGTGCTCGGTGCCCTCGGCGGTGACGTAGTGGCAGCGTCGCAGCCCGAAGTTGCTCAACCGCACCTCGACGGTGCCGCCCGGTACCGGGAAGGCGGCGGGAAGCCTGGAGCGGGCATGGTGCGTGCCGTCGAGGTACAGGTCGGCCTTGGCCTTGGCGGACGTCTGGTCCTGACCGCGCTTGACGTCCACGGCGTACACCGCCTGCCCGCCGCCACCGTCCGGCAGCCGGAGGAAGAACAGCGAGCGGTAGGGCAGCTGCCACCAGCGGAACCGCTTGAGCGGGCTCCCGTCCCCCGGGGTGATCCGCCGGGCGGCCCGGCGGCTTCGCATCTCCTCGAACATGTCCAGCCTCCGTCACTTGCTCACTTCGCTCGGTTCCGCCGCGCAGGCGAGGTCCCGTACCGGGCGTTCCCCGGTGATCAGGAACGCCGTCGCGGCGTCCTTGGCACAGGTGTTGCCGCCGTACGGGTAGACCCCGTGCCCGCCCTGATCCGCCGTCACCAGCGTCGCCCGCCCGCCGAACGCCCGTCGCAGCTCCCGGGCGCCGACCAGCGGCGTGCCAGGATCGCGCTCGTTCTGCACCATCAGCACGTTCGACGGGCCCCGGCCGGTCACGCGGACCGGCGGCTCGGTCCGCTCCCGCGGCCAGAACGCGCAGGGGTTGATGCTCGCCGTGGAGCCGCCCAGCATCGGATACCTCAGCCGGTCGACGGCGACGTTGCGCTGGTACTCGCGGACCGTTCCCGGCCAGCGCGAGTCGCCGCAGACCACGGCGAAACGTGCGGCCAACAGGTTCTCCAGGCCCGCGGGCAGCTCCTGGTCGGGGAGTTGCGCACCGGTGTCGACGGCCTGCCAGAACTCGGCGAGCCGGGGCATGGAGCCGTCGGCGTAGAGCTGTTCGAAGGTGTATCCGCGGAACAGGGTCCCGTCGACGCCCTGGACCGGCTTCGCGTCCAGCCGCTCCACCAGCTCGTAGAACAGGGCGGTGACCTGCTTCGGCGTGGAGCCCAGGCCGTACCCGGGGTGCTCGGCCGCGAACGCGGCGAAGTCGGGGAAACGGTCCTCCATGCCCCGGGCGAGCAAGCGCATCGCGGTGACGTCGTACCCGCCGGGACCCATGTTGCTGTCGAGCACGATCCGGTCACCGCGCCGCGGGAACAGCGTCGTGTAGACCGCACCGAGGTAACTGCCGTAGGACGCACCGAGGTACGACAGCTTCGGCTCACCCAGGGCCGTCCGCAGGCGGTCCATGTCGCGCGCGGTGTTGGCCGTCGTGAGGTGCGGCAGCATCCACGCCGTCCGCGAACCGGTGCACTGTTCGGCGATCTTCCGCGCGTAGCCGACCTCCCGCGTGACATCGGCCGCGGTGTGCGCGTACGGCGGGAAGTTGCCACGCCACTGCTGCTCCCGCGTCAGGTCGCAGGTCACCGGTGCGCTGCGGCCGACCCCGCGCGGGTCGAAGCCGATGACGTCGTAGGAGTCGAGCACCTTCTCGGGCAGCCCGGACGCGGCGAGGACGGCCGGGTACGTCAGGCCCGCTCCGCCCGGCCCTCCCGGGTTGGTCAGCAGGACCCCGCGCCGGGCCGAGGGCTTCTCGCTCGCCAGCCGGGAGACGGCGATCTCGATCTGCCGGCCGCCCGGATCGCGGTAATCCAGCGGGACTTCGAGCGTCGAGCACTCCAGCCGGGGCGCGGCGGCCCCCTCGGGGCACGGCCCCCACCGCAGGGAGCCGGGCGCCTGTGCCGTCGTCGCGGCCGACGACGGCGCGGGCAGTGCGATCACCGCCAACGCGGCGGTGGTGAGTGCGAGGGACAGAGTTCTGCGCATGAGCGTTCCTCCTGTGGGGGGCCTTGCCGGCACGGGAACGAGTCTGTTCGCCCGGCACGGGAGGCACATCGGCCCGTCGGACCGACCCGGCCCCGACCGCAGGAGAGGTGCGGGTTAGACCTGGGTCCAATGCCCATCGGCCCCGGGTCTGATCCCCACGGCGCACGTGGTGGGGACAATGGGCTGGTGAACACGGACGTGATGCCTCGGGCCGGGGTCTGGCAGCAGACCTGGCGGCTGACGGTGGCCGCCGTCGTGAGCCTGCCGATCTGGCTCTCGACCCTCGCTCTGATGCGGAACCAGCCCGGCGGCCCCGGCACCTGGCCCCTCGTCGGTGATCCGCTGGTGGCCCTGGCCTGTCTGACGGTGCTCCTGTGGCGGCGGCGGTGGCCCCTCACGGTCGCCCTGACGGTCACGGTCGCCTCGACCGTGTCGGCGCTCGCCACCGGCGCCGCGCTGCTGGCGCTGTGCTCGGTCTCCACCCGCCGCCGCCCGGTGGAGATCGGGGCCGTCGTCCTCGCCTACGTCAGCGCGTCACAGCTCGCCGTCGGCGTGTACCCGGTACAGGGAGCGGACGAGGCACTGTGGTGGGTCCAGATCGTGGTGCCGGCGCTGACCGCGGGAATCGCGGTGGCCGCCGGCGCGGCGGTCGGGGCGCGGAGGGTCGAAGTGCGCTCCCTGCGGGACCGGGCGGAGAGCGCGGAGCGGGAGCAGAGCGCACGGGCGGACCGGGCACGGGCCCTGGAGCGCAACCGGATCGCCCGCGAGATGCACGACGTACTCGCGCACCGCATCTCCCTGGTCGCCATGCAGGCCGGAGTGCTCGACCACCGCGGCGACCTGTCGGCCGACGAGAACCGCGTCCTGGTCCGCGGCATCGCCGAGGGATCCCACCAGGCACTGGAAGAGCTGCGGGAGGTCCTGGGCGTGCTCCGCGCAGACCCGGGCCGACCCGAACCGCCGCAGCCCTCTCTCGCCCGGATCCCCGAACTGGTGGCGGACGCCCGCACCTCGGGCCTCGACGTCAGGCTCACCGACGCCGTGGCCGGAACCCCGCCCGACAGCATCGGACGGACCTGCTACCGGATCGTCCAGGAAGCGCTGACCAACGCCGCCAAGCACGCCCCCGGTGCCGTCGTGCGGGTCACCCTCGACGGCACCGCGGGCGGCGGCCTCGACATCGGCGTCCGCAACGGCCCGGCCCCCCTGCGCACCGCACGGCCACCGTCCTCGGGCTTCGGCCTGCTGGGCGTCGTCGAACGGATCACCCTCGCCGGCGGCGAACTCGACCACCACCCCACGCCCGAGGGCGGGTACGTTCTCACCGCCCGGCTGCCCTGGCCGGACGGCACCGCCCACAGCCACGAAAAGAGCGTCTGAGTGGAAAGCCGGAACGATCCCGTACGAGTCGTCATCGTCGACGACGAACAACTGGTGCGCATGGCGCTGCGGCTCGTCATCGACGGCGAACCGGACCTGACCGTCGTCGCGGAGGCCGCCGACGGGAACGCCGCCCTCGCCGTGGTGGACGAGCAGCGGCCCGACGTCGTGCTGATGGACGTACGGATGCCGGGACGGGACGGGCTGGACACCACCCGGGAGCTGCTCGGCCGGCCGTCGCCGCCCCGGGTGCTGATGCTGACCACCTTCGACTCCGACGACCTGGTGCTCGGGGCGCTGCGCGCCGGAGCGCTCGGCTTCGTCCTCAAGGACACCCCGCCCTCACGCATCCTCGACGCGGTACGGACCGTCGCGGACGGCAACCCGGTGCTGTCCCCGGCGGCCACGGCACGGGTGATCGCGGCGGCCACCGCCCCGCACTCCTCGCACGCACGCAACCGCTCCCGTGAGGCGGCCCGCGAGCGGCTGTCCGTGCTGACCGACCGGGAGCGGGAGACCGCCCGCGCCATCGCGGACGGACTGGGCAATCCGCAGATCGCCGAACGGCTGCGTATCACCGTCGCCACGGTCAAGGCCCACACCGGCAGCCTGTTCGCCAAGCTGGCGGCCGAGAACCGGGTACAGATCGCGCTCCTGGTCCGCGACGCGGAGGACTGAGCGGCGGGCCGACGAGGAGGCCGCCCGCCCGTACGTGTCCACCGACGCCGTACTCGCGGGTCTCCGGTCAACGGGCCGGTCCCGGTGAGCGGCCTCACGTCCCCGGCCGAACCGGCCAGGACGGCGCGCTGGCCGGACGGCACATGCCCTGGTCGGGGTCTGCCACGATCGGGGTCCGGGCGCCGTGCCCGCCACCCCCGCCGCCGGAACCGGAATCCGTGCCCTGAGCACGTGCGTAAAAAGTCGTACAGCCAAACGTCAGACGTTTGTGCATATGATGTATCCATGAAACGCATCAGCGCACCACGGCGAACGGCCAGTCTGTCCGCTCAGCTCGTGGACAGTCTCCGCGCGCACATCGAGGCGGGCGGCTGGCCGGTGGGCACCCGGATCCCCTCGGAGCAGGCCCTCATCGAGGAGCTCGGCGTCGGACGCAGCACGCTGCGGGAAGCGATCGGCGCGTTGGTGCACCTGGGCCTCCTGGAGGCCCGGGCCGGAGACGGCACCTACGTCCGCTCCTCGAGTGAGCTGCAGTCCGTCATGGTGCGTCGGGCGAGTTCCGCACAGCGGGACAAGGTGCTGGAGCTGAGGACCGTTCTGGAGGAGTACGCCTCCGGGGCCGCCGCCCTGCGCCGCAGCGAGGAGCAGTTGCGGCAGCTGCGGGAGCTGCTGGCCGACGCCGATGCGGCCAGCACGGGCGAGGACACCTCCGCGGCCACGACTGTCGACGCCCTGTTCCACCGGTCCGTCGTCCGGGCGAGCGGCAACGACCTGCTGGTCGAGGTGTACGACCATCTCGGTACGGCGCTCACCTCGTCCCTGGGGGGCCTGGCCTGGGACGCCGGCCACGCCCAGGAGCACGCCCGCCTCCACCGGCAGCTCGTCGACGCGATCGAGGACCGCGACGCGAGCGGCGCCCGCGACGCGGCGACCGCGATCGTCCAGCTCACCCGCGACCACAGGAGCGGAACACCACGGAGCGGAACACCCCGAGCAGCGGAGGAACAGTGAACCCGCAGTCGTCACCGATACCCCGTCAGGACTCCGCCGAAGGGGCCCCGGCCGACGGCCGCCCCGGCCCCGTACCGCCCACCGTGCCGGCCGGGCTCGTCATCGCGATCTGCCTCGTGGCGGCGAACCTGCGCACCACCCTGACCGGTGTCGGCACACTGCTGCCGGAGATCGAGCGGGGCAGCGGCATCACGGCGAGCTGGGCCGGACTGCTGAGCACCCTCCCCCTGCTGACGTTCGCCGCGACCTCGCCACTGGTCGCCCGGGCCTCCCACCGACTGGGCAGCACCCGCCTGCTGGTGGCGGCGCTCGGCGTACTGATCGTGGGAACGGTGGTCCGCTCCCTTCCCTCCATGATCTTCCTGTTCGCCGGGACGGTGATCCTCTCCGCCGCCATCGCGTTCGGGAACGTACTGCTGCCCGCTCTGATCAGGCAGCGTGTGCCCGCCCGCCGCATCCAGAGCGTCAGCGCCCTCTACGTGACCGTCATGGGCCTCATGGCAGCCGTCTCCTCCGGGATCTCCGCACCGCTGGCCCACACCCTGCCGGGCTCCTGGCGCACCGCGCTGGCCTGGGGCGTCGCCTTCACCGTCGCGGCATTCCTCGCCTGGCTGCCCCGGGTGCGGGGCGACAAGCCGCAGACGTCGACCCGCGGCACCCCCAGCCCGGTTCCCTGGCGGTCCCGGCTCGCCTGGCAGGTCACCTTCTTCATGGGACTCCAGTCCCTGGCGTTCTACACCGCGATCGCCTGGCTGCCCAGCATCCTGATCACCCGTGGCATGAGCAGCACCGAAGCCGGCTGGATGCTGTTCCTCTACCAGGTGGTCTCCCTGGCATCCAGCAGCCTCCTGCCGCTGCTCACCCGAGGCCGTCACGACCAGCGCTGGGAGGCGGTGGGGGCATCGGCCCTCGTGACCGCGGGCTTCACCGTACTGTTCGCCGCCCCGGCCCTGTCCGTCCTGGCGTGCGCCTTGCTCGGACTCGGCGGCGGTGCGTGTCTCGTCCTCGCGCTGACCTTCCAGAGCCAGCGCGCCGGCAGCTCCGGCGAAGCCGCCGCGCTGGCGGGCATGGCGCAGTCGATCGGCTACCTCGTGGCGGCGGCGGGCCCCCTCCTGCTCGGGATCCTGCACGACGCGACGCACAGCTGGACGTTTCCGCTCGCCCTCCTGGCCGTCCTCGGAATCGCCATGGCGCTTGCCGGGCACGGTGCGGGGCAGGACCGCCGCATCGCCCGGCCGTCCGGCTGACCTGGGGCACGCCGCCGGACCGGCGACGCCCCCGCACGACCGGCGAAGTGCCCGCCCCGGCTGTTACCGCGCCCCGCTCAAGGTGCCACTCGTGCCCGAAGCCGCGTGGCAGAGGGCCCACTGCGCCCATGTCGGAATGCTCATGACGGCCGTGCGGGGGCCGTCTGCTGACTGCCCGTCCTCCCGCCGGTGGCTCGCCGGTTCCTGTGGCCGGACGGCGACGACGCCGTCTTCGGGAATCGATGCCGCCTGCTCGACGGGGAATCCGGGAACCTCCTCCGTCTTGACGGAGCGCGAGCACTTCCACCTCACCGACGGCCGGATCGACACCATCCGCCTGATCTTCGACGCCACCGCCGGGCACCGTCGTGCGGGCCGTCACCCCGTCCCGACTCCCAACCCGGCATCGTGCGGTCCAACGGCCCGGCAGGCGGGAAGCCCAGAGCGTGACTACAGCCGGAGAAGCACATGGCACCGGCCCTGACACCAGGGCGCGACCCGGCGGGCAGCACTGTGGCGATCCCGATGCCCCGTGCAGAAGAGCATCGGCGATCTCCGGACCGGGATCGCTGGTGAGCACGCCGCGTTGAGGGCGCGGCCGACGCACCCGGGCTGTTCCCGAACTCCCGCCGCCCCGTGCAACAGGCCCTGTCGTGCGGCAGAGGGACTCGGCAAAGGGCGCCGCTGCCTGAGCGGAAGCGGATCCGGCCTTCGACGCCGGGAAGACAGCCGGTTGATGACGGCATGGCCAGGCGCGCACCTCACCGTGTTCGCCGCACGCTGCTCTCCGTTCCGCCGTTTCTCCGTTTCCTCGGGGCGCCCGGGAAGCGCCGGTGACCTCGACGGCTGATCATGGATGCGGGCCCGCTGAAGGCCTGTTCATACACCGAGGAGGAGACTTCGATGGTCGACGCACCTGTACTGGTACTGGGGGCAACCGGCGGTCAGGGGAGGGCTGTGACCCACGCATTGCTGAGCCGCGGGGCCCGGATCAGGGCACTCGTCCGTGACCCGCACCGGGGAACGGCACGCGAACTGGCCGAGCGAGGCGTCGAAGTGATGGCGGGTTCGCTGAGCGACCAAGGCTCCCTCACCACAGCCATGCACCAGGTGACCAGTGTCTTCGCCTTCACCACCCCCTTCGAGGCGGGGCCGGAGGCCGAGGTGGGCCAGGGACGCGCGATCCTGGCCTCGGCCACGCACGCGCGCATCGGGCACCTCGTGTTCAGCTCCGTGGCAGGGGCCGATCAGAACAGCGGGGTACCGCACTTCGAGAGCAAAGCGCGCGTCGAGGCCGACCTGGCCTCAGGCGACGTGCCGTACACCGTCCTGGGGCCGACCTACTTCTTCGACAACGCGCTCGGAGGCCGGGAGCGCATCCAGCACGGATCCCTCGACCTACCACTTCCTCCTGACCGTCCCTTGCAGCAGCTCGCCCGCACCGACCTCGGGGCGTTCGCGGCGGAGGTGATGCTCAACCCCTCGCCCTACGTGGGGCAGCGCATCGAACTGGCCGGCGACGCTCCCACTCCCGAACAGATGGCGGCATCGCTGGGCAAGGCGGTCGGACGGGACGTCCGCCACGTACGAACACCCCTGGAGGAGGTCGGCAACGCTGATATGCATGCGATGTGGACGTTCCTCAACGGTCCCGGGTACCAGGTCGACATTCCCGCGCTGCACGACGCTCACCCGGACATTCACTGGACGCGCTTCGCGGACTGGGCCGATCACACCGTGGCCGACGAACGCTGATACCCGTGCGGAGCCGGGCGAGCAGCGAACCCGGGCGCGACCGGCCGAACGGATCCTCGCCCTCAGCCCGTCGTGCGACCGGCCCCGATGACGCGCGGTCGCCTGGCTCGGCCGCCGGGCCCCTTCCCGGGGGCCCGGCGGCGTGCTGATGACCGCGCGCACGACCGTCGAGCCCACCGATACCGCCCGGTTGAGTTCCTGGTCGGCGTCCTCGGGCCGTGAGCTGCGGAGGAGTGTGCAGCCTGTGGAGGAGGCTGCTTCCTGGCAGGCCTGGAGGCCGCCATCGACCACCGGTACGGAAGACCCGTCAGGCCCCGTGTTCCCGGACTGACGCGATCCCCGCCCTTACCGCTTCCAGCAGAGCTTCCAGGCCCTGCGCCCGCTGCCAGTCCTCGGCGGAGTGGTGCCATGTGTACTGCGCCGCCAGGGCTTCGGGCGGACCGGCCACGATCTCGACGGTCCGCCTTCCCCTGCGATCCGGTCCTGTGACCCGCAGGTCCATGTTCCGGATGTGGAACCGCAGCGGACGGCTGCCGAAGACCTCCAGGATCCGGCCGTCGAAGGTGTAGAACTCTCTTCCCGCCCTGGCCGTGGTCTCGTCGGTCACGGGCCGAAGCTACACGCGGGGACCGGCGGCTGTCAGGCCCCTGGTCCTCGAGCGACTTCACCACCGCTCACGCCCCCCGGACGGCCCCCGGCGGCGGAGGAGGCCGAGGACAAGAGCCGGAACCGGGATCCCTGCCCCCACGAGGTCCACCGGAGGCCAGGGAACGTCGGCCCGTCCCGATGGTGACGACCGGTCAGCACTCCCCAGCCGGACTCGTACCGGTTCGGTCCAAGGTCCGGGCCGGGGCCGAGGCACGCCGCGGATGATCCCGGGCAACTCCGAGCAGGGTGCCGTCACCGTGATCCCGACGGACAGGCGGCTGTGCGATCGGGGCCGGCCACCGCCTGCACCCCGGACATCACCACGAGAGGCCGGCCAAGGCGGAGAAGGTCCTCAGACCGCGACGGAGAGGAGGTCCACCACGAAGACGAGGGTCGAGCCCGCCGGGATCAGCGGCGAGGGCGACTGCTTGCCGTAGCCGAGGCGCGGGGGAACGATGATCTCGCGCCGGCCGCCGACCTTCATTCCTCTGACCCCGCGGTCCCAGCCCTTGATCACCTTGCCGCCGCCCACAGCGAACTTGAACGTCCGGCCCCGGTCCCAGGAGGCGTCGAATTCCTTGCCGGACTCGAAAGTGACCCCGACGTAGTGAACGTGGACGACCCTGCCGGGCTTCGCCTCAAGCCCGTCCCCGACGACGAGGTCACGAACTGTCAGTTCGGTGGGAGCTTCACCCGCCGGAACGTCGATCGTGGGTCTCGTCAGATCACTCATCGCAGCCTCATTCGCTCACCGTCGGACGTACTCGTGCGGACCGGCCAGTCGCATGGTCACTCGACGCAGTAGATCACCATGCTGCCCCAAGACGTCGATCTCCCGGAACGCGTCGCCGCCCAGGCCGAGACCGAACCCGCCCCCGCAGCGGACCGGCTGGTTCCCGGGAAGCCGTCGGCAACGGTGACGTCCCTGCACGAGTGGCGGCTCGCGCACCTTCCTGCGGACACCAGACCACTGCCCTCGGTCGCCCCCTGTGACCACGTGCTCCGGCGCCGTCGCATTAGTGGCGGGCGACCACCGTGAGGGAGATGCACAGTGACCCTGCCCCGCCAGCGAGGTTTGACCGAGCAGGCCGCCGACGCCGCCATCGACAGCGCCTGCCGGCTTCTGCGGCTGCCGTCGATTCGCAACGAGGTACCGGCCGTCGCCGTTCGGAGCGGCGGATCAAGGCGGCCGGATTCCCTCGGGAGAAGTCCCTGCGGGCCTTCGACTTCGACGCGAACCCCAACACCGACGCCGCCACGATCCACACGCTGGCCAGCTGTGCATGGATCAAGAAGAGCCAGCCGCTCTGCCTGATCGGCGACTCCGGCACCGGCACGTCCCACATGCGCATCGCCCTGGTCACCGAGGCCGCGATGAAGGTGCTACCGCGATCGGACCAAGGACGTCCCCGCTTGCCGGCGCTGCTGGGCAACGACGGAGCGTTACGTTCCCACTGGGCTTCGGTCAGGGCGTGATGGCGACCGCTCACGGCAAGGCTCCCGAGACTCAAACAGGTGGAGGGAGGAGCACGACAGTGGGCGGGCAGCCCTCTCTCACTGGACCGCCCGCCCACTGTCGTCTCGTGCTGGGCCGGTTCGTGGTGGGGGTGGGCACCCCGGCAAGGTACGGCCACCGATCGGGTGGTCTGTAGCTGTAGCGGCCGAAGCGTCCCCGGGCCACGAACACCGCGCCGGCCAACAGCAGGGGGTTGACCACGACCGCTGCGGATTCCCTGTGGCGGATATGGGTGCCGATGGCCAGAGCCATGATCACAGCCCGGCCGGCCGCTGCGGTCGGTGTGAGAACTGGTGCAATCCCCGTCCACGCCGGCAGGATCAGTCCGAGCGCGCCGAGCAACACGGCCCGCCGATCAACCGGAATGTGCCGGTGGAGACGTCTTCGACTCACGGCAACATCTCCGTGAGCTTCGCCTGGGCTGGATGGACTTCATCATCCCGGCCACTGCGAACGTGACGGCCAGCACTTCGGCCACGAACCACAGCGCAACGCTCACAGAGCAACTCCTTCATCCAGGGCAGGAGGGAACGGCCCGGGCGTGCCGGGTCAGACGGTGAAGATCTTCTCGGCCTGGTCGCGCTCGACGTGCAGGTCCCAGTACAGGGGAGAGATCTGACTCGCGGAGGCGCTGGGTGTGCCTTGCGGAGCGCGGTCTCCGATCCACGCTCCGATGGCCACGTGCGCGGCCTGAATGCCCTCGGGCTCAAGTTCCTTGTGCACGTTCAGGACCCACGAACGCAGGGCCGCACCGGCGGTGTTGATGTCACCGAGCATCGGGGTGGGATCCACCGACCCGGCCCCGGTGGTGAACAGCAGCGTCCCCGTACCGGCCTGCCGCATCGCAGGCAGCACCGCACCGGTGGCCGCGATCGCACCGTAGACCAGGTACCGCATCTGCAGGTTCACGTCCGTGGCGGTGACCTTGGTGGGCGTGAGGAACTTCGGCTCGGGTCCGCCCGGGGAGTATTCGAGCACGTCGATTCCCCCGAAATGCTGTGATGCGGCATCGAGGGCACCGGTCAGCGACGCGGTGTCCAGGACATCGGCCGCGAACCCCTTGGCCTTGATGCCTTCGGCAGCAAGGGTCGCGGCGTGGGCGTCGAGGTTGGCCTGGTTGCGGGAAAGCAGCGCCACGTCGAAGCCGTGGGAACCGAACGTGCGGGCAATAGCCAGACCCATACCGGGTCCGGCGCCGACGACAGCGATGGTAGACACGAAGAGAGCTCCTACGACTGGGCCGGCCGCTCGGGAAAGGAGGGAGAGCCGGCGGTTATCATTTGTTCCTTGGTAACTTTGGATAACCATCGTGGGATGGTCAAGAAGGCACTTTCAGGTGCCGTGGTTCTCTGGAGGTAACCGTGCAGGCCGACGACGGCATCGACTCGATCTGCGGAGAGGGCGGAGCCCGGGCCCGAGAGGTCCTGGACCTGGTCTCGGACAAGTGGTCGCTCTACGTCGTCGCCGCTCTGGGACAAGGCCCGCTGCGGTTCAGCCAGGCCCGGCGAGTCGTTGCCGGGATCAGCCAGCGCATGCTCACCGTGACCCTGCGCCGACTCGTACGTGACGGCCTGGTCTCACGCACCGTGGCCCCCACGGTGCCGCCGCAGGTCACCTACTCACTGACCGAGACCGGGCACAGCCTGCGTCTGGCCGTCCAGCCGCTGATCGAGTGGGCTTTCGCCACCGTCGACACCATCAACACCGCTCGCTCGGTCTATGACGCCCAGGTCGAAGATCGAGAATGACTACGACTCCGAGGGCTGTCGGCAAGTGACGGACACGGCCCAGCGGGGAACAGCAGGGTGAGTGAACGGCGCCCGCCCTCACCGACGAGGTGGATCTGGCAGGTCAGGCCGTCGCGTGAGCGTCCGAGCCTCTCGGCCGGGTGACGCTGCCGGGGCGTGCGCTTTCCCGGCAGTCTCGGCGGCTTCTTGTTTACTCCCGTGGCGTGTTGGTGGGCGTGGCAGGAGAGGGAGTCCACACTCACCACGGACCAGTCGATGTGGATGCGGCCTTCCGTCTCGGCATCGCGAGGACAGCCGCGGAGAGCCCCTCCCCTGTGCCATCCGCTGGCCAGCGCCGCGCCGATGCCGTTCGTACACGGTCCGCCAACGCCCCGAACGCGCAGGCAGATCCCGCCACGGCACTTTGGTGCGCTGCCGGAACGGAATCCCGTTGACCATCCATCGACGACTTTCCCGACGGCCGCCAAGCTCAACGGACTCCGACAGATACGACGTCAGCCGGGCCCACTCTTGATGTGTGAGCCCCCCGCCCCATGGCCACGCCGACGAGCCAGGACCGAGGCAGTCACAAGATCCGCCGGAGGGCCTAGGCAGGTCGAGGACGGGAGTGCCGCCCGGTATTCGGCCAGCATCGATGGCTTTGTGCCATTCGTCGGCAATCCGCCTTCGGTGTCACCCGGGCCCCGCTACACAAGAGGGCTGGGGCAGGCACCTGCCGCTCCAGCGATCCGGTTCAGGGGAGGTCGGGCGGTTGCTGACGATCAATGTGGCTGTGCTGCTCGCGGTCATCGTCGTCTTCAGATTGCGTCGGCGCACGGAGGCACGGAGCCGGCTGGACGAGAGGTTCACCGTGGTCATCGTCCTGGCCCTCGGGGTGCTCATCGCACCGACCTCGGTGGGCCAGGGAATCATGGACTTCCTCGGCCGGCTCGCGAGCGGCGTCACGCAGGCCGGCCGATGAGCCCCCGTCCACGCAAAGGCCGCGCAGCGGCGAGCAGCCGTCCGCCGGCACGGCGGCGGACCCGCAGGCCGGGCAGACGCCGACAGCGGGCGGACGAACGGCTGATCGGGTATCTCCTGGCCGCGGCCCTGACCGTCGCCCTGGCGGTGGCCGTCATCCAATGGCTGCTGGTCAACTGGTGGGTCCTCGTCGTCATCGGCCTGCTCGCCGTACTGGCCGGTGGCGGCCGGCTCTACCAGAGGCAGCAGCGGGCACAGTGGGAAGCCGTCCGCACGCAGGGCCTGCGCTACGGGCTGCCCCAGTTGGACGCCCTGCACCACACCCAGTTCGAGGAAGCGGTGCGCGACCTGATGCGCCGGGACGGCTGCCAGGACGCCCTCCGGGTCGGAGGCGGCGGGGATCTGGGCGCGGACGTGAAGGCCACCGACCCCTACGGGCGGCACTGGGTGATCCAGTGCAAGCACCGGCGCAAAGGCCTCGCCGGATCGGCGGTGGGGACCCCGGACCTCCAGGTCCTCAACGGAACCGCCCGCCAGGTCCACGGAGCCGACGTCGCGGTCATCGTCACGAACGGCCGCGTCACCAAACCCGCCGTGGACTTCGCCGGACAACAGCGTCTCCACGTCGTCGACCGTCACACCCTCGCCGAATGGGCCGCCGGCTCCCGTCCGTTGTGGGACCTGCTGCGTGCCGTCCCGGCGCCGCGCAAGCCGACCTCCCTCTCGTAGGGTTGGTCCGGCGGATCTTGTGACTGTTGCCCAGTCAGACGGGCCTTGCGGATGAGACAGCTCCGGGAACGTCCGAGTTTGGCCAGGGCGGTGCTGCCAGGGTGTGCGCCCCTCCTCGGCACCGGGTGGGGACCTCCTACACGCTCCGGGGGCGTGCTGGTATGCCCGGCAGATGACGGACGAAGTACACCAGCCACGAGGTTCGGCAAGCGCGCTCACGTCTTCCACGACGCCGCTGGCACTGGCGCCACGATCCGGCGGTGGCTCAGGACGTGGTGGAGCACCTGGGTTTCAGAGCCACCGCTGTGACGCCTCGACGCTGTCCCCGCCACTGGTGTCGAACGCAATCGCGCCTGGGGCGCAGGGCGTCGGACCAGATTCACGATCTGTTCGAAGAGAGGAAGCAGCGGCTCGGTCTTGCGGGTCCCGCCGCCGACGATCACGACGGCCCACGGCTGCTTGGTCAGCGATGCGACGAGGGTGCGCTCGGCGGATTCGTCGCACGCGGTCAGCGTCATGGCCGCGCCGCACCTGAGATGCGCCGTCGACCGTGCTCACGTAGCGCTCGTACCGCTCGCTTCACGGCCGACGGCGCTCCTGACGTGCGGTTCGAATGCGGTGAGGACGCACCAACTGGCGCCACCGTCGAGGCGCTTCCATGTGGTCACCGGGCGGGCGTCCATGGTCACGGTTGCGGTGTCCCGGTCCAACTCGATGGAGATGCGCAGCCTCACCGGGCCGGCGAGCGAACTCGCACAGACGAGGGTGAGCTTGCCGTGCGTGAACTCCTCGACTTCGTCGATCCGGGGGAGCGAAACCTCCTTGAGCGCGTGCAGCACGGCGTCGGTGAGCTGGTAGGCCGTGGTGTCTGCGGGGGCTGGTGTCCGGAACTCGGAAGTGCGGAAGGCAGTCGCGGCTTCCGAGGTCAGCGTCAGGCCATGACGCGACGCCGTACGCCAGGCCTGCCACGTGTCCGACGTGGTAATCACCACGGCCAGGACGACGCCGACCAGAATGCCGGCGAGTATTCCCTGGAGGAGTGCGGCCGACCAGGCGTTCGCGTCCTCCGATATCAGTACACCGGCCATCGCCGCCCCGATGACAACGGCCACGGCGGCGGCTGCCACGGCGGTGCGACGCACGGTCGCGAGCCAATAGCGCAACATGAATGGAATTCTCGTTTCCTGTGTGCGGGGTTGATCAGACTACGTCCGGGAACGGCGGTGACGCAGCCGGGGCATGGACAGATGGGGGCAGCTCATGACGGTGTGTACGCCTGGTCGATACGGTGCCGCCGCTTCAGTCGGCTGGAAAGAACAGAGGTGTGCGCTTACATGAAAGGCAGGCGGCGAAGCGCGCGGGGGATCGAGGTGGGCAAGCCCACCGGTCCACCGATCGAGGAGGCCGGCCGGCCCCGCGGATGGCGGCTCGTCGCGTACGCCGTGCTCGCCAGGCCGATCCCGTCAGCGCCTGTGAGTCCGTCGAGCCGAACGGGGAGCGTACGGGGAACCGGCCCCGGCAGGCGAGCATGAAGACGGCCGCCGAGGGTGAAGTGATTCCATTACTCCACTTCACCCAGGGCGACTTTTCATTGAAATGTGCCGTGCCGTCCGGATCCGATTGCACGCACTCAGGCCGGCATACGCCCTGGCCTCGAAGATCTGAGGCCAGGGCGCACGTGAAGGTTCTACATCGCCTTCACGAGTTTATTCCAGGCCTTGATCGATTTCTGGTCTCCGTATCCTCGGAAGACCTTGCCGCCGATCTTCTTGATCAGTTTTCCTACTGTGCCGCCGAACCCACCGATCGCGGCCCCGATGAGAACTGATTTGAGGGCGCCACGCGTGGTGAAGCCGTGCCCCCCGTGGTGGGTGTACCAGTAGCGTGCGAAGCCGCTGATCCCGCCGCCGACCGCTCCACAGACGATCGGGCCCGCGAACGGTGCGCACACCGCGCCGACGATCGCGCCGATGCCCGTGGTGAAGACGCTGCACCAGAAACCGCAGGAGCGGGGCTTCTTCTGCTTCTTCCTCCCATCGAGGTCGTAGCAGTTGACCGGGTCGCCGCCGCAGTACTCATAGGCGTTGGCATTCCCCCCGTAGATCGGGTCCACGGAAAGGAATCGGCCCGCGGTCGAATCGTAGAGACGCACACCCATGAGCGTCACACCGTTGGGTGTCTCGGCGGAACGCTGCTTCCCGCCGAGCCAGCCGTAGCGCGTCGGGTCCGTCCCGGGGAGCCGGTTGCCGAATTCGTCGTAGCTGTTGACCACGGGAGTCGTCCCGTCGGCCAGCGGAATCTGCGTGGTGATGTCGCCGTGGATGGTGGCGAGCTGAAGAACCACGTCGCCGTCGGCGCCCGTGGTGGCGATCAGGTCGCCGGCGAGGTCCTTGAGGTTCCGGCTGATACCGCTGCCGCCCTCGTCGGTCCACTCGGGGCTGTCCGAGTCCGCTCCGTAGTGGTTCTTCTTGGTGCCCGTGACGCTCCAGGCCGCGCTCTCGTCCTGCTCCTCCACCGTGAAGGAAGAGGGGCGGTTCGCCGCGTCCAGGTTGTACGTGGTGCGCTTTCCGTCGGCGGTGATCTGACGGACCAGGTCGTTGTTGTAGTAGCTGTACGCCGCCCCGCCGGCCTGCGCGGTGGTGCGGCCGAAGGCGTCGTAGACGGTGCCGTTGGCGATGAGCCTGTCAGCACTGTCGTAGGACGAGGAGACCGTCCTGGTCTCGGGGGCACCGCCATCGACGTCGTCGACGGTCGTGGTCAGGGACTTCCGGTTGCTGTTGTCGTCGAAGGCGTAGGCGCGGTGAGTCGTCACGCCCGCCTGCGAATCGTCCGTGCGCGTGAGGCGGCTGGCCGCGTCGTAGGTGTACTCCTGGTAGGCGCCGCCTCCGGTGTACGTCGTGCGGTTCACCACCTGGTCGTGGATGTTCTTGCTGAGAGACTCGCCCTGGACGGTCCAGCCGGACTCCCAGTGCCAGTAGCGCGAGGTCTCGGCTCCCGTGGGGTCGAGGTTGAACTCGACGTCCATGTTCCACGGCAGCTTCTGCTTGTAGAGGCGGCCGTCGGAGTCGTAGTAGGCCGTGACGTCGCCGATGCCTCCCATGACCGAGTCATGAGCACGGGTGGGCAGCCCCGCGGGGTTGTCGTAGGTGTAGGTCGTCTCCGAGGGGACGGAGTTCGCACTCCGGATGACCCGGTCCCGGCTGTCGTAGTCCGTGCGGGTGACGTTGCCGGTGCCGTCGTCGTAGGAGACCTCCCGGCCGAGCTTGTCGTTGGTGCGGCGGATCGTGGTGGCGCCGTCGGTGAGGGTCGCCACGGTTCCGTTGGCCGGGTCGTAGGTGACCGACGTGTCGGGGACGGCGGTCCCGGAGCCACCGGTGCTCTGCCCCTGCTTCAGGCGGCCGGCCGCGTCGTACGTGGTGGTGTTCGTACGCGTGGTGCCGTTGGCGACCTCGACCGTCCTGGCGGGGTTGCCCCACCGGTCGTACTCGAAAGTGGACGTGGGCAGCTCGTCCGGGTTGCCTGACCCACCGGTGATCTTGCCGGCCGGACCGGTCGAGCAGAGCAGGTCCGCCCACTCCGGGCGGCCCGCACAGGTACCGGTGCCCGTGCCGGACCAGTAGGTGCTGACCTTCGCTCCCGCGTCGCTTCCGTTCGACTTGGGCAGCGTGGTCCTGACGACACGCCCCTGCCCGTCGTACTCCGTGGCGCTGGTCAGCTTCAGGCCGTCGGGGTCGGTGATCTCCTTGAGACGCAGCCCCTTCGCCCAGTCGTAGGTCATCGCGGTGGTGCGGACGTCGCCATCAGCCGGGTAGCCGTCGATGAACGCCCCGACAGCCGTGGTGGTGGGCTGGTCGGAGATACCCGCGCTGCCGTCGGTGGGCCGGCCCTCGTCGTACCGGGTGACGGTATGGGAGCGGGCCGCGATCTGGGTTCCGGCCGCGAGGTCGGGGCTGTCGCTGTCGCCCTTGAGGCCCTTCGTCAAGGTCACCAGGTGCAGCGGTTCGTACTGCTCCACCAGACGGGCACCATCAGCCGAGTACACCGAGACCGAAGCGAGCTTCTGTGCCCGCTCGGCCGGGGAGTCGGCGTAGATGCCCAGTTCCTGCTGGGTGTTCACCTGGTAGTCGGCACTGCCCAGGGCGAGCTCACGGTTGGTCGCGCTCAGTTCGAACACGGTGTTGCCGAAACGGTCGTACTGAGTGGCTGTCAGGTGACGCCCGGGCAGACCCGTGTTGACCGAGACGCCGGAGGCGTTGGTGTAGGTGACAGTGGCCTTGTCGTAGTCACCCGCGCTCAGGTCGCTTCCCGTGTGGGAAGCCGGTACCTGGTCGGCGGGGAAGATCGCCGTCGCGTCAGCGGGTGCGTCCTGCTGCGCCCAGGTCCGGGTGTCGGAGACAGCCACCTGGTTCGGAGCCTTCGCACCGGAGAGCGCGACGTCGTACACCAGGGAGGTGGTGGCCTTGCCGCCGTCCACCTCGTCCTTGCTTCCCGCCTTCAGAGTGGGACGAGAGGCGGACAGGAGCATGCCGTTGCCCGCGACAGTGGCGGCGCCCGCCTTGCCGTACACGAAGGTCCACGGCAGCTGGCCGGGCGGGGTCTGGGTCAGCACACGGCCCGCGCTGTCGTAGGTGTAGGCCGTCTTCAGCGCCGGGCTGATCCGCGGATCCCACTGCTCGCGCAGTCGCCCCGAGTCGTCGTAGGCGTACTGGGAGACGACGGTGGCCGTCGCCGTGGAGGCGCCGGGGACCGTGTTCCACAGACGAACGCGGTTCACCTGACCCGTGAAGTCACCCAGGGCCGACGCGGTAGCCGTGGTCGCGGAGGCGTACTGGTACTCCAGGATCCGGCATCCCTTGGTGGAGGGAGCGTTCGCGCAGGTGGACGCCGACACGGCGGAACTGGGGGAGACCACGTACTTGGGGCGCGCCAACGGCTTGCCGTTCACGGTGATCGTGTCGGAGTACACCGTCGTGGTGGAGTTACTGGTGGGCAGAGAGGTGCTCGACAGCTGCCAGGTGTCGAAGGACGCACCGACCTTCGCGAAGACCGCGGTGGCTCCGTCGCTCTCGCGCAGGGTGAAGGACTCGGTGAGCTTCCCGGTGAGGGTGAGGTCCTCCGCTCCGGGCTCGGGCTTCCAGCCGCCGTCGTTGGTCGCGGTGAACCCGGTCTCCGTTCCGTCGGCGGCCACCACGGCCACCGAGGTCGGAGAGGTCTTGCGGAGGAACGTCCAGTCGCTGCCCGACGTTTCCGCGACCGTGCCGGCCGTCCACTGCGGACCGAAGATCGCCGCCTGGCCTTCCTGCTGACCGCCCTCGTCCGGGGTGCGGGAAGAGGCCGTGCGGGCCGCACTCAGGGAGAAGCCCGAGGCGTCGATGGCGGACAGCGTGAAGTTACCGGTCAGAGTGTTCACCGTGCCCGGTCCCACGGCTTCACCCGGTGCCGCACCCGCGTTGCGGTCCACCGTGATGGTGCTGGCCGGAGAGGCGTCGGTGCTGGCTCCGTCGGTGAAGACCGCACGGACGTCGACCGGGCCGTCCTCGCCGAACGTGTCGGTGGTGTTCCAGGTCAGTGCCTCGGGCGTACCGGTGGTGACCTTCGCGGGCCAGGCCGGCAGCGTGCTTCCGTCGGCCTTGCGGCGAACGTCGGCGACCGGGACGTCCTTCCAGGTGTCGGTCTCGCCACGGCGGTACTGGTAGCGCACCCCGGTGTCGGTGCTCTTGCCCAGACCCGCCAGTTCGGCCCGTCGAGCCGACCGGTCACCCTCACTCGGCGAGGTCAGGGCCGCGCCCGAGCCCGCGTAGAAGACGAATCCCCGGTCGGCCGAGGCGTTGCCCGCCGCGTCCTTGGTACGGGCGGTCAGGGTGTGCTTGCCGGCCCGGAACGACGGCTTGGCCGTCACCGCGGTGCCCGTGGTGGCGATCGACTGCCAGGCTCCGGCGTCCAGCTTCCACTGCACCTCCTTCACGTCCGACGTCGGCGGGGTGAGGGTGAAGGAGCCGGTGAAGTCGCCGTTGCCGTTCGGGGCGCCCGACCACTGGCCGGCCGGGAAGTCGGTGGACGACACGGACGTCATGGCCGGGGCGGTGGTGTCCACGGTCAGAGTCCGGAAGGCCGACCACGCACTGGTGGCCGAGCCGTCGCCGGCTCGCACCCGCCACTTGTAGGAACCGGTCGGCAGCGTGGTCGGCGTCCAGGTCGCCTGCGCGCCCGATGCCGCCGACACACTGCCGGACCGAAGCGCCGCGGTTCCGGTGGACGCCCACACCTCGTAGTACAGGGTGACCTGGGAACCGTCTCCGTCCAGGGACTTCGACGACAGGGCAGGGGTGCCCGAGGCCACCGAGAACTTGTCGACGGGCGCGATCAGCGTCGGCACGTTCGGGATCGAGTTGTACGTGACCGACATGTACGGGGTGTTCTTCGCGGCGTTGCCGGAGTTGAACCGCTTCCACCCGTAGGGGTCGGTCTCGTCGGCGGCCCGCACACCCAGAGCGTTGGTGCTGTTGCCGTTCGCTGCCCATGACGTGACCAGCGAGGTGACGTCCGCGTTCACCCAGCCGTCGTCACAGGCGGTGGAGAAGCCCTTGGTCTGCGTGCTGGAGGCGTACTTCGTGCCCCAGGACGGCTGGTTCGTCCAGAGGCTGGAGGTATTCGCGACTCCGGTCGACCACACCTCCCAGCCCCTGGCCGCGCAGGACCACGAGTGGTACGAGAACAGGTTCAGCTTGGCGGCCGTGATCTGCTTGCCCGTGATGTTCTTCATCGGGAAGGACAGGAACGAACGCGCCACCTGCGAGGTGCCGTTGTTACCGATCTTCAGGTCCGTGGACGCGGACTGATCGGTGGTGTAACCCTGCTGGACGAAGGTGTCGAAGCTCGCACCCACGTTGATCGCCGGGTCGATGGTCACCGGGAACTGCGTGGAGGCGTCCGCCAGGAACGTCGCGTCCGGGGTCAGCGTCAGAGTGACGGTGTCGCCGTCCTGCGCGACCTTCACTCCCACCTCGGCCGTGTGGGGACGCTCGCCGGACTTCTGGTCCACCTTCGCGTCCCACATCACCGGAGCGGGCAGCACACCCACGGTCTTGCCCTTGGCATCGGTGAAGGAGACCGAACCGTCCTTGTGCGCCTTCGCCCCCAGACCCTTGGCCTGGAGGCTGTAGGCGATCGCGCCCTTCGCGTCGACGGCGGAACGGCTCTTGAGCTCCAGGAACTGCTCGTAACCGGTACGGGTCGACTCGATCAGCAGGTCCGTCGCCGGCAACGCGTCCTTGTACCGGGCGACGTTCTTCTCGGCACCTTCGATGACGGGTGCCGGCAGAGCGCCGTACCAGCCCAGCTGGATCTGCTCCCCGGTGCGGCCTTCCAGCGTCACCAGCGGCGTACCGGCCTCGGCCGTCTTCTCCCCGGTGGCCTTCAGTCCCCTGGGTGCCGCGCTCCTGCCGCCGAGGCGCAGGTCGTGCGGGTGTCCCTTCGCGGCGACCGATCCGTCCGACATCTTCTGCAGCGAGACGTCGACGTCCTGCCAAGCGCCCTGATCGTCCCGGAACCGGACCGGACCGGCGTACGCGTCCTCCGTCACCGAGCCGTCGGCGTTCACGAAGACCGACGAGGTCTCGGTTCGTTCGTCCAGCGCCTCGATCCGACGCTTCTGGATCTTCGCCTTCAGCCGGGCAGCCGCCAGCGAATCCGCCGTCGCCGGACCCACGTCCTTCTCGCGCTTGGCCGCCGGCTGAACGCTCTGGCGCTCCACCGCAACCGCCCCCTGCCCCGTCGCGACGACCGCGGCCGCCTCGACAGTCATCAGGAGCGTCAATGCCGCGGCTACCGAACGCCAGCGTTGCATCGACGGAGGGGGTGAGAAAGGCCTGGAGGATACGACGGATCTCCGTCTTTCCCCCCGCGACTTACCTATCACGCTTGCTCCTTGTGCTGTGTGCGGATGAACCTCCACACCTTCACGGGATAATCCCATGGCCTTCACAAGGGAACTGATGGATCTTCACAACCCGCCAGGAGTAGGGGCGTCGGGCTTTGTCCGCTTCTCCCTCATACGCGGAGTGTTGAAGGCCTCACTCTCAGGTAAACCTCAAAGCGATATGTCTACTTCAGGGCTTGGGTCCAGGATGTACAGGCGCAGTCTTTTACATGCTCGTAACTTTCCGGTTCGGCCGAATAAGGTGATTACTCGCATTCCGTCAAGTCCGGTGATGGCATGTCGCCGCTCGCCCGAACCGGCCACGACGTGGTCCGTAGAACCCACCGTTGTGAAGATCGATCTTCATGAGCCCCTGGAGGGTCGTCGACCGTGGGGCTGCACGCGCCCGTCCGAGTGCCGTCGCGTGGTCGGTGAGCGCCGAGGTGAAGTGGCAGCTCACCGGGCGTGGTTCGGGCCCGTGGCCACGGATCCATCGCGACCCGCAGGGCCGCGAGACGCGGCGCGTGCGGCCGGCGGCCTGCCCGGGGACGTCCTCGTCGGGTGGGCCCGGTCCGGCCCACCCGAGAAGGTGCCGGCCGGTATCGCCCCGTGTTCTCAAGATGTACACAACCCGGGCACAGCGTGCCTGGCCTACGGCCCTTCCGGGCCCGGACCTCATGACCGCGCCGCACCCGCCGACGAAGGCCGTTCAGGACCCGGATCCGGCAGACAGGTCTCCGCGACCGGGCGATCGGGGCACTCGGCGGCTTCCCTCAGGCGCTGTTGTCCGAGCGCCGTCCCCTCCGAGACACTTCCTGACAGCGCGGGGACCTGGCCACCACCACCTACTTCCGATCCGCCCCCTGTCACCATCGCCCGGGAGACCGTCCCGCGCGCCGCGACGCCCCGGCCGCAGCGCCCGGCGGACCGCTGATCGCGAACGAACACCCCACGACCGGCCTGGTCCTGGCAGGCCGACCAGGACATCCACCACCCGCCCCGGCCATGTCGTCGCCGTGCTTCACCTCGACGGCACCTTGGCGGCACCCGAACTCCGAACCAGGCGACGCCGCCGGACGCACCGTCACCGGCTCCGACGGGCAGACCGCGATCGTCACCCATGACGTCATGTCATTCCGATCATTCCGACGCACTCACTGACACGTTCCTGTTGCCCGATGCACCACTGACACGTACCCGTGGTCCGACGCACCCACTGACTCATGGCGTCGGCCGGGAGCTCTGCGACGGCATCGTCGACGTACCCCGTGGTCATCGTCCGGAGCATGGCGGTGGCGCGCAGGGCCAGGGCCGAGGGAGCCGAGCGGGGTCCTATCTCGAACCGGTCCGGCTCGGTGGCCGCCCCGCCCGGGAGCTGGAGTCCACAACGGGAAACGGCCGTGAAGAAGCCGGGTGGCCGAGTTCCTCCGGGCGAGTCGAGTGCGTCGCAGACCCGTGATTTTCGCGGTCCTACCAGGAGAACGCGTAGGTCCGGACGGGGTCGAGGTGAAGTTCGCAGGGCCCGTAGCAGTCGGCCGCGAGAGTCGCGACCGGAGCACCGCAAGGACAGCTCCGGTTGAGCCCCTTGTCGCCTGAGGGACCGCAGCACCCCCTGCTGCGCGCCCAGTCGGGCAGCGGCCGAAGGCTTGCGGCGTCGTCAGGGTGCACCAGCACCGTCTGCCGGGTTCCTGCCGAGGTGACGAAGCCCTCTTCTCCACAGACGAGAAATCCACGCGACTGAGCGGGCTTCGGGCTCCCCTGATCGTCCTGCACCACATAGGGAGCTCCCCAGGGCTCGGGATCGATCGCGTAGTGACCCAGGGGAACGGTGGAAGGCGCCCGGCGTGTCTCCCTGTCCCGGTCGCGCTCGTCGTCGGAGACGTCCGGGACGGCGGTGAGTTCGGTCAGTTCCGGCGTCATCGCGGTGCCGCACGCGGAGCAGTGGAAGACGGTCATCCCCTTGTTGTATTGCGCAGGGCTGCTGCTTTGCATCCTCATTTTCCGCCGGTCACCGCCGACGCACGCGGCGACGTCACCAGAGTCGGGCACGCCGGGATGGGGCGGGTAGCCCTGCGGGGCCGCGAGGCGGCGTGTGGCGGTGATCCTCCGCTCCGCACCGGTGAGACCGGCCTCGATCACAACTGTCACAGCTGTCACGGCTCACGGCCCACGGCTCACGGCTCACGGCTCACGGCGATCTCGCCGAGCCGGATCTGCCCCTGGGCGTCCTCGAGCCGGACGAGACGGTTCTCCCGAGGGGACGTGGCCCGACCTCCCTCACGTGGGGGTGACCCTTCACGTGCGCCCGACGGCCTTCGGGGTGGGCCCGACGACCGTCGGCCCCGTGAGCTGTCGTCCGCCGGCCCCGTGAACTGGTGCGCGGCCACAGTGCCGGGCCGGTTGTCAGTGGCACCCGGCACGATGAGATCAAGCACGACACGCCTGCGACGCCCAGCACAAGAAGAGGTCATCATGCGCGAGATCATCCAGTTCAACCGCCTCTACGCAGACGAACAACTGCGCGCGCCCTCAGGACGGTTCGTCCTCCACTACGACGCGGCGGGCGTCGCCGTGATCACGGACACCGAGCTGGACGAGGTGACCTGGCGGGCGGGTGCCGCAGGCCGACTGCTGCTCGGCGACCGCGGCGAGGTCCAGGTCGAAGCCGGGGAGAATCACGACACCGTCTGGCGCTCGGGTATCGCCGCGCCCGGTGCCCATGTCCTGATCCTCACCGACGCGGGGGACCTGGAACTGCTCAGCGGCGAGCATGTGCGCCTGTGCAACTCACGCATCGGTCCCGTCGAAGCGCTCGCGCTGCGGGACAGCGCGCCCGCGGCCGCTATCACCGCCGACAGTTACCTGCTCAGCGAAGGAAAGAAGCGCAGGACCGTCGTACGGGAACAGGACGGTTGGCTCCGGATAGGCGAACACTGGCCGAATGGCGGCGGCGGGAGCTACGCCCTGGCCGGGCCCTTGGTCGACTGGCTGGAGCAGGAGGGCACCGTACTCGGCTGGCTCATGCTCCCGGTCAACGGCACCGGGGTGAAGGCCCGGACGCTGTGCCTGACGGACGCGGCGGGCACCGTCCTGTGGCACGAGGGCAACCAGAGCCCGGCCACACCGGTGTCCGCAGGAGCCCCCTACACCTACGGCGGACCGGAGCTCGGGGCCGGCGGACGCCTGCGCCACCAGTCGTTGACCTCCCCCTCCGGCTCACACACCCTGGCCCACCTCGGAAGCGGCGACCTGGTGCTGCGCTGCAACGCCGAGCACCGCGACGTGTGGTCGACAGGCACACACTGGGCCGACGGCGGTTGGGCCGAACTGACGGCCGACGGCGACCTCGTGGTGCACAACCCGCACGGCGCGCCCGTCTGGCGCTCCGGAACGGACGGCTCGGGCGCCCGGCGGCTGGTGGTCCGGGACGACGGGCGCGTGGAACTGCTCGACATGGAGGGCCGGGCGGTGTGGTCGGCGGACACACAGACCTCCTGTGGCGCACCTTCCGTGGACACCCCGCGCGGCGCCGTCATGCTCAGGGGGCAGACTCTCCGCCAGCACACCCTCACGTCCGCCGACGGCAGCACGGTGCTCGGCCACCACGACGACCGACGCCTGGTGCTGTTCGGGGCCGACGGCACCTGGCTCTGGTACGCACACCTTGGAGAGGCACAGCGACCCGGACTGCACCTGGACGAGGACGGCATGCTGCGGATCCTCGACGACGACACCGAGCGGCCCCCGCTGGCCGGTCCGGCCGACGAACTGCGCGTGGAGAGCGGAGAAGTCCTGCTGCGCCGCGCGGACGGCACGCTCGTGTGGCGCAACGGCGAAGAGGTGACGGAATCAGGAGCCGCCGCGCAGGAGCCGGCCGAGGACTTCGAGGCGTGGATGGATGAGCTGACCGGCCTGGCGTACTACAGCGCCGCCGTCGTGCACGACACGACACCCGACGACGCCTTGGTGCGGCTGGGCGCCGACCCGGACCAGATCCGAACGGGCACCTGGGAGGACCTGCTGACGCAGAGCGAGATCGATGACGCCGGCATGGATGACGTGTGCCTGGCCGCCTTCGCTCTCGGCCCGCACACGCTGCTCGTCGAGGACAAGGGCCACCCGGCGACCGACAGTTCGGCGCTCTCCCAAGGCACCTTCGCCGTGTCCTGCTCCAGCAGCATCAACGCGGACACCACCTTCCTGGTCTACCGCGACGGAGAGGTGGTGGCCGACCACTCCGAAGAGGGGGCCGAGGAACCGACCACCCGGGAGGTCCGAGCGGCCTTGGAGGCGATGGGCGCGGACGATCCCCAGGAGGCCGCGTTCGACGACACCCTCGAACTCCTCTGCCGCACCGCCGGGGTCCGGCCCACGGTGACGGACGTGACCGGCACCGCGCGGTGGGTGATCCTGTCGGCTCTCGGGTGAACCGCCGTACGTGAGGACGGGGGAGGGGCGGCTGTGCTGGCGGACCGTTGTACGCGTTCCTCGGCCTCTGGCCGTACGCGGCACCTGTTCCGGGCGGCCGCGACCGCGACCGCGAGCGCAGTGGTGCGTGCCGACGGCGTGGCCGCTCCCGGCGAGGTCGGCGGGGGAGTGGTTGCCGTTACCGCGTCGGACCCGTAACCAAGCAGGTGAAGCCCGGCGGCTGCCGCTGGTCCTGTACGGGCCGACCGGGCACGACCATGGGGATCGAGCAGGTCGTGTTGACGGGCAAGCACAGCGAGCAGGAGGCGACACGGCGATGGGTGTGGCACCTCGTCATCAATCGTGCCGACACGCACGCGGCCTTGCGCAAGCAGGTGAACGCCACCTTCGCCGCCACGAGGAGATGCGGTGGGTACCGACACGCCCGGTGCGTCCGGCAGCCGAAAGTACGGCGTATCCGGAGCCCAGGCATGAGCTGGGCTTCTCCGTGAGCCGACGGCGGGCGACAATGCGAATCAGCAGGGGCCGGAAAAACGGTTCAGCCGGACAGGCGGGGGAGACATGATCTTCATCATTTCCATGGTGATCATTTTTGCGGTCGCGGTCGGGGCGTGCCTGGTCGCACTGCGGCGCAGAAGCGGCTCGGGGGAGCGAAGGGCACTGGAGCACGGGGCCGCGGAGCAGGGCCTCGCGCAAGGACTGGGCGCGGCGAACGCCGGGAACCAGAACACGGGGACCTGGTCCTGAGCCGCGGCCTCGGACGGCCGACTGCTCCCCAGCGTGCCGTCAGGGGATAACGTCCGTGCCCGGCTTCGTTCCCTTCCCGGCCGACATGACGGAGGGCCGTCTGCCGTCGTCCGGGAATCACAAGGTGCCCGCTCCTGCCTGAGCCCGGCAGGGCCGGCCGTCTCGTCGGTTCGACCGGTCGGCCGCGTGCCCGTCGGGTGGAGCGCCCGGGGGAGTACCCGGTGACGCCTCCTCGGTACCCGGCGCGGGTCCGGCTTCCGGCAGACGTCCACCGGCCCCGCGCCTCGGGGTGCGCCGCGGTGGTAGTCCCGCGCGTCACGGAGGAGTTGCCGCACGGCCGGTCAGATGTCCAGGGAGGACTCGATCCGCTTCAGGCTGTGACGGGCCAGGGCGAGGTTGCTTCGGCCGCGGTCGAGCGCGAGGTAGAGGAAGAGACTGCCGCTGCTGCTCGCGAGGGGGCGTATGAGGTGGTACTGCAGGCCGAGGGTGATCAGGATGTCCTCGATGGTGTCCTGCATGCCCAACGCCGTCAGCGCACGGATCTTGGCGCGGACGACCTCGGTGTTGCCGGCCGCCGCCATCTCCAGGTCCAGGCCCGCGTCGCCGCCGAGCGTCCCCAGGGACATACCGCTCTCGTAGTCGACCAGGGCGACGCCCAGGGCCCCGTCGATCGCCATGGCTTCCTTGAGTGCTGTCTCGACGGTCATTGCGCTGCCTCTCGGTCACGTTCGCGCCGTATCGACTTCATGTCATACATCGGCGTCATGTCACAAAAACATCCAGAAGCCCTGTCTCGAGCTTGATCTTTAAACTACTGTGCTGACTGTCCGAAAGTGAAGCCTCGGGAGGGAGGGACGGGACCAGTGTCCTCGGTCGAAGACTCTTTGGGTCGCCTGCTTCAGGTGCCCGGAGTGACGGGAGTTTCCCTGGTGGACGGGGTCTCCGGGTTGTCGTACGGTGCGGCGGGCCCCCAGGACCTCGGCGCCGACGAATGCTGCCGACTGGCCGTACTCGTCGATGAACGGCTACATTCAGCCGGTGCCGAGGGCGAGTTGGAGACGGTGGTCGTCACCGGCGCCCGGCACCAACTGGTGCTGCGCGTACTGCCCGGCTGCGGCGACCCCCTGCTGCTGGTGGTGGCCCTGGAGCGCGAGCGCGCCAACCTGGCCCTGGTACTGCGCCACCTCGACCTCTACCCGGCCCAGGAGGCAGCGTGACCACCCGGGCGGACGGACCGCGCAACGTCTCCGCGGTGCTCAACACCCTGCACGACCAGAAGCGCGACGGCACGGTACTCGTCGCAGGCGCGCCCGGTGGTCAGATACATGTACGGCAAGGGCTTGTCGTGAGCATCGACACCCCCGGCGCCCCCGGCGCGGAATCGATACTTCTCAGATCGGGGCGCGTAGCGGACACCGCCTGGACCACGGTCCTGGCAGCCTGCCGCGACGAGGAGGGCCGACTCGCGGACGAACTGTCGGCCCGCGGCCTGCTGACACCGACGGAGTTCGAAGTCCTCTGCGTGGCAGCCGTGTTCGACGCCGCCTTCGCCCTCGCCCTCGCCCCACCCCAGGGCTGGGAGGTCACCGGGCCGGTCCCCGTGCCGGTCAGCGGCCCCGGGCTCGCCCCTCGGCGGATCGCCGCGGAGACCACCCGCCGCCTCGCCACCCTTGACGGCCTGTGGATGCCGGCGAGCACCCTCGCCACTCTGCGCGTCCAGCCCGCCGAACCGGTCCCCACCCTGCTCCCGTCCCGGTACGGGACCCTGCTGCGGGCCGCCAACGACCGGCGCACGCCCCGCGATCTGGCCTTCGCCCTGGGGCGCGGGACATACGCGGTCATGCTCGACCTCGCGCGGATGCACACCCTCGGCCTCCTCGAGGAGACCACTGCCGTGAAGGACACCCGCCCGAGCACGGCCCCGCGCGCCCCGGCCCCCGAAGCCCGCAACGCTGAACCCGCCCCCGTGGTCACCCTGCCCCGGCGCACTCCCGGCGCCCACCAACTGGGCGGAACGGACCGCTCGTGAACGCGCGCCGCCGGACACAGGCCAAGGCCCGAAACCTGCTACTGGCCCGCCGCCTCAAAGCCCACGGCCGTGACCGCCGGCCGACCCCGCTGCCGGTACGCCGCCCCGGCACCCTGCCCCGTCCGCCGGACGGCGTCGACGCCCACCGGCCCGACATCAGCGTGCTACGCCGCGTCCACACCCGACTGATCAACAGTCCAGAACCCTGACCTCCTCTGGACCACTCTTCCACCACACCAGGAGCTACATGTCCGGCACCTCGCACCCCGACCCTCTCGTCGAGATCATGACCTCTCTGCGGGAACGGGTCATGGGAGTGCACGACCTCGTCCTGTCGACCGGCGACGGCCTCCTGGTCGCAGCGGACGCCGCGACCGTCCACCCCGAATCCATCGCGGCGCTCTCCGCCGCCACCCTCAGCCTCGGCCAACGCCTGGCCCACGAAGCCGAAGGCGGCACACTCCGCGACGTCACGACCCGCTGCGCCGGACGTCATGTCCTCATCCAGGCCGTCGGCGACCGCGCCCTGCTGACGGTCCTCGGCGATGAGGGGCTGGACCTCGCCCTTCTGCACCTGCACATGCCCGCCACCGTCGACCAACTGGTGCACATCCTCGACCAGGACGCCCCCTCGCCCCAGGCCCGCTGACGCGAGTCGCAGAAGGCCGAGAGACAAGCATTTCTCCCGCACGAGCGAGGTGTTGCTGCGCTGAGACGCTGGGGACGGAAACCTTCAGCGTATTGCTGGCCGACGACCATATGATGGTGCGAGCCGGGTTCCGCTACATCCTGGAACACGCGGACGGTATCGAGGTCGTCGGCGAAGCCACCGACGGCCCCACCGCGGTCGACATGGCAGCCCGGCTCGCACCGGACGTCGTGTGCATGGACGTACGGATGCCCGGAGGCGACGGGATCGAAGCCACCCGCGCGATCGTGTCGACCGGACCGGAGGCCCCATCGGTCCTCGTCGTGACCACCTTCGACCTGGACGAGTACGTGTTCGGAGCCCTCGAGGCCGGCGCCGGCGGCTTCCTCCTGAAGGACGCCGACCCCGACGACCTGATCGACGCCGTCCGCCGCCTCGCCGACGGCCGCGGTGTCCTCGACCAGACCGTCACCCGGAGGGTCATCACCGAGTTCGTCCGCCGCACACCCCCGAGCGGCGCACCACTCGTGACCGGCCAGGAACTCACCCGCCGGGAGACCGAGGTGCTCCAACTCCTGGCAGGAGGACTGTCCAACGCCGAGATCGCCGACAAGATGGGTGGTCGAAACCAGCACCGTCAAATCCCACCTCGGACGGGCCATGACCAAAATCGGTGTCCGGGACCGCGTACAGGCCGTCATCTGGGCCCACCAGCACGGCATGGTCCCCGGGAGCCCCTGAACCCCGCTCCCGGACAGCCGCTAGGTTCCTCGTATGAGACCCGAGATGCTCGACAAACTGAACCGCGTCCGTACACAGGCCCTCGCGAGCGGTGTCCCGTCCCCGGACGTGGAGAGGTGGCTCGCCGCCGCTCGCCCGTGCGCGACCCTCGCGACCGACGTGGACGGCCCGGTCGTCGGACGCCTGGGCGGCCCCGTGCTGCTGCCCGCCGACGCCCCCGACATCCCGGAGCGACTGCGCCTCATCGCCTCCTTGGACCTCGCGGCGATACCCGAGGCCGCGACGAACCTCCCCCTGCCCCCCGACGGCCATCTCCTGCTGTTCGCACACATCGACGTCGAGGAGTGCGACGCCTCGGGCGAAGCACTGTACGTCCCGGCCGGTACGCCCGTCACGGAACGCCCCCGGAACCACGGGCCCGCATCGAACCACCCGTGGAGCGACACGGACCACCTCCTGCACGGAGAGCTACGGCTCCAGTACGACGTCTCCCTGCCGGACAACTCGGTGCTCTACGACCCGGCACGGCATCCCCACGCCGCGGAGCTGCGCCGGGCATGGTCGCAGGTGCGCTACGAGGACTGGGGGCGCCTGAAGGGGACTCATCTGCAGATCGACGGCTACTCCACCGACTCCTACGGTGAGGCCGACCCCGTCACGGCGTCGGCATCGTGGGCGGCCGAGGCTGCGGGGGAGGCGCAGGACCGTGGGGCCGGGCCATGGGAGCTGCCCGGCCCCGAGGACTGGGCGCTTCTGGCCCAGTGGAGCGGCCGCATCGACGGTTACGTGTACTGGACCATCGCCAGGAAGGACGTGGCAGCCCGGCAGTTCGACCGGGCGAGCGTCCTCGGGTTCTTCGAAGGCCCGCTCTAGTGTCGCATCAGGCAACGTTTGCCCTGTCGATGACGGTCCGTAGGCGTTGGTCGTTGGCGTGGCGGTTTCGCCAGATGATGTAGCGGCGGATCATGCTGCCCTGCTCTTTGTGGTCGGCGTGGTCGGTGCCGTCGAGGGTGAAGTAGCGCAGGGCGGTGAACTGGGCTTCGATGCGGTTGAGCCAGGAACTGTTGGCCGGGGTGTAGGCCATCTCGACGTTGTTCGTCGCGGCCCAGGTGCCGACGCGCTGACACTTCTTCGTGGTCAGGTGGGGTGAGGAATTGTCACTGATGATCGCGATCCGGACCTGGGGCGGGTAAAGGCTGCGGAGATACCGGCAGAACTCCAGGAACCGGGTCCGTCTCTTGACCGGCTTGATGTGGCCATAGAGCTTGTCCTTGGCCAGGTCCAGGGCGGCGAACAGGTGTCGCACTCCGCCGTAGCGGTTGTAGGTGGCCCGGCGTCGTCGGCGGGGTTCGCGGTCAGGGTCCTTGCGCTTGCCGCCCCGTTCGGCCCACTGCCGACTGGATGCGGCATCAGATTGAGGGGCCCGAACTCGTCGACGCAGAAGACGACTTCGGTTTCACCGTCATCGGGTACGACCTCGCCGTCGGCGATCGCGTAGAGGTGCTCGACGCGGGCCTTCTTGGCCGCGCAGTCCGGATCGCGGGAGGTCTTCCACGTCTTCAGGTGTTGAAAAGAGACGCCTTCCTCGCGGAGCAGGATGCGCAGGCCCTCGTGGCTGATGTCGTCGACCACCCCCTCGGCGACCAGGAAGTCCGCCAGCTTGGTCAGACTCCAGGTCGAGAACGGCAGGTCGTGCTCGGTCGGCTTGGACTTGGCGATCTTCTTGATCTCGCGGCGCTCGGGCAGCGTGAACGTCTTCGGCCGGCCGCCGGAGTACTTCGGATACAGCGAGTCGAAACCGTCCGTGTTGAAGTTGTGGATCACGTCCCGGACGCGGTCGTCGCTGGTGAAAGACACCTCGACGATCCTCGCCGCCGGCATCCCCTGCGCGGACAACAGCACCATTTGGGCCCGTCGCCAGGTCACCACCGACCCGGTGCCCCTGCGGATGATCCGCAGCAGCCGTCTGCCCTTGTCGTCATCGATCTCACGGACCTGTACACGTCCAGCCACGTGATCATTCTGGCCTGGCCAGCCGCGCAGGGAACTACCCACGCGGCGGACTGCTACGAGGCAAACTTGGTCAGCGCGCGGGTTAGTTCGGCGTCGTACTGATCGGCGTCGAAGTGAAAAACCGGAGGGTGCGCCTCGTCAACGGGTACCTGCCAGTCGGACCACTCCACGATCCCACCGTGACGCTGCACGAACACAGACAAATAGCCACAGCATCCGCCCGTGCACTCGGGCTCACCCAGTACTACACGACGTCCCTCGCCGATCGCCCAGAGTGGCCCCTGACCCTGGGCCGGCAACGCCTCCTCGACAAACGGGCCGCGGCCTCCCTCTCCGATCGCCGCAGCTACCACTTCCTCGCCATCGATCCGGAAAGACAACTGGGCAGCCCATCGGGGTCCCGGTGGCAACACACTGACCTCAAGCCGATTGAACACCCAGGCACCCTACGTGAGTACTGGCCGACACAGTTCCGTTCCTACGACTGGATGTGGGCGTCTGGCCGACTGCCAGTCGACGCCCGAAGAGGCGAACGTTGCCTGATGCGGCACTAGAAACCGATCCGTGGAACGTCACCCCGTCCTCCCTCCGCGTGGGGGTGCGTGCACGCAGGCGGAGGGGCAGGGCACGCGGGAGGCCGGTCGGGCCGCGGAAGCACACGGCTCCCGGGCAGGGACCGTACCGCGCCATCACTCGCGCAGGGGTGGTACGGAGGACGGGGCCCCGCGTGAAGCACGGTCGCGGTGGGAGCCACACGCCCAGTGGGACACCCGCCCCACCCGGGTTACCACCTTGCCCGGTCGGACCCGCGATGACGCCGGGAACGGACGGTGCGCAGGTCATCCACGCGTGACGGTAGGTCGATTCCCGCAGGCACATGCCGGACAGATCAGCTGCCACTCCGACAGTGAGTCTTCCGACAAGGCGTCGGCCGCACCGCCTATCAAGGCGGCTTCCGCTTCCACCCTCTGCTGTGTCTCCGGCTCACACCGGCGAGGCACCATCGGGCCGAGCGCCCTGGAAACGCCCGCGATAACCCCGGGAGCAGGACCCGTCCTGAACTCTCGGAGCTGGTCAGGGGCGTCGCACGAAGAGGATGTTCGCCATGCGGGACAACGCTCACCCGTGCGGCCAAAGGCAACGAGGGCGCCACGGTCGAATAAGATGACCGACCAACCCAGGAGTCCTGCATGATCAAGACCGACCACCTCGAGCAGGTCGCCCACGAAGAGCTGCGCTACCCGTGCGGCGACGTGTACGAGACACGCCGGAGCCCGGTCCGGGACCAGTGGCTCATCCAGTGCGACCACATCAGGGAACGCGTCAAGGCCCGTACCCGCTTGCCGCGCCGACCCCACGGGACGGCTACCGGTCCAACCTCTCCGACCTCGGTATCAAGGTCATCATCGGCATGGACCCGGAACAGCCATGCGCGCGCCGGGCTCAACCACTCAAGGAGCTCCGCATGACCCTCGACCTTGTGGTCTTCATCCGGTCTCGTTTCGACGAGGAGCTGGAGAAGGCCCGCTTCGCCGGCAACGTGGTGCTCACGCAGCCCGAACGCTTCGGTGTCGCACCCGAGGACGCCGCCAAGCACGCTCGCTTCTCCGTCGCCGTCGCTGAAGCGCGCCTCGCGTTGCTTGACGACACCGTGGCGCCCTACCTGGGAACCGCAGGGCTGTCCGGCCGGAACGCCGAATTTCAGCTTCGGCTGCTTGCCGCACCCTACGTCGAGCACCCCGACTACCCACACGACGAGGACCCCGCCAACCGGCCCGGGAGCACTGCATGACCGCCGACCTGATGGCCTTCCTCCGAGCCCGGCTCGACGAACGGGAGGCGGCCGCTGTTGCCGCCGGCGGCAAGGGAGAGGCCTGGCAGGCATGGGGGACGGGCATCTACTCCGCGGCGTCCTCGGACGATGACGTCCCCCCTCTGGTCACTGCCGGCCCGGAGTTCGGCGGCTCCGACGAGGACGCCGCCCGCGTCGAACACATCGCCCTGCACGACCCAGCACAGGTATTGCGTGAGGTTGAAGCGACACGAGGCCTGCTGAAGCAGTACACATCGCCCGAGACGAGTGAAGGGCTTCCGGACGCATTCAATCGCTACGCGGCCAGCATGCAACGCATGGCCGTCGACATGGCAGTGCGCCACCTCGCGCAGGCACATGCCGACCACCCGGACTACCGGCCCCAGTGGCGCCCGTAGCCCCACACCCGTGACCGCCGCCTCTGACCCTGGGGGCTTTTCGTCACGACTTACGAGGTTGATCATTATTGCTCGGGCCAGCCAAGGCGCCGGAGGGAAAAGCCCTGCCCTCGTGATGCACGGCACCGCCACCGAGGCCCTACACGACTGGTCGGGGGCGCCTCTACGACACTGCGGCTGCCACGCAGCCTCCGACGATGACGAGAATCGGCTCACGACGCTGTGCGGCTTGACCTGGTCGGAGAGGAACGGCCCCCCGAGGCGGCCGGTTTGCTGGCAGTGCCGGCGGGGGCTCAGCCCGGTGCCAAACGAACCTGCGGAAGACGGCGACCACACACCGATACACGTTGCCGCGTCCCGAGGGCTGCGGACAGCTGTACGGCCGTGGCTACGACGCGAACCGCCACGACCCCGGCAGTCGCGATGCCGGGGTCGTGACGTCGTCGCCGGCTCGCTACCCGAGCCAGAAGACGTCAGTACGGAGAGGTTGGGCAGGGCGCAGTCGGCGCAGTTGACCAGACCCTTCGGACTGAAGTCCTTAGGCGGGTGTGGCCCCCGCGAACGAGACAGTTGCGTTCAGATCACACCAGGTGGTCGATGTCCCACCGGATTCCGCACGGTTGCCGAAGTGGCGGTAGGTGCCGTACCCGGGCTTGTAGCAGTCGACGACCCCGGTGAAGGCCGCACCCGTACACCTGATGGAGGCGCCGCGGTGTCCTCCACTTCCGGTCAGATAACTGGGAGAGCTACAGGAAAGCGCCGACGGGGAGGCTGCGGCCTGCGAGGCCACCCCCAACAGTCCTCCGCCCGCCAGTGCGAAGGAAGCGGCGACAGCACCGACACGGTAGTAAGCGCGCACGTTCGTCTCCTCTGGAGCATCAAACAGAAGCGATTGGTCAGACCCAGCCTGATCGACCTCGTACCGTCCTACCAGGGCGCCCCGGAGAATAGGCTTAAAACCGTCATGAGCCCATTTACGCGACAGGTTGAGTATGGGTGATCGCAGTCGGCGGATACGGCGGTGCCGCCTGGTGTCCAACCGAGCCGGGCGATGTTCGGGACGCGCAGATGTCGCGGCGGTCTATTCACCCAAATAGGTGAGCGAGAGCTGGCCAACGGAGGCGTACATCCTCGACATCCGCATCGTCCGCGCTCCAGTGGCAAACGCCCCACACGGGCCTCTGAGGTCCGGGGAGGGGATCCGGACCGGATACGAGCGCGACCCCTGCCCTCACCGCATCGACGAGAACGGCGACGACTGCGGCCCGCTGGGAGGTGCTCCTGGCCGAGGCGGTCACGAAGCCGGAGCAGGGAGATCGGTGTGAGATCACCGGCGGGACGTGTTTCTGGGGCGGCGGCACGATCGCCGCTGCCGCGACCGGGACGCCGGTGGCGTAGGAGACTGAGGCTTGGTCCTGGTCCTTCGTGCTGTGGGGCGGCGGCACCGACTAGGCACTGTTTCTCGGATCTCACGACATGGGTGGGGAGTTGGGAGCCAGGCTTACTTCAAGGGTGGTGGGAATGACGAATGCGGAGTGGGATCGGCTCGAGTCGTTCCTGCCCCCTGGTGGTGCGCGGGGTGGTCGTGGAGTGACCACCGGCGGGTGATCAACGGGCATCTCTACCAATGGCGGACCGGGTGCAGTAGCGGGATCTGTCCCCGCGGTTCGGGCCGCCGTGAGAGACGGTCCACAAACGGCATCGTCTCTGGTCAGCCGATAGGACCTTGCAGATGCTGCTGTCCCGCGTCCAGGCAGCCCAGGACGCGACGGGCGGGATCGACGGGGACGTGCCGGTGGACTCGGTAGCGGTACGAGCCCATCAGCACGCCGCCGGTGCGAGGAAGGGTGTCCCCCCGCCGCCGTTCCTCAAAAGGGGGCAGAGCAGGGGACGAACCACATCGATCCAGTACTGCGGAAACGGGTCGCCCGGTTGGAGGTGGTGGTCAGATCAGGGGGTGCCTGGGGAGTTTCCGCGGCGGATTCACCACCAAGATCCACCTCGTCGTCGAGGGGCGATGCCGGCCCCTCGCGTTCGTTCTGACACCCGGACGCCACAGTGACGGGCCCCAGCTTTAGCGGGTCCTGGAGCAGGTATCGGTGTCCCGAACCGTAGTCGGCCAGCCTCGTACCCGGCCCGACCGCGTCCTGGTCGGCAGGCGCACACGTCCCGCAGAAACCCACTGGTACCTGCGACGCCGCAGCATGCTGCGCACCATTCCCGAATGCCTCGACCAGCAAAGACACCGCAAGAACCGAGGCTCCCGAGGGGCCGCGCCACCGGCTTCGACAGCGAGCCCTGCAAGAAACGCAACATCGTCGAGCGCACCATCAACCGCCGCAAGGACTTCCGGGCCGTCGCTACCCGCTACGAGAAACGCGCCTTCGTTTACCTCGGTACCGTCGCGTTCGCAGCCCTCGTCATCCGGCCTCGAACATGATCCAAGAAGCAGTGCCTCACCATGGCCGCAGGTGGGCGTAGTCGTAGCCATTGTCGACGTGGAGTTTGCCGGGCCTGCGCCGTCGCCGGCCGCGACGCGAGCGGATCGATGGGATGCTCTTCACGAGCAGGATCAGGGTCTGGCTGGCTGTCATTCAGGTCGGCCTGCTGTCCAAGCGGGGTGTTCGACGGCAAGTTGTGTACCGGCGCGCCCTAACGACCTCGTGCACGATAGGCGCCACCGCAGGCCGGTGGCTTGCACTGCCGCGACGCCCGAGCCGTTGACCTGCACGGACGCAGCGACGTCTCCCATCGTGCACGAGGTCGTCAATCATGCTGAATTACCCCCGCTACACAGATCAGGTGCTCTCTTGGCTGCGATGGGGGCACCGCACGTCGAGACCGGGCCACGTGTCGGACTTGAAGAGACCGCCCCATTTCTGCGCGGCCTTCTCGTCCTTCATCCAGGTGGCGCTGCATATGAGCTTGCCGTCGGGGCCGGTTTCCTCGGAAACCAGGATGGTCACCCACTCCGATCCGTTGATCGTGGTGGCGTAGTCGCGGATCGCCGCTTCCGCATCGTCGCTGGTGGCATCAGGCAGGTTCAAGTAGGCCGTGGCCGAACCATCCTTGTTGCTGTGCAAACTGACGGTGTATGACGGGTCTTCGCTGCCGCATGCGGTTAGGGAAGCGAGCAAGCTTGCCGCGATGAGCGCGGTGATGGTACTGGTGCGCACGGGGTCCTCAGGGTTTGCGTCGTGGAGAGATCATCATGACGCTCGCGAGGGCAAAGTGGAGGCACCGAGATGGTTCCGTGATCAGGGTGTGCGGACGTACGAGTTCGTGCATGGTGAACGGTGGTGTGGGCACTGTCGGCTCGTCAGGTCCTGTTTCTCGCATCATGTGCGGATCCGTGTGGCGAGGGGCTGCGAGTGTGATGGTGCCGAGGTAGATGTAGGCGCGCTTCTCGTAGCGGGTCGCGACGGCCCGGAAGTCTTTGAGGCGGTTGATCGTGCGTTCGACGGTGTTGGGCTTCTTGCAGCGCTCGCTGTCGAAAGCGGTGGGCCGACCGCCTCGTGAACCTCGGTTCTTCCGGTGTCCCTGCTGGTCGAGACGTTCAGGGATGGTGTGCCGGATTACGTGTCGTCGCAGGTAGCAGGCTGGCCTGCTGGGCGGATACCGGGTGTCAGCCGGATCGGTTGTCGTCCGTGGGGACGACCCGGAGGTCCTTGCCGTCCCGGCCGGAGAGGGTGCGGCGGTGGATGTCTTAGCCGTCCCACCAGGTGATGGTGGCTCGCCAGTGGGTGTCGTAGCCCTTGGTCCGCCCGATGAGGAAGAGCGAGTAGAAAACGCCTTCATCGACGGTCTGGGGCAGGCTCACTGAATGGCCCAGTTTCGCTTCGAGTTGACGAGCTGCCTTGTGCTGAGGGCTCCTCAGCAGATACGCGGCGGGAACGGGCTGGTTCAAGGGCAGGGTGTCCAGATCGACGGCGAGATACGAGCGTTCGATGACCCGTCTGCGGCGTTCCAAGCGTTTGCTGGACTCGCCCCCCTTGCGGGTGATGCGGACACCGACACGGTTGCCCCGTAGCCATTTCCGCAGGTGAGGAACGTCGTATGCCTTGTCCGCGTGGAGATGCCGGGGCTTGAAGCAGCGGCCGCGGTGGGGGTCGTGTCCCCTTTGGTGACAGGTGATCATGGGCTTCGGCGCGAGGCTGTCGCGGACGTCGGCCGCGCAGACGCCGACAAGGAGGCGCAGGCCGTTCGCGTCCGAGACGTGCGTCCTGGAACCCGGCTTGCCCCGGTCCACGGGTCTCGGATCTGTGAGTTCGCCCCTTTTCCAGCCCTCACGCGCGCGGAGTCCAGGACCGCGCGGGAGAGGTCGAGCAGGCCGGTGTCGTCCGGGCGGTACAGGATCTCCTCGCGCAGCCGGCCCCGGACACCGACTCTCGACCGGATCAGGAACCTGTGGTGGGCCGTCGACTTCGATATCCCGGAGCACGGTGGCAGGGCTCGCCAGGCGCATCCGCTGACCAGGTCGCAGATGATCGTGGCGAACAGCGTGTCACCAGGCGTGTCCTGGGCCCCACCGCCCTGCGGCCGCACCGTCGACGGCGGGATCAGTGGCTCCGCGATCTCCCACAGCCCGTCCGGAACACCCAACTTCACGTATCCCGCCCCATGACGAGCCAATCCCACATAGGAGACGGTCTCGGCGCCGTAAGCGGCGGTAGCGGCGCGGCGGGCCAGGTCGGCGGAGCGATCGGCAGCACGGTCAGCTGCCGTTCGCCGTATCGCTCTCCCTGTCGACGACGATGGGCAGAGCGATAGGGCCTCACACGTAGGTTCCTACCGTCGCCTGCCATGCGCCTGGGGGCACGCCCGTCGCCGTACGGAAGAACGCCGAGAAGTTGGATGCGTCGGGGAAGCCGAGTCCGCTGGCGCAGCGGGCCGCGGTGAGGCGGTCGTGTGCGAGGAGCCGTTTTGCCTCCAGGACGATCCGGTCGACGATGTACGCCTTCGCGGTGCGTCCGGTGGCTTGCTGCACCGCTCTTGAGAGGGTGCGGGGCGCATATCCCAGTGCGCGGGCGTAATAGCTGGCGTCGTGGTGTTCCCGGAAGTGCGCTTCGACGGCGGTCCGGAACAGTCGGAATACCGGGTTTGCCGGCCGCGCGTCGATCTGCGGTGGCCGGAGTCGGGCGATAAGTGCGGAGAGCAGGATCTCGGGCACCTCCGCCGCGGTGCCCCCGGGTGCGGCGGACGCTTCGAGGAGGAGGTGGCCGCGCGCAGCGTCGACGAAAGGCCAGTCGGCATCGGGGACGCTCCACTGCGCGACCAGGTCCGGGGACGCGACCAGCTCCCGGGTGGCGTGGGTGACCGGCGCGGTCGGGACGAACAGCACCAGGTCTCCTGTGAGGTCGGCGATGTCGTCCCATCGGTGTACCGCTCCAGGGGCGATCCATACGGCGGACCGTTCCCTGAGCGGCCGCCGGAGGAAGTCCACCGTGACTGCTCCGCGCCCGGCGTCGACGAGGGCGAGGACGTGGAAGTCGGCGCGCTGTGTCCCGCTGTCGTTCAGCTCGCGAAGGCGCTCGAACGTCAGCATCTCGACAGCGGCAGCACGGTGCCCGGCGGGCTGGTAGGTCATCTGCCGGATCACGGTCATGTGTCCAGTTTCCACCATCGGGCGACCAGTCGCGCCGATGCCCGGAAACCGCTGAGGAGATTCAATGAAAGAGGAGAAACCGCCCCAGCGAAGTGATCGAGAGAGAGCCATGACGAACACGACACAGCAGCCACTTCTGCCCACCTACGACCACCGCGCGGGGGTCGGACCGACCCTGGTGTTCCTGCACTACTGGGGCGGTTCCGGCCGTACCTGGGACCTGGTCGTCGACCGTCTCCCCAGTCGCGACGTGCTCACTGTCGACTTCCGTGGGTGGAGCCGGTCGAGCGGCCTGCCCGGCCCCTACACGCTCCGTCAGCTCGCGGACGACACGCTCGCCGTCATCGCCGACGCGGGCCTCACGGACTACGTCCTCGTCGGACACTCCATGGGGGGCAAGGTCGCGCAGCTGGTCGCCTCTACCCGGCCCGCGGGCCTCCGTGGGATCGTCCTCGTCGGATCCGGTCCGGCGAAGCCCTCCGAGGGGATCACCGCCGAGTACCGCGAAGGCCTTTCCCACGCCTACGACTCCGACGAGTCCGTCGCCGGCGCACGGGACCACGTCCTCACCGCGACCGAACTGCCCGAATCGATCAAGTCCCGAGTCGCGACCGACTCGCGAGCCAGCGCCGGTGCCGCCCGCACGGAATGGCCACTGCGCGGCATCGCGGAGGACATTTCCAGGCACACCCTCATGATCGGTGTCCCAGCCCTCGTCGTGGCCGGAGAGAACGACCAGGTCGAGCCCGTCGGTGTGCTCCGCGACAATCTGGTGCCCTACCTTTCCGGAGCCGGCTTCATGGTCATCCCGAACACGGGTCACCTGATGCCGCTGGAAGCCCCGGCCGACCTCGTCGACGCGATCACGCTCTTCGCACCGGAAGCCTGACCATGCGGACGGCCGGACACCCGATTGCCTCTCCGGCCGCTGACCGGACGTCGCCTCGTTCGCTTTTCCGGACATGAGAACCGTTTCCGCAGGAGTGAACCCGTCTCCGCAGGAGTGAAGCCCGCACGACCCGAACATCTGGCGCTTGAGTATTTTGATCTTGTTGACATGTCCTTCGGCAACGCCTGAGTTCCAGGGCAGGGCCAGGTCGGAGGCGGAGATGACAGCGTCCCGGTCGCGTTCGAGTCCCGTGGCGCGGGTGTGGAGGCTGGGGAGGTCGTCCTGCCGGACGGCATCGAGCCAGTCCGGTGCTTGCCCAGGTGCTTGGTCGGCACGGTCGCGAACGACCGGACGTGACGGGTGAGGGCCGCGATCTCGGGGCATTTGGCTGAGATGTCTTGAGGTGGCGTTGCTCGGGTTCGGTGTCGCTCCGTCCGCTGACCGTGGCGACGTGTCAGGCCCGGTCTTCTCCCACTCCTTTGGTGAGGCTGAACTCAGGTAGAGGCCGAATCGCGATCCGTTTGCTCTTGTGGCGTTCGCGGACCGAGCCGTTGGTCGAGTGCGGCACCGACATCGGGGCAGTTCGTGCGGATGACGTCGAGGAATGCGTTCAGTGCCGGGGAACGGTCCCGGGCGCTGAAAGACAGAACCAGATCGGGCAGGGGAGTGCGCGGGGTGACCTCGCAGAACCACGTGCCCCGTCGTGGGGCCGCCAGCATGCGGGAGGGCCCCAGACCGACGCCCACACCACATGCGGCGAGACCGATGATCGTGTGGACGTCCCTCGCGACGGTGGCGCCGGAGAGCGCTGAGGAGTCCTTGCCCAGAAGTTTCCGCAGCCCGGTGGCGACTGCGGGCTCGTCCTCGCCCGGCGCCACGATCAGCGGCTGTTGCCGCAGCCGGTCCACGTCCACCGACGGCTGACCCGCGTAGGGGTGCGTGTTGCTCACGACCGCGACCAGGTGGTCGTGCCCGATCGGCACCGATACCAACTGCTCGGCCCCCACGCCCCGCGGCCGGCCGAGGCCGATCGCCACGTCCAGTTCGCCGGCGACCAGTGCGGCCGTGCTGCGGTTGGTCGCCATCTCGTGCAGTTCCAGCCGCACCTCCGGCCGCTCACGGCCGAACCGGCCAAGGACGTCCGGCAGGGGTTCGAGGAGCGCCGAGGCGATGAACCCCAGGCGCAGCCGGCCTGTCTCGCCGCGTGCTGCCCTGGCCGCGTCGACCGAGGCCGCCCTGATCTCGTCGAGCGCCCTGCGCGCCCGGGAGAGGAAGGCCGCACCCGCTGCCGTCGGGAACACCCCCTGGCGGGTGCGATCGAACAAGCGGGTGCCCACCTCGCGTTCAAGGTCGGCGATCTGCCTGGACAGCGGAGGCTGCGCGATGCCCAGCGCAGCCGCCGTCCGGCCGAAGTGCTCGTGTTCGGCGAGGGCCAATGCGTACCTCAGGTGCCGCGCTTCCATGCCACCCTCCCGCCATACCCCATAAGTATCACCAGCCACCTTGTCAGATCTTTCACTGGATGACGGAGGGCAGGCCGCATGGAATGTGGTCATGACTGATTCTTCCTCCTGGGACACCGTCTTCGTCTTCGTACACGGGGCCTGGCACAGCTCCGGACAATGGGCGGCCACACAGCGCGCACTCGCCGGACTCGGTGCCGCGAGCATGGCCGTCGACCTGCCGGGGCACGGCTTCGGCGCACCGCTGCCCAGCGGATACCTCCAGCCGGGCCAGCCGGGCCTGCTCACCGAGAAGTCCGCACTCGCCGCCACGACGATGGACGACTGCGCGGCGGCCGTGCTGGACACGCTGCGCCAGGCCCGCCACCACAGCCGTGTCGTGCTGGTCGCACACAGTGCGGGCGGCGGCCCCGCCTCACTGGCCGCCGAGCGGGCACCCGAACTCGTCGACGAAATCGTCTACCTCACCGCCTTCGTACCCGCCGGACGGCCACGATTCTTCGACTACCTCGGCTCGCCCGAGAACGCCACGGCACGAGGCCAGAACCTCAACCTCGGCGACCCCTGGGAACTGGGTGCCGTGCGGATCAACCCGCTCTCATCGGACCCCGCCTACGTCGAGGAACTGCGGCAGACCCACTACCACGACACCCCTCCGGATCGCTTCGACCGCTGGCGCTCGGCACTGAGCCCCGATCTGCCGCTGGCCATCCCCACCACACCGGTCATCGTGACTCCGGGACGGTGGGGGCGTATCCCGCGTACCTTTCTACGCTGCGCCGACGACCGGGCGCTGCCGACGGCCGTGCAGGATCTGATGATCGCGGAAGCCGACCGGGCCGTGCCCGGCAACTCGTTCACCGTGCGCACACTTCCCGGCAGCCACAGTCCGTTCGCCGCCCGGCCTCTCGAGCTTGCCGCAGGTTTGCTGCCGTGAGCGGCGGACGCCTCGTGCTGCCCGTCCTGCTCAGCGCCACCTTCGTACAACTCCTCAACGTCACTGTCGCCCAAGTCGCCGCTCCAGCGATCCAGACCGCTCTGGGCGCCGGTCCTGGCGCCGTGCAACTGGTCCTGGCCGGATACACCCTGACGTACGCGTGCCTGCTCATCCCCGCAGCGCGGCTGGGCGAGCGCTACGGCTACCGTCGGCTGTTCATGGCCGGCACCGTGGTCTTCATCGCAGGCTCGGTGGCCGGAGCGTGTGCCCCGGACACCGCGTGGCTGATCGCGGCCCGGCTGGTGCAGGGCGGGGGCAGTGGCCTGGTCGCCCCTCAGGTCCTGTCGCTCATCCCAGCCGTCACCCCCGCGGCGCGCCGGCCGCGCGCCCTTGGTCTGTACGGCGCCACCATGGCCGTCGCGTCGCTGGCCGGCCCACTGATCGGCGGCCTCGTCCTCAGTGCCGATCTCTTCGGCCTCGGCTGGCGGCCGATCATGCTCCTCGCCGTGCCGGTGGCGCTCGCCTCGTTGGCCGGAGCCACCGTGCTGCCCCGCACCCGCGGGGCTGACGGACTCCGCGTCGACAAGCTGGGTGCGCTGCTGGTCACCGTAGGAGCCGGTGCGCTGATCCTGCCCCTGGCGCTGGGGCGGGAAGCAGGCTGGCCCTGGTGGACGTGGGCCGGTTTCGCCGTGGCTGTGGCCGCCCTCGCCTACTTCGTCCGAAGCCTCCCGTACCGGCCTGACCCGCTCATCCATCCCGCGGTGCTGCGTGACCGGTCGGCACGCAGGGGCATACTGCTGGTGTTCGCGTTCAACACGGGGGTGCCCTCCTTCACCTACCTGCTCTTCCTCCACCTTCAGTCCACCGTCGGATACTCGGCCCCGGCGGCCGCTCTGACGTCGGCACCGTTCGCTGCCGCCGCCGTTCTTGGCAGCAGAGCCGCGCCCGTTCTCATCCGTCGGCACGGGCCGACGGTGCTCACCGCCGCGTCCCTGGTGCTGGCCGGGATGTGCCTGGCGATTGCCCCGCTCATCGGTTCGGCGGCGGGACGTCAGGCGGCCCTGCCCGTGCTGGCCGTCGGCGGAGCCGCGTTCGGGGCCTTCACCGCATCGGTATTCACCCTGGTCCTGGCCCAGGTGCACGGCCCCGCCGCCGGTTCGGTCTCCGGACTGCTGCCCACAGCACAGCAGCTCGGCGGATCCATCGGCGTGACCGTGGCCGGACTCGCCTACTACGCCCCCGCCTCTGACGCCGACGCCGCGTTCCGGCACGCCATGATTTACCACGTCACCGCCTTCACCGTCACCGCGCTGATCAGCCTCCGGCTCCGCCACGGGCCGGGCGCCGACCCCGTGCACGACCACAGCAGTCACAGGGAAGGGTCACCTGCGCAGACGCGCAGCTGAGCTCCGACGACAACGGCGCCTTTCCTCTTTCCATGGTGAAAGGACAAGCGGCGAAGGACATCAAAAGCCACCGCGGTCGACATGCCGAGACGTGCCGAGCGAGCCGGGACATGCCGAACGGGCCGAGACGGGTCGAGACGGGTCGAGACGGGCAGATGGGCTGCCCAAGACATCGTGAAACAACGTCCCCTGAGACATTCGGACGTCCCGCCCAGGCAGTGATTCTGCTCGCTCCGCAGTCGATCGCGCCCGTCACAGTCGGCACCGGAGGGCCGACTTTCACAACGTGCGACAGCCGGAACCACCAGCAACGCCATCCTCGACCTGAGGCCGGAACAGCTCGGTAGAGGGCATGGCTTGTGATGTGGGAGGCAGCGTCGCCGCGCAGCCACCCCGGTGAAGGCCCCTCAGGGGTCCAGGACCGGGACTCCGGCGGTGATCCGCACGCGATCAACCCGAAAGATCTCTACCGCCCACCGCGCTTGCCCCGGCCTTGTGGACGGAGCTCGACCGCCACCGGGCTACCTGCTGCCTCCGTCGTCGTCGACCGCGGTGGCCTCCTCTTCGGCGAAGACGACGACCGCGTCCTTCGAGCCGAGTACGAGCGGGGCACTTCGGGACGGATTGAGGAAGATCCCGTAGTGGGGAGGTGTCTCGTTGTGCTCGGCGAGCCGATACCCGATGGCGGTCTCCCCACGGCGCCGTGCGGCCTCGATCACCGTGGAGAAATTGGCCTCGGCTCCGGGGACCACGTAGTTGGGCGCCGGTTTGAGGTAGATCTCCGAGCCTTCCGGATTGAACAGATCGGTGAACACAGCATGCAGGTGGCGGTTCTCGGTCAGCTGGGTCAGCAGCAGGCTGATCACCTTCGTGCTCACGATGAAGTCGTCGGCCTTGGTGACCTGGGCGACCTCACGGTTCGCGTCGTCGTTCATCTCCGTGACGATCGAGTACGGGTCACCGAGCGCCTCCTCGATGTCCCGCAGGTGCAGCAGGGTCACCAGGGTCCGGTCGTCCGAGGGGCCGGGTGCCATGGTGTCGTCCGAGAGTACGACGATGTGCTGGTAGCTGCCCAGGTCCAGGGCCTCCAGCGAGGACCTCCGAGTGGGCTCGCACACCTTGAATCCCAGTGTCAGGTTGACGAGCGTCTCGCCCATCCCTGTATCCGGCTGTCGTGACGCGGCTATGTCAAGCGTCGAACCGGGTTGAACGAAGCTGTCCAGCAGCCTGACCAGCTTCCTGGTACGGGAGTTCTCGCCGATCAGTATGGTTCGGTCGAGCGTCGGCGACCGCACCGAAGCCGACGTGATCGCCGACTCGACGATCGTCGGGCGGGCCTCACGGAGGCGGATGAGCAGATCGTCTTCGGCGACGACGAGAATCTGGTCCCCGGGGCCGATCACGCTGTCCATCGGCGGATTGACCAGCACGTCCCCCACGGCGTTGCGCAGCCCGACGGGAATGCCGAGTTCGAAGGCGTGCAGGGCCTGCCCGTACGTCGAACCCACCAGGGCGGGTTCGACGTAGAAGTAGAACTCGTTGCCGATGAAGCTCAGCAGTTCGTTGAAGACGGCCGAGAGGCCCGTCTGGCGGTGCGCCTGCGCGATGAGGCGGACCGCGATGTCCTCGGCGTCGATCACCAGAGCATGCTCACCGGCGGCCAGTTGAGCCGCTGCGAGGTTTTCCGAGTCGTGCACGGCGGAGACGACGTGCGGCCGGCTTCCGGTCCACTGTCGGCTGTGCAGCAGGAGGAGGGCTTTGATGACGTCGATGTCGCGGTCGGTGCCCTCAGGCGGCAGCACCATGATCGACTTGGCTGTGTCCGGACTGACCAGCTCCAGGTCCGCCCGCACGAGAGGGTTTCCGGAGCGGCAGATGACGCGTGTGTTGCCGGTGTCGGGGATGCGGGCCCGGATCGAGTCCTCCATGAAGATCTTGTCCCGATCCGCGAGAATCACCACACACGAGCGGCGCTCGCTCTGATTCGCCTCGACGAGCTCGGAGACCACGGTGAAGACCTGATCCGACCAGCCGAGAACGATGGTGTGCCCGCGCTCGATGAGCTGTGATCGGCCCTTGCGCAACTCCTGGAGCTTCTGGTTCAGACCGGCGGTCAGAACACCGATGAGCGCACTGACGATGAAGATGCCTCCGAGCGTCACCGCCAGCATCAGACCCAGGAACACTGGGCCGCCGGTGTCTCCGCCCATGGTGCCGGCGTCGAGCGTCCGCAAGAGGCTCATCCAGGCGACACCCAGCCAGCCGCCGTTGCTCTCCGCGTCGGTGTCCGTGAACAGGACTACCAGGGTCGAAGCCATCGCGATGAGCATGACCGAAGAGAGCGCCAACCAACTGATCAGTGCCGGCGTCCCCCTGTCCATGGTGCCGTCGAACCAATACCTGAACCGAGTCCGCAATCTGCCCTTCATCCCCTGCCCTCCCCTTCGTACACAGCCTCCGGACAGGCTCGTGACGTCCGCCGCCACGGCCATGTCCAAGCACGGTTGATCATTCTCCCAGTCCAAGGGAGGCTCCCGGCCGACGAACGGCTCGCACAGGCCGGTTCAGGCCACTTGGCCTCGCCGGGCGCGAGGAGCGTCCAGCGCGGCCTCACCGACAGGCGCACTGTCGGTGCCACCGGGCGACACCGGGACGACTCCGGTGCGCAGCTCACGATCCCGGAGCGGGCGGGCGACCGGCGGGTCGCCGAGCACCGGGTAGCGGCAGCCGGAATCCTCCGACTTCCCGGGGGCGACTTCGCGCGGCTGCGAATGGCAGGTGCTGCCTCGCACTGTGCACCGAGGGCCCCGGCACCCAGTGAGCGGAGGCGAACTCAGGCACAGCGCTCGGCTTCCGACACCAACGTCTGCCCGCCGCGCTGAAAACCCGGCCGACTCTCCGTCCAGGACACCGAAGCCTTCGCCGTACACACGGCAGCCGTGAACCGGTCTCCGGCGGTCACGGGCAGAGCGGGGGCGAGCCCGAAGCAGCTCCGCGCCATCGTCGACATGACCCTCCACGCACTCCGGCGAGCGTCGCGCGCACGCGACCGACGAAGGCCCCAGCACCCGGCACGTGCCCCTGGAAGAGGACCCGAGAAGCCATTCGGCGGTGTGCGAGAGCGCTGCGAGAAGCGGCAGCCTTTCGTCGCTGCCGCTGTCCTTACCGGGGTAGCAGACGACGAGGGTGACGTCGTCGCCGGGGAGCCTGTCGCGGTGGAGGCGTAGTTCACCGACGACAGCGTCGTGGACCGTGGTCGTTCCTCCGTCGGGACTGCGGACGTCGTGGCGGGCCCACCGGGTGCGGAACCGCTGACTGGACGGGGCCGAAGAGTCGAGAAGGAGAGAACGAAGCCGGTTCCGGCCGGGCCGCAGGCGGGGGAGAGCACTACTGCCATGGTGTTGGAGGCCAGCACGCCGAAGGCGCACCCTTCGACGAACGCGGGGATCCGAAGGAGGGGCGAGCAGCTCGTGCACCCACGCCGGTACGTGCTCGGGCCGCCCCGCCGTGGGGCCGCCAGCATGCGGGAGTGCGCTCGAAGTCGGCTTCACCGCGGCGCGTGAGCAGGACCTGACCCTCGCCGGCCTCGGACGAGCCGCCTGATACCGATGGACTCCGCCATGCCCGCCCCCGGATGACTTCGGCCGAGTTCGAGGCGGACACTTCCGGTGGCGGTGCCGGCTGAGGAGACCACGGCCGAAAAGAAGCGGGACGTCACCCTGTCGGCGGCGGTGTCCGGCGTGGTCGGCCGTAACGCTAGTGCAGATAGTCGCTTGCCTGGGTGCCGAGGACGTTCAGAAGAGCCAGCGCCTCGGCGTCAGGGGATCCCGGCGGTGCACTGTAGAGCACGAGATGCTGATCGCGCTCGGTGAGGGTGAGGGTGTCGCAGTCGACGGTGACGTCACCGACGATCGGGTGACGGAAGGTCTTGGTGAGCGTCGGTGCGGGCTGTACGTCGTGGCGTTCCCAGAGCCGGGCGAAGTCGGGGCTTCGGTCGCGGAGATCGTCGACGAGGCCGGTCACCGCAGGATCGGTGGGGTAGCGGGCGAGGGTGGTGTGGAGCTGCATCACGACGCTCGCCCGGAAGTCGGCGGCGTCGGAGACCCCGTACAGCGTCGTCTCGGTGGGTCGTGGTCCGGGGAAGGCCTGGCGTGCGAGGTTGCGCTCCTCGGGGGTGAGCGGAGCGAAGTCCTTCATGAGCGCGGCCGCCAGGTCGTTCCAGGCCAGGACCTCGCAGGCCGCGGACATCACGATGCCGGCCGTCTGCGGGAGCCGCTCCAGGAGCGCGAGGACACTGGGGCGGACGTCGCGCCGGTGTAGTCCGGTGCGGTTCGGCGCGGTGCCGGAGAGGACGTGGAGGTGGCCGGACTCGGCCTCGGTGAGCCGCAGGGCGTCGGAGATCGCGGCCAGGACATCGCCCGAGGGGCGTGGCGCCCTGCCCTGTTCGAGGCGGATGTAGTACTCGGTGGAGATGTGCGCGAGGACGGCCACTTCCTCGCGGCGCAGACCTGGTGTGCGGCGCCGCGGGCTGGAGGGGAGGCCGACGTCGTGCGGGCGGAGCCGCTCGCGGCGACTGCGAAGGAATGCCCCGAGCTCCTGTTTGTCCATACGACCAGTGTGCGCGCCGCCCGGCGGCGGATCGTAGTACTGCTTGTGCCTGTATCCGGCCGGAGGACGGCCGGACACTAGCGCCATGACGAACACCACGAACACCAGGAACACCACGAACACCGCACCCGTCGGCCTGCTCACCGGCAAGGTCATCTTCATCACCGGCGCCAGCCGCGGCATCGGCGCGGCCGCGGCCCGGCTCTTCGCTGCCGAGGGCGCCGCCGTCGTGCTCGCCGCGCGCAGTACCGATGCCCTGGAGGCCGTAGTGAAGGAGATCCGTGCCGTCGGCGGGACCGCCGACGCCGTCACCCTGGACCTCGTCGACAGCGCGAGCATCCGCGCCGCCGTCGACCAGGTCGAAAAGCTGCACGGACGACTGGATGGCGCCTTCAACAACGGTGCGGCTCCCCAGCAGCAGTTCGGCCCGGTCCACACCACCAGCGACGCGGACATCGACGAGCAGTTCGCCGTGAACTTCCGCGCGCACTGGACCGCCATGAACGCCCAGGCCGCTCTCATGCGGAAGAACGGCGGCGGGGCGATCGTCAACACGTCCAGTATCGGCAGTCGTCGCGCGAACCCGGCCCTGCCCGCCTACGGCGCCATGAAGCGCGCGCTCAACAGCCTCACCGAGACCGCCGCGGTGAACTGGGCCGGTGACCGCATCCGGGTCAACGGCATCACCCCCGGCGGCACCTCCACGGAGATGATCGCCACCTGGGAGGCGGCGACTCCCGGCATCGTCGAGCAGATGACCAAATCGATCCCGCTCGGTCGGATGGGTGAGCCCCGGCAGATCGCCGAGGCGGCCGCATGGCTGCTCAGCGACCGTGCCTCCTACGTGACCGGCGCGATCCTGCCCGTGGACGGCGGCGCCGGCGCCTGACCGGATCACCCCAGCGCCACCCGCCGAGGCCCACCCTCACGACACCGAGACGTCACCCCGTAAGGGCGCCGCCCTGGCAACCCCAGCGGGCTCCGCGCCGCGCAGCTGCGCGCTGGCTGACGGCCACGAGCACGACCGCTGGCCTGGGCGCTGAGAGAGGCCGCACAGTCGCGGCTGTCGGTCACTGCCAGTGGCTGTCTGCGCGGTGGGCGGTGGGCTGCCCGGAACCCGGCCCGCGTCCACCGTGGACACCGGGGCCGGGCTTCAGGAACGGTGCAGCGCGGCCGCCACGAGTTCGCGTGCGTAGCCGGCGTCCTGACGGCCGGGGCGGAAGAGGATGCGGTACATGATCGGTGACACAACGCGGTCGATCACCCGCTCCGTGTCGGGCACCGGCTCCCCGCGCAGCACCGCGCGGTTCAGCACGGTGTTGATCTGCTCCGCGGCGTACGCCGAGCACTGGCCCGCGTTGCTGCCGTCCGGGTCGCCGAGCAGCGCGTCCCTGATGTAGGCGCGTCCTGACGGGGAGCCCATCTCGTCGAGGAACTGCTCCGCCCACGCGTCGAGGTCGGCCCGGAGGCTGCCGAGGTCGGCCGGATCGGTCTCGGGGCGCAGCCGTTCCACGGCTACGTCCGACAGGAGTTCCTGCAGATCGCCCCATCGACGGTAGACCGTGGACGGTGTCACACCGGCCCGTGCCGCCACCATGGGGACGGTCACCGCGTCGCGGCCCACCTCGCCGACGAGTTCACGCACCGCGGCATGGACGGATTCCTGTACGCGTGCGCTGCGCCCACCGGGGCGGGTCATGGGCTGCTTGGGGCTCATACGTACCACCTTAATGCGAATCCGTTGCTTCTAGTAGTTCTGTTGTGTGTCGGCGCCCACCCGCCCGGGGGCCGTTCCACCGCCTGAGGACGGCGTGGTTCGATGCCGGTGACCAGCAGAGAGTGCTGCCACCGGCGTCCCGGGCGGCCGTGACGCGCCCGGGACGTCCATCGGGGCTTCAGGCCGCGATCGGGGCGAGCCGCCCCGCGCCGGCGGCCGTCGCCTCGTAGGCCTCTCCCACCCGCAGGACCGTCGCGTCCCGGAAGGGCCGTGCCATCAGCTGCATGCCGATCGGCAGGCTGTCCCGGTCGTGGCCGACCGGGAGGGTGAGGGCCGGTATACCGGTGATGTTGGCCGGGGCGGAGAGCCGTACGTAGCTGTCGGAGACCGCTTCGGTGGTGCCATCGGCCCATTCCACGGTTTCCTGACCCGCTTCGGCGGCCGTCATCGGAACCGTCGGAGCGGCCAGGACGTCGATCCCGGCGAACATCCGGGCCCAGGCGTCGCGCATCATCGTGCGGGCCCGCTGGGCGCGAAGGTAGTCGCCCGCCGAGGTGAGTTCACCGGCCTCCAGCAGGATGCGGACATCCGGCGCGTACAGGTCAGCGGTGACTCGCAGGGAACGCTCGTGGTAGGCGGTGGCCTCGGGAACCATCAGCCCCCACTGCACGGCCTGGATGTACCGCGCCATCGGGATCTCGACGTCGACGAGTTCCGCCCCGAGCTCCGACAGCCGCTCGATCGCCCGGCGCACCGCCTCCTCGACTTCGGGCGACACCCGCTCGAAGTAGTAGTTGCTCGGCACACCGACGCGCAGCCCTCTCAGGTCCCTTCCTCCAACGAAGTCCGCCTGCACACCGGTCACACTCGCCGGGTCGCGCGGGTCATGTCCCTCCGTGGCCGACAGGACCAGCGCCGCGTCCTGGACGGTGCGGGTGAGGGGGCCGACATGGTCCAGCGACCAGGACAGCGAGGTGACGCCGAAGCGGGAGACGAGGCCGTAGGTCGGCTTGAGGCCCACCACACCGTTCAGCGCCGCGGGGACCCTGATGGAGCCGCCCGTGTCCGTGCCCATGGCGAACGTCGCCCCGCCCGAGGCGACGGCTACCGCCGATCCGCCACTGGACCCTCCGGCCACACGGCTGTGGTCCCAGGCGTTGTGCGTCTGCGGGGTGGTGAGGCCGTAGGCGAACTCGTGTGTGTGCGTCTTGCCCAGGAGGACGGCTCCGGCGGCACGGAGACGTTCGGCCACGTGGCTGTCGTGTGGCGCGATGTGCCCGGCCCGGACGTCCGAGCTTGCCGTGGTGGGCATCCCCTCGGCGTCGATCAGGTCCTTGAGTCCCATCGGGATTCCGTGCAGCGGCCCACGGGGTCCGCCGGTGACGATCTCCCGTTCGGCGCGGACGGCCGCGGCCCTGGCCGCGGACGCGGCGACGTCGACGTAGGCGCCGAGGCGTCCGTCGACCGTGCCGATGCGATCGAGTACGGAGCCGGTGAGTTCGACCGGGGACAGCTCCCGTGCACGCACCGCGCGTGAGGCCTCGGTGAGTGACAGCTCAAACGGTTGCATCGACGTTCTCCTGACCGGCTCGGTAGGCCGCGGCGGGGGGCGTGTCGCCGAAGTCGAGTTCGCGCAGCGTCGAGATGACGGAATGGATGTAGTTGGCCGTCGCCGCTACCCCTTCATGGCGGTCGCCGCCGAGTGGAAGACCTGCCCGCAGCGCCCCACGGGCGGCCTCCCGGGGAGTGAGTTCGCTGGTCATCTGTGTCCTTCCGGTTCCGTGCGACGCGTCGGGCCACAGGGCGGCCCGACCGGCGAACACCTAAAAGCGAAGCGTTTGCTTTAGATGAACGTAGGTCCTACGGTGGCTTAAAGCAAACCGATTGCCTTAAGCCCGGAAGGGATCTTCATGCAGAGCGCCTTCGCGAGCCTTGCCCCTCCCCGCACCTCTCCTTCAGGGCGCTCGCCGTTCGTGCTGCACGCCTCGATCCTGATCGCGCTGCTCGCCGCGTCCAGCGCACCGACCCCTCTGTACTCCCGCTACCAGGACCAGTGGCTGCTCTCCGCCCTCGACATCACCGTGATCTTCAGCGCCTACGCCGTTGCTCTGCTGGTCGCCCTGCTGACGGCCGGCACCCTCTCCGACCACGTCGGACGCCGCCCCGTCCTCATCGGTGCACTCGCGCTCCAGATCGCCTCCATGGCACTGTTCGCGACCGCAGGCGGCCTGAGCACCCTGATCGGCGCCCGCGTGCTGCAGGGCCTCGCCACCGGCGCGGCCACCAGCGCGGCCGGCGCGGCACTCTTCGACCTGGAGAGCCCAGCCCGGCCCGGCAGTCCGGCCCTGACCAACAGCATCGCGCCGGTCGCCGGCATGGCGGCCGGCGTCATGGGGGCCACCCTCCTGGTGCACTTCGCCCCCGGCCCGACCACCACCGTGTACGTCGTACTGATGGCCTTGTTCGCCACGCAGGCCGCGGCGCTCGCCCGGACACCCGAGACCGTCAGCCCCCGCCCGGGTGCACTGCGCTCGCTGCGCCCGCAGCCGGCACTGCCACCCGCGGCCCGCCGCTCTCTCCTGCTCCACGGGGCCGGCGTCATCGCCGTCTGGGCGCTGGGCGGTTTCTACTCGTCCCTGGGCCCCGCCGTCACCCGACTCGTCTCCCCCGAAGGGCCCGCATACACGGGCGGCCTGGTGTTCTTCACCCTGACGTCCGTTGCCGCCCTCACGGTGTACCTCACACGCAGAACACCAGCCCGTGACTCCGCACTCCTGGGCAGCGGCGCGGTGATTCCCGCAGCCGCGCTCTCCATCGGCGCCCTCCTACTCGGCAGCCCTCTGCTGCTCTTCGCCGGAGCGGCTCTGGCCGGTCTCGGGTTCGGAGCCGTGTCCCAGGGCGCGCTGCGTGCGGTCGTCTCCTCCGTTCCGCCACACGAGAAGAGCGGCACGCTCGCCTCCTACTACGTGCTCAGCTACCTGGCGATGAGCCTGCCCGCCATCGGAGCGGGCGCCCTCGCAGCGGACTTCGGACTACGGGCCGCGGCGCTGTCGTACGCCGGATGTGTGGCGGTACTCGCCGCTGTCGCCGTACTGCTGCTGTCCAGACCCCCGCAGGGCGCCCGGGCAGCACCATCGTCCCCGCATCGGCCCTGCCCCACGGGCCCGAGCACCTCATCCGCCGACGGCATCACCCTCGGCACCCGCAGCCTCATCACTCACAACAGGTAAGGAAGACCACCATGTCCGCGACTTCGCAGACCAGCGCCGCAGCCACCCCCCTCACACCCACATGGACGGTCGGCGACCACACCGTCCGACGCATCGACGAGATCGCCCTCCCCACCCGGACCGGCCCTTGGCTGCTGCCCGGGGCGACCGGCGACATCGTGAGCGCGACACCCTGGCTCAGCCCCGACTTCGCCGACGAACAGGGCATGCTGCGCCTGGCGAGCCACAGCTTCGCCGTCGAGGTGAACGGCATGCGGGTCCTTGTCGACACCGGCATCGGGAACGGCAAGCAGCGCACCAACCCCGCCTGGCACAACCTGGACAGCGACTACACCACACGACTGCGGACAGCCGGATTCGCACCGGAAAGCGTGGACCTCGTCATCCTGACCCACCTCCACACCGACCACGTCGGCTGGAACACACGGGCAGAGGGCGACGACTGGGCTCCCACGTTCCCCAACGCGCGTTACGTCACGGCACGTGCCGAATGGGACTACTGGGCCGGAGTCGAGATGGACGAAGCACGGCACCAGATGTTCCGGGACTCGGTCCACCCCATCCGGGACACAGGCCTGTTCGATCTCGTCGACGTCGCGGACGAAGGAACGGACATCGCACCGGGCCTACGCCTGCTGCCCACCCCCGGCCACACCCCGGGACAGACAGCGGTGCAGCTGAGCAGCCGGGGCGAGAACGCGCTGGTCACCGGCGACAGCATCCATCACCCGGTCCAGATGTCGCACCCCGGGATCTGCAGCTGCGTGGACATCTCGCCCGAACTCGCCGCCAGGACACGACGCCGACTGCTCGACTCGCTCGCCGGCACATCCACTCTGCTGCTCGGCAGCCACTTCCCGCCGCCCACAGCCGGACACGTACACCGTGACGGGAACGCATACCGGCTGGCGCCGGCCGCGCCCCTCCGCGGCTGAGCCGCCGCAGCCCTCCCGGCCCGCCTCCCGCACGACGCGTCGGAACGGGAGGCGGGCCGGGCCGTCACCCGCTCCGGGGCGCCCCGCGCCGCACCTCTCAGCAGTGTCACCGCATCACTCGGCCAGCTTGGCCGGGCCGCGCTCCATGCAGGAACCGGGACGGACCACCACGACCCGGCGCCCGCGGACGCACGATTGACCAGCAGTGTCTGTCCGGCCCGCACACCCATCGCACGGATGATCCGCAGCGCCGTCTCCACCACGGAGGGGTACCCGGCCGCCTCTTCGAACGTCAGATCCGCAGGCATACGGGCCCAGGCCCGCAGCACTGCGAACTCGGCGTAGGCGCTCGCCCCTCTGCCGAACACGTGGTCGCCCGACCTTGCCCACCACCCCGGAGGCGTCCTGCCCCACTCCGATGGGCAACTCGTTCGATGGGTGCGCAAAAGTGCCCTCCTTATGGAACTGGCCCTCGAATCCTCCAGTCGACGGGGTTCACCCCCGCCACCCGCACGGCGACGCGTATCTGGCCGGGGCCCTCGTGGGGCTCCTCGGCATCCATGAGCCGCAGAACACCCGGACCGCCGAACTCGGCGAAGCTCACCTTCTTCACGCGAGCGACCCGCCCAACATGTGAACCCCGCCTCGGTGAGGGCTTCGATGATTCCACGCTGTCGGGCGGGGGTGAGATCGTGGGTCGAGCCGGGCAGGGCAGTCGAGGCCCAGATCAGCCGTCCGCACGGATCGGCGAGGACCTGGACGTTCATGCCGTGGCGTTTGTCCGTCGTCGCCAACGGCACCGGCGGCGGCCGCGAGTAGCTGCTTGCCGCCGAGCGGGCCGTCCGCGGGCTTGGGCGTGTACGGCGCGGGCGCCGTCGCACACCCGCACTGTGATGCCGACGAACCCACCCTTTGCAAGGACGCGGGTCGTTTCGCGTTGGAGTTGCCGGGAGGTGAGCCGGCCGTCCGCGGAGGCCGCGGTGTCCGCAGACGCCGGGTGGGAAGCGGCCGCAGCAGCGGGCGCGAGTGCCGTGGACGCAACGGCGGCAGCGAGGAGAGCGGCGGTGGCAAGGCGAGCCCGCGAGGTCATCTGTGTTGCCCTCACACTCTGCCGGGCCGGGTCGACTGCGCCCACGGCGGCAGCCTCCGGAACGGGTGTGGGAATACCTCCAGGGACCCCCGGGACGCAGGCGGCTACGACTACTGGCGGCCACTCACCTTTGCTGAGAGAACCTAGCGGTCACGAAACATCGCTGACAGTGCTCCAGTTCGGCCTGTTTGGGAGGCGGTGGACAGGGATGTTCAGGAACTGGAACCCGGACTCGAGCCCGCCGGTGGGAAAATCATCGTGAGAGCATCTGCGACGGCAGAGGCACCCCCTGCACGCCATCACGACCGCCGCCGATGTCAACGACATCACCCAGCCCCTCAACATGGTCGATGGAATCCCGCCCGCCGCCGGACTGCCCGGCCGACCGCGACGCCGACCCGAGACCGTCCTGGGCGACAAGGCGTACGACTCCAAGGCCGTACGCCGACAGCTGAGCCGCCGCAGAATCCTGCCGGTGATCTCCCGCAAAGGCTCCCGAACATCGAGGGCCTGGGCAAGCTGCGCTACGTCGTCGAGCAGAGTTTCGTCCTGCTCCCTCAGTTCAAACGGTTGGGTCCGGTCTGGCAGGCCCGCAAGGATGCCGAGCTATTCGACCGACCGACCGACCGACCGCGTCGGCGTGCGGTCGGAGCGGGTGCGAAGTACAAGCTGGTCTTCGTCGACCGGCTCCTGGCCACACCCGAGTTCATCTGAGGCACGGCGTTACCGATGACGTGCCCGCCTGCTGGATTCAGGTGGACCGGTCTACCTTCACCCGTGCGTCGGCGAGATCCGGGTCCGCTCCGTCACACGAGCTGGGACGTGCCACACAAGGCCGCCGTACCTCGTGTGTGATGAACTGTGGCCCGGTTTCGAGACGTTGATCTCGTCTCGAACAAGGGAGTGGGAGGGGCCGTGGGCCTTGGTGGGGGGATGCGGCAGCGACTGACCGCCGTGGTGCTCGTCATGGCGGTGGCGGCCGGGTGTACGGGGCAGGGCGAAGGCGCGGGCAGCGGCAACGACGAAGACTTGCTGCGGAACCACGACTGGACGCAGATGCCGGGCACCACCGCGCGGAACGGCATCCTGCGGGTCAGTACATTGGATCGGCACATCGTGGAGCAGGACTCCTCCGGCGGCCAGTCCAACCCCCCGCTGAACCTGGCCGGCCCGCATCTCAGGTCCGATGGCGACTTCACCGTCACCGCGCGCATGTCCGGTGTGGGCGACGACGGCGACTCATGGCTGCGGCTGTACGGACGGGTACCGGTCATCTACGACGAGTGGCGCCAGGAGCGGCCCTCACTCCGCGTCGGCGTGACCGCTGACGGACAAGTGAAGGTACAGATATGGGACGGCGAGGGCGATGAGCCAGCCACCTCCAAGGATTTCGACTGCGGCTGCTCCGGGACGGTGACGCTCGCCGTGTCGAGCATCGGTGACACCTTCCGCGTGAAAGCAGACGGGCGGCGGCTGGGAACCGTGCAGGATCCGGGAGTGTTCGCCGAGGGCACTGTCTGGTTCGGTCTGGAGGCGGACGCGGGCGAAGACGAGCGCCGCGAGGGATGGCGTCTGACGCAGCTGATGGCACGGGCAGAGAGCGGTGACTCGCTCCGCGTGATCGAGGCGCCGCAGCTACGCCAGGAGCAGTCCGACGACTCGCTGCGTGCGCGGGCCGCAGATGTGGGGCGGCCGTTCGACGTCGGCACCGCCCTGGCCGAGAACCCGCTGCTCACCGACTCACGCTACCGGGCGCTCGCGGGGAGCCAGTTCTCCATGCTCACTCCGGAGAACGCGTTCAAACCACAGTTCCTCCACCCACGCCGGGGCGACTACGACTTCCGCGACGCGGACCTACTCGTACGCTTCGCCCGCGCAAACGACATGAAGGTGCACGCGCACACCCTCGTCTGGCACGAGGCTCTGCCCAACTGGATGCGGGAGAACGACGACCCCGAGGAGGTGCGCCGGACCATGCTCCGGCACATCGCCATGGTCGCCGGGCACTTCAAGGGAAAGGTCGCGGAATGGGACGTGGTCAACGAGCCCATGTCCGACGACCAGAAGAGCTACACCAACGGGGATCTCGGTCTGCGCTCCGAGCTGAGCCCGTGGTTCGAGGCCATGGGCGAGGAGTACATCGACGAGGCGTTCAGGGCCGCCCACCGGGCCGACCCGAACGCACGGCTGTTCCTCAACGAGTACGGGGTCGAGGAGGAAGGCGAGCGGTGGGACGCCCTTTACGATCTGGTCAAGCGGCTCAAGGAACGCGGCGTACCGGTCGACGGCGTGGGTTTTCAGAACCATGAGTACGCACCCGGCGACCGCACCGACCCGGAGACCTTCCGCAGCCATGTGCGGGATCTGGCGGAGCTCGGGGTTCATGCGCGGGTCTCGGAGATGGACGTCCCCATAGGTGAGGACGAGGAGGACGGGCGGCAGGCCCAGGCTGATGAGATGGCGGGCAAGCTGCGGGTCTGCCTGGAGGAGCCGAACTGCACATCGTTCTCCACATGGGGATTCACCGACAGGTACGGTTCCACCGCCGACACCAAGATCTATCCTCCGCGCACGGCCGATTCCCTACCGTGGGACGTGGCCCTGCGGCCGAAGCCGGCGTACGAGCGCCTGCTCGAGGCCTTTGACGAGGCGTGAGCAATCAAGGTGGCATCTCCCGGTTTGGTGTCGGTGGTAGCGAGAGTCAGTAGTGCTGGTTTGGGCCTGTGGTCTATCAGTGCTGGGGGCATTTCCATAGAGCTCGTGACACGATCATGATTGGGCCTTCTTGAGTCGTCTCGAGCAGATGAGGCTGCAGGCGAGGGAGACGAAGGCGTCGTGGAGTTCGGTGCGGCGTTCCCAACGGATGGCGATGCGTTTGAAGTGGTGGAGCAGGGCGAAGGTCTGCTCGACGACGTAGCGGAGCTTGCCGATGCCTTTGATGTTGGGTGATCCCTTGCGGGAGATGACGGGCAGGATTCGCCGGTGACGGAGCTCGTCACGGTTGGGGTTTGAGTCGTATCCCTTGTCGCCGAGCAGAGCCTCGGGCCGTCTGCGGGGCCGGCCGGGGCGGCCCGCGACGGGCGGGATCCCGTCGACCAGGGCCAGGGCCAGGGTCTGGGTGACGTCGTTGACGTTGGCCGCGGTCGTGATGACCTTGAGCGGGGTTCCGCGTCCGTCGCAGATCAGGTGGTGTTTGCTGCCCGCTTTCCGCCGGTCGACCGGCGACGGACCGGTGTCGGCGCCCGCTTTTTCGCGCGGATGTGGGAACCGTCCACGCACGCACGTGACCAGTCGAGTTCACCAGCCGCATTCAGCTCAGCGAGCAGGATTGCCCGGATCCTCACGCCGGCGCCCGCGTACCACCAGTAGCCAACAGGTCACCACACGCGCGTTGGGGAACTGCCCGGAATTAGTTTTGGACCCAGATACTGAGGTTGAACTCGTGAAGTCATAGGGGATGACGAGGGGTGTCTGCCTGCGGTATCACGGGAGGATGAGGTATCCACAGGGTGGCGGGTTGACCGCTGAACGGCAGTGCAAGCGCGAGGAGTTACGGCTCCAGGCAGCTGAGCGCTTCGCTCGGGGCGAGGGCAGTACGGCGATCGCCAGGGATCTGCGGGTCAGTGTCCGATCGGTGCAGCGGTGGCGTCACACGTGGGCCGAGGGCGGCCCGCGATCCTTGAGGTCGCAGGGGCCTGCGTCGCTGCCGCGACTGAGTGAGAAGCAGTTCGCGCAGCTGGAGTCCGAGCTGGCCAAAGGGCCGGCTGCGCACGGCTGGGAGGACCAGCGCTGGACTCTGAGCCGTGTAAGACGGTGATCGGACGGCGCTTCCACCTCACTTACACGATCCAGGGCGTACGCAAGTTGTTGGTGCGTAACGGCTGGTCCTGCCAGGTTCCGGCCCGTCGTGCCGTGGAGCGCGATGACGACGCGGTGGCCGGGTGGGTCAAGGAGGGGTGGCCTCGCGCGGAAGGCTAGCGGCGGCTCGTGGAGCCTGGCTGGTCTTCGAGGACGAAGCCGGCTTCTCCATGACGCCGTCGCATGCCAAGACCTGGTCCCAGCGTGGCCGGACCCCGGTGGTGCGGGTCCGCGGCCGCTCTCGCAGACGGATATCGATTGCCGCGCTGGCCTGCTACAAACCCGGCCGCCGATCCCGGCGGATCTACCGGCCGCGACGGGACGACGGCCGGCGCGACGGGCGCAAGAGCTTCTCCTGGCGCGACTACCGGGACCTTCTGATCGCAGCCCACCAATAGCTCGGCGGCCCAATCGTCCTCATCTGGGACAACCTCAACGTGCACAAAGTCGCAGGTCTACGGGAGTTCGCCGCCTCCCGGGACTGGCTGACCATCCTCTACCTGCCTGCATACGCACCCGACCTCAACCCCGTCGAAGGCATCTGGTCCCTGCTACGTCGCGGCTGGCTCTCCAACATCGCCTTCTCCACGCCAGAGCACCTCATCCGCACCCTCCGGAGCGGCCTACGACACATCCAGTACCGCAGCAACCTCATCAACGGCTGCCTTACCGAGACCTGCCTGGCCATCAAATCCGCATGACGACACCACGAGTTAAATCTCAGTAGGACACGGGCCGCCCTCTGGCGGTCTTTCTTCTGTACCCCGGCCCGTTCCTGCTCCTGGAGACGCCCAACCAGGCTGTCCTTGCCGGCCTACGCCCTCCTGGTCGTGTAGTGGATCCGGCCGATTAGGCTCCTGGCGATGACCAGTGAGAACCCCCACGCAGACCGCTTCCTTGGCGAGTTCAGGGAGCTGGAGCACGGTAATCCGGACGGACCCTCCCTGCTCGCAGCCGTGCGCGGCGAAGGTGACCCCCACGAGCAAGACCTGGTGCGCTACCTGCGTGCCGGAAGCGTGATCGCCGCTACCGGATCAGCTGTCCACGACTTCCTGAGTCCCACCAACGAGTTCATTGACGGCCTGAGCCTCCTCACCGACGGTGAATGGTTCTGGTACACCGACCTCGCTTACTACGTCGAGCGGTATCACGTTCCCGTCGCTGACCGATTTGTTCATCACGCCCGCCTCCGTGGATGGCTACCTCCGCAGCTGAGTCAGGATCAGCTCGTGCAGATTGCGGACAACTTTTAACGCAGCGCTGCCCCTCGAGCGCCGCCGCCCGCAGCGCGGCGCGGTCGCTGCGCCGCGCTGGCCGGTCAGTGCCTGTTCCTAACTGACCATTTCAGAGAGAACTTCAGCAGCGACACTCTGTCGAGTTACACACCGTCGTCGAGTGCGTACAGGTCGCGGCTGCGCGGTAGGCCTTCAACCAGGTCCAGGATCGCTTCGTGGAGGAGGCCGTTGGTGGCCAGCACTGTCATGTCGCCCTCCAGTACGGGCCCGCCGCCCAGGTCCGTCACCTGGCCGCTGGCCTCCGAAACGATGACGGGCATGGGGGCCAGGTCCTCGTAACCCATGGGCGGGCCGGCAATCACGACGGCGTCCGCGCGGCCGGTGACGAGGTCGACGATGCAGCCCATCGACGCCATCAGGAACACCTGACGATGCAGAGCGGCGAGGAGTTCTTCTGGCCAGCCGGCCGGGTTGAGTGCCTGAGTCCTCGCTCCGCGCACGCTAGTCCGCTTGGTGACGCGGGCGCGGTAGCCCGACTTCAGGTCGGGGCTCTCTCCGGTCAGCACCCAGCAGCCCAAGCCCCGTCCGGCTACGACCATCTGTCGGCTCATGGGCATGTTGATGACCCCGACAGCGGGACCGTACTCGTCTTCGTAGGCGATGTCGTTCGAGAACAGCGGTCACCGGCGAGTGAACGACGTGGTGCCGTTGACGGGGTCGATGATCCATCGTCGCCCTGACACCCCGGCGGTCGAGCCCTTCTCCTCGCCGTAAATGCCGTCCTCCGGCATACGGCGGGCCAGCTCGTCCCTGACCAGCTCTTCGACTGCGAGGTCGATCTCGGTGACCTCGCTGCCGTCTTCCTTGCCGCGGCTTCCCCACGCTCCGAAGAAGCCCTGCGCGGACACCTGGCCAGCCCGGGTGGCCAAGCCGACGGCGAAGTCGAGGAGCTCTCGATCAGCGGGCGGGACATCGAATGTGTGATCCATCCGGTGAGCCTGTCACGACTTCCAACACCAAGAGTGCGCACCACTTCAATCGGCCAGTTTCTCTGCACAACCGCAGGTCAAGCCCCGGTTCCTGCGGGGCTCCTGGCTGCCCGCTCTGGATAGGGAGGTGGGTGGGGTGGGAGCTGGTCTGTCGGCGGCGGGGGGCCGGGCGGCGCTGCGCTGGCCTCATGGGGGAGGGCTGCGGCATCCCGATGGGCGCCGTCGGGGGCGCACTATCACCTCCACTATTGGCTCCGCTATCCGCGCACGGCCCTCTCCTCGCACAACCACAGGTCAGGCCCCGGTTTTCGTGTGGTGAGTGCTCAGACTTCCCCTCTTCTATCTGGCTGCCTGGCTATGGGGTGGTGGGCGTGGTCGCGGGGAAGGCGGGCGGCGCTGCGCTGGCCCTGCTTCCCGGCCCGTCGCGTTGCTCCAGGCCGGACCGGCCGGGCCGGGCTTCAGGGCACAGGGCGTGACCCTGTCCACGAGGTGCCGCTCTGGCGCAGGTTGTGTGGCCGGTTACGCAGCATGCACAGAGGGGACTGGCGCCCGGCGGTGATGGGCCGTGGCTTCGTTGATCTCCTTCGACCAGTTCGCCGCTTCGGCCCACTGCACGGCGAGTTCAGACCGGTCGGAGACCACTTGGTCCAGGGTGTCGACGGCGAGCATTCGAAGGTCTGCGGGCAGCTCCGGCACCGGCTCTGATGGGCCACAGCTCAAACAAGCGGGCTCGCCGTCAGGATGCTGGGCGACGACTAGGGCAGCTGCGGCCACTGCCCGCTCGCCGTCGTAGATACCGAGGAAGTCCACGAGATTGGCGGCGCGTACGAGCACGCTGCGGATCATGGGTTCGCGTTTCTTCCACGCTGCCTCGTCCAGATCACCCCCGAAGTCGGCGGCGGTGTCGTTGTCGAAGGGGCCGGTATCCCAGGTGCCCATGTCTCTCCTCGCGTGCTCGTCTGGAGGATCGTCGCACTGGCCACCGACAACGAGGTCACGAGGCAAGCAGCACCCGCTTGCGCAGGAGTTTGAAGCCGGCGCGTCCGTACATCTGTCGCTTGATCATTTTGATGCGGTTGACGTGGCCTTCCACGACGCCTGAGCTCCAGGGCAGGGTCAGGCCGGCTGTGACAGCTGCGAGGTCACGTTCGAGGCCGTTGATGAAGGTGTGCATGCTGGGCAGGTCGTCGGCCCGGACCGCCGCTATCCACTCAGGAAGCCGTTCTCCTTAGCGCTGAGTGAGCATCTGCCCGAAGGAACGGACGTGGCCGACGAGGGCTTCCAGCTCGGGGCAGTGGGCCAGAACGGACTTCAGTTTCAGCCGGTCCTTCTCCGCAAGGGCGTCCGGGTGGGTCAGGATCCACCCGGAAACTGTCCTGGGCGACGGCGGCCGACCATCCGGCACGCTGTCCCGGAAGGGACGAAGGTAAGCACGGACAGCCCCGTACCCACCGGCGTATCCGTGGCTCTGGATCTCCTTCCAGAGAGTCCAGGCGTTCGTGCAGCCTTCGGCCCATCGCTCGTGCAGGTACGGCTTGAAGTCTTCGAGCTTCGTCCTGCGATTCTGCCACTGGCCTTGGAAGAGGTCTTCCGGAGCTGACGGGCGACCGCTCGCCGACTGTGTCCTTCGCGGAGCATTTCGTGCACGATGGCGTGCTTCTCGCGAGTTCGATCGGCGAAGCGGTGTCCAGTCGGCCACGGGGACGTGCCAGCTTCGAGGGCCGGTGATGCGGTGACGCTATCGGAGTTGGGAACCGTGAATGGCGCTCGCAGACAAGTCCGATGGCGCGAAACGCATTGCTTGGCGGCTTCGCCCAGGTTGCGCCAGAGATGGAAACGGTCCGCGACCTGCACCGCGGTGGGAGCCCCGGTGCTGGCGCCTTCTGTGAAGAAGGGGGCACGATCGCGACAGACCACCTCGACCTCAGGACACTCAGCAAGCCAGGCGGCGACAGTGGCTGCCTCACGATCCGGCAGCAGATCCACTGGCCTGCCGGTTTCGACATTGACCAGCACGGTCCCGTAGATACGGCCCTTGCGCATCCCGTACTCGTCGATACCCACCACCCGCGGGGCCGACGGCTGAGGGTCAGGCATCGCATCGACCAGCCGAAGCACCGTGCTGCGGCTGACGGAATATCATCTCGGCAAGGGCCGTACATTTTCCGAGTACACGGCAGAAGCCAAGGCCCTCTGGGGCAAGTCCAAGCCGTCGGACCGAGTCCGCACGAAGCTCAAGGACGGGTCATGGGGATGGACGATCGACGGCGGACTCTTCGGGGGGAAAGGGATCTATACTAATGAGGGAAAAATCGTCACCTGGTGGGACTAAGCGACAGGTTTTCCTCACTGCCTTCGCGACATTCATGGCCCTTTCTTTCCCTGGCCGTCCTGCCCAGAAAGAACTGGACGAGTGGGGCTCCGCCCTGCTCATGGTGGACAGCCACATCGCCGGATACGCCATCCGTGTGGAGAAAGGGTCCCTGGATCCCCGCGGGATCACAGAAGCCGATTCTTTGGTCAGCGAAGTCGCAGATCTGCAACGACGGCTGCGCGCTATCCAGCCCCAAATCCCGGCTGAAGAAAATGCGTATGAGCAGTTTGTGCGCTACGTGCTTGCGCTCCAAGACCTGACTCGTGCGCTCGCGGCGCTCGCACGCGGCGAGGAGCACACAGCCTCGCAATAACAGCGCCACAGACCCGATCGGCTGGGTTCCGGCAGAGCCACCAAGGCTCCGCCAGGCGTGCCAGGGTGCCGTTTCGTGGCCGTCGCTTCAGGCGGTGGCAGCGTCGGAATACCAGCACACATGCCACGATCCGCTGCCTTGGAGAGCAGGCCAGTGCCACCCTCAAGGGTTGGCGTCCTCCGCGGAAGCTCCGGTGCGGCACCAACCGAATCACCGACGTCGTGAAGGCCGTCCTCGTTCTGCACCATGCATAAGCGTGAGGTTGGAAAGGGCTCAATAGGCCTGTACCTGCCGCAGGCACAGGCCCATTATTCTTTCCTCCGCAGGGCACGAGGTAGTAGCGCAACATCTCAGTTGCTACACAATGTCATACCATGATGCATCAGGCTCCTCAGAGGAGCGCAGCGCGGGTACTGAGATTGGACACCTTCCCCTGCATTGCAGAAGACGGTCATGACCGTGCCCGCAGAGCGACCCCCAGTGTCAGTCAGAATAAAATCAGCCTGATCGTAAGTCAGGAGGTGGCACGGGTAGGTTCACGAACCCAAGCCTCCCCGAGGCTTTACCGGGATCATGGAACGAGCCGGCCTGCCGGGAGGATGCAACCTCAAACATCACATGGATCGCACATGATGCACCGCACCCACCCTGCAGCCCGCAGCCCGCAGCCCGCAGCCCG
>NZ_JBHVQX010000015.1:75546-205908 GCF_042886395.1 Streptomyces sp. NPDC058008 | reverse complement strand
GTGCGCGCCGGGTCGGCGCGCACCGCACCCCTCGTCCGTTCCACGGCGACCGCGACGGCGGGCGTGGGCGGCGGGCGGTCGGTTCCTTCAGGTCTGGAACCGGGCCGCCCGGCCCTTCGCCACCGCACTGGCGTCGTCCGCCGCCGCGGTCCCGTCCTGCCGGTGCCGCGCGCCGTCCCTCGTCCGGGTGGCGCGGCAGGGGCAGGGCCCTGGGGTGGAGGCTCAGTCCTCGCGCAGGGCGCGGACGGCCTCCTCCACGCGCCTGCCGTAGTCGGCGTCGGCGGCGTGGAAGTGGGCGAGGTTCTTCTCGACGACGTCGTCACGGGTGACCTGCGCGAGCCCGCCCGCGATGGTGGCGACCAGGCGGCTCCTCTCCTCCGCCGACATCAGCCGGTAGAGCTCGCCCGCCTGGAAGAAGTCGTCGTCCTTCGTGTGGGCGGGCGTCCCGTGCGTGCCCGTCCAGCCGTGCACGGCGAACGGCGCGGCCAGGGCCTGCCCGGTCTGGGCGGGACCGGCGTACGAGTTGGGCTCGTAGTTCTTGTCCCGGCGTGAGCCGTTGCGCGTCGCGTGCAGGCCGTCGCGGCCGTAGTGGTCGACGACGGGTGTCCTCGGGGCGTTGACCGGCAGCTGGGTGTGGTTGACGCCCAGCCGGTAGCGCTGCGCGTCCGCGTAGGCGAACAGCCGGCCCTGGAGCATCCTGTCCGGTGAGGGGCCGATGCCGGGAACGAAGTTGTTCGGCGAGAACGCCGCCTGCTCCACCTCGGCGAAGACGTTGTCGGGGTTGCGGTTCAGCACCAGGCGTCCGACGCGCCGCAGCGGATGGTCGGTGTGCGGCCACACCTTCGTCACGTCGAAGGGGTTGAAGCGGTAGTCCGCGGCCTCGGCGGCCGGCATCAGCTGCACGTACAGCGTCCAGGACGGGTTGACGCCCCGTTCGATGGCCTGGAGCAGGTCGGTCTGGTGCGAGGCGGCGTCCTTGCCGACGACCTCGGCCGCCTGCTCGGAGGAGAGGCAGCGCACGCCCTGGTTCGTCTTGAAGTGGTACTTCACGAAGAAGGCTTCGCCCTCCGCGTTGGTCCACAGGTAGGTGTGCGAGCCGTAGCCGTTCATGTGGCGGTACGAGGCCGGGATCCCGCGGTCGCCCATCAGCCAGGTGATCTGGTGGGTCGCCTCGGGGGAGTGGGCCCAGAAGTCCCAGACGTTGTCCGGCTCCTGACGGCCCGTGAAGGGGTCGCGCTTCTGCGAGTGGATGAAGTCGGGGAACTTGACCGGGTCCTTGACGAAGAAGACCGGGGTGTTGTTGCCGACCAGGTCGTAGTTGCCCTCGTCCGTGTAGAACTTGACGGCGAAGCCGCGGGGGTCGCGGACCGCGTCCGCGCCGCCGAGGGAGTCGGCGACCGTCGAGAAGCGGACGAACGTCTCGGTGCGGCGGCCGACTTCGGAGAGGAAGTCGGCGCGGGTGAAGCCCGTGACGTCGTCGGTGACCTCGAAGTAGCCGTACGCGCCCGAGCCGCGGGCGTGGACGACGCGCTCCGGGACGCGCTCACGGTTGAAACGGGCGAGCTTCTCGAACAGGTGCTGGTCCTGGACCAGCACCGGCCCGCCGGCGCCGGCCGTGGCGGAGTTCTGGTTGTCGGCGACCGGGGCGCCTGACTCGGTCGTGAGCACACGCTGGGACATGGAGGCCTTCCGTACGGGGCTGCTGACGGCCTCAGGAGCGTAGGTTCGCCGCGTTCCACGCGTCAACAGTTTGTTGAATTCGGAGGATTGGGTTCCGGGCCGCGGCGGCGCCTGGGCGCGACAGGACAGGTGTCAGCGCCACCGCGACCCGGAGTTCGGGGGCCCGGGGAAGGGCCGGGGGTGTCAGACCTGGGAGCCGGAGAGGCGCTCGACCGAGCGCAGCAGCGCCGAGTGGTCCAGTCCGCCGTCGCCCTGGGCGCGCAGCGAGGCGACCAGCTGGGCCACGACCCCGCCGACCGGCAGCGCGGCGCCCACGGCACGGGCGGCGTCCGTGACGATGCCCATGTCCTTGTGGTGCAGGTCGATCCGGAAGCCCGGGGCGAAGTCGCGCTTGAGGAAGTTGTCCTTCTTGCGGGTGAGGACCGTCGAGCCGGCGAGCCCGCCGTTGAGGACGTCGAGCGCGGCGCCCAGGTCGACCCCGGACTTCTCCAGGAAGACGACCGCCTCGGCGCACGCCTGGATGTTGACGGCGACGATGAGCTGGTTGGCGGCCTTCACCGTCTGGCCGGAGCCGTGCGGCCCGCACAGGACGATGGTCCTGCCCAGCGCCCGCAACAGGGGCTGCGCGGCGTCGAAGTCGCTCTGCTCGCCGCCGGCCATGATGGACAGGACGGCCTCGACCGCGCCGGCCTCACCGCCGGAGACCGGGGCGTCCAGGACGCGGATGCCCTTCTCCCGCGCCCTCGCGGCGAGGTCCACCGAGGTCTGCGGGGTGATGGAGGACATGTCGATCAGCAGGGAGCCGCGCCGGGCGTTCTCCAGGATGCCGTCGGGGCCGTACGCGATGGCCTCGACCTGCGGGGACGCCGGGACCATCGTGATGATGACGTCGGCGTCACGCACCGCGTCCGCGATCGAGGCCGCGCCCTTCCCGCCCGCCGCGACGAGGCGGTCGACCTTGTCCTGCTCCAGCGTGTGGCCGGTGACCTCGTATCCGGCCCGGACCAGGTTCTCGGACATGGGGGAGCCCATGATGCCGAGCCCGATCCAGGCGACCTTGGGGAGGTTGCTGCTCATGAGGGTGCCTTCCGGTGAGCGTGTGTACGGGGGCGGGGGCCCTCAGCGGGCCGGCCGGTCTCCGGCGGCGAGCCATGCGAACGACTCGGCGCTCGGGCGGTCGCCCGGCTTGTACTCCAGGCCGACCCGGCCGGTGTACCCGGCCTCGGTCAGCTCGTCGAGGAGCCGTTCCAGGGGCAGCGAGCCGGTGCCCGGCGCGCCGCGCCCCGGGTTGTCGGCGATCTGGACGTGGCCGGTCTTCGCGGCGTACGCCTTGATCACCTGGCCGAGATCCTCGCCGTTCATCGACAGGTGGTACAGGTCCAGCAGGAACGCGGCGTTGCCCAGGCCCGTCGCCTCGTTGACGCGGTCGACGACCTCGATGCCGGCCGGTGCGCTCACCAGCGGGTAGAGGGGTGACTCGGCGCTGTTGAGGGTCTCGATGAGGAGGGTCGCCCCGATCCGGTGGGCGGCGCGGGCGGCCAGGACCAGGTTCTCCAGGGCGAGTTCGTCCTGGGCGGCCGGGTCCACGCCCTCGACGCGGTTGCCGTACAGCGCGTTCAGCGCCTTGCAGCCCACCGAGGCCGCGAAGTCCGCCGCCACGTCGATGTTGGCGCGGAAGCGGCCGGACTCCTCGCCGGGCAGCGAGAGGGCGCCGCGGTCGGGGCCCGGGAGCCGGCCCGCGTAGAAGTTGAGCCCCACCAGCTGGGTGCCCGCGTCGTCGAGCGCCTTCTTCAGGGCGTCGAGCTCGGCCCGCGCGGGGGTGGGGGTCTCGATCCAGGGCCACCAGAGCTCGACCGCGGTGAAGCCCGCGGCGGCAGCCGCCGCGGGCCGCTCCAGGAGTGGGAGTTCGGTGAAGAGGATGGAGAGGTTCACATCGAAGCGCTGGTCCGAGTAACCCATCGTGCGCTCCTTCCGTATTGCGGAAGTTAGTTTCTGCTTAACGGAAGACTGCCCGGCCTGCGGTGAGGCTGTCAAGAGGGAACCCGGATTCCCGGCGCGCGGGACCGCTCGCCCCCGTCTCCCCGGAGGGGGCACCCGCCCGGCGTTCCCGCCGTGCGCCGGGGCCCGTGCCTTAGGGTCGTGGCCAGCCGCGCGAGCCGACCGACGCGGCGGGACACCAGGGAGGCACCGTGCGCTTGAGGGTGGAATTCACCACCGAGCCCTTCGATCTCGACGAGGCGCCCGCCCACGCGGTCGTGGCCCGCGAGGTCATCCAGGGCGCCGGTCTCGACGCGGTGGACGTGGGCCCCTTCGGGAACACGGCCGAGGGGGACGCGGACCGGATGCTCACCGCCGTGGACTCGCTGCTGCGCCAGGCCCTGGCCTCGGGGGCCACCCGGGTCTCCCTCCAGCTCAACGTGATCGGGGAGGGCACCCCGTGACCGGGCCGGGCGACCACCCGCTCCTCGCCGCCGTGAAGCCGCTCGTCGACGCGATGGGGGCCGAACTGCTCGATCCGGGGCAGGCCACCACCGAGGACGTGGTGCTCGCGTGGGAGGGGGCCGACGTGGTGGCGGTCCGGCTCCCGCAGCTCTCCGAGTCGCTCGACCACATCCTGGCCGCGATGGAGCGCCGGCACGGGATGCCGCTGGCCGAGCTGGACCGCAAGTCCAAGCAGGGGGTCGTGCGGAGCCTGGAGGCGCGGGGCGCCTTCTCCGTGCGGCACGGGGTGGAGACCGTGGCCGGTGCGCTCGGCGTCAGCCGCTTCACCGTCTACAACTACCTGAACCGGGACAACGCCGCCAAGGGATAGCGGCCGGCCCGGCGTGATCCGATGCCGTCGCCCGGGAATCCGGGCGGCGGCATGATCTGTTCGCGAGATTTCAACAAACTGTTGACGTGGTGTTGCGAAGGGCGTTAGCTGTGCGCAGCCCGACAACGCACAGCGAAAAAGCCACGGAGGCTCCCGTGACTACGAGCTCCACACCGGGCCTCGCCCGGTTCAACACCCTGGCGGCCGGAGAGGCCGCGGCCGAGCTGCACAAGGTGTGTGCCAGCACGGCGTGGGGGGACTCCGTCCTCGCCCGCCGGCCCTACGCCGGGACGGAAGCCCTGTTCTCCGCGAGTGACGCCGCCCTGGCGGAGCTCACCGCGGAGGACCTGGCGGAGGCGATGGCCGGCCACCCGCCGATCGGCCGCCCCGAGCCGGGGGACCCGGCCTCCGCCCGTGAACAGCGGGGGATGGCCGGTGCGTCCGAGGAACTCAGGGCGGAGATGCTCGAACTCAACCTGGCCTACCAGGAGCGGTTCGGACACGTCTTCCTGATCTGCGCCACCGGAGCCACCGGTGAGCAGATGCGCGACGCGCTGAAGGCCAGGGCCGGGAACTCGCCGGAGCGGGAACGCGAGATCGTCCGCACCGAGCTCGGCAAGATCAACCGCATCCGGCTGACCCGCCTCGTACAGGACTCCTGAGACCCCGTACAGGGACTCCCGGGGACCTCGTACAGCACTTCCCGAGAACAAGGAGCGTGACGGTCTTGAGCACCGACACCACCGCATCGGTGTCCACCCACATCCTGGACACCAGCATCGGCCGGCCCGCCGCGGGCGTCACCGTCTCCCTGGCCGCCCGCGCCGGCCGTGACGCGCGGTACGTCCCGCTCGGCGCGTCCGCGACCGACGCGGACGGGCGCTGCACCGACCTGCCGGCCCCGCCGGAAGGAACCACCCACGTACGGCTCGTCTTCGAGACCGAGCCGTACTTCGCGAAGAAGCAAGCCGAGGCGCAGCAGGACGCCCCCCGCGTAAGGGACAGCGGCGTGTTCTTCCCCGAGGTGGCGATCGCGTTCGCCGTCACCCCGGGCGAGCACTTTCACGTACCGCTGCTGCTCAACCCGTTCGGCTACTCCGTTTACCGAGGGAGCTAGCAGACCATGCCCACGATTCTCGGCCAGAACCAGTACGGCAAAGCGGAGAACCGCGTCGTCAGGATCACGCGGGACGGCGACACCCACCACATCAAGGACCTCAACGTCTCGGTCGCCCTCTCCGGCGACATGGACGACGTCCACTACTCCGGCTCCAACGCCAGTGTCCTGCCGACGGACACCACCAAGAACACGGTGTACGCCTTCGCCAAGGAGCACGGCATCGAGTCGGCCGAGCAGTTCGGCATCCACCTCGCCCGGCACTTCGTCACCTCGCAGGAGCCGATCCGGGTCGCCCGGATCAGGATCGAGGAGTACGCCTGGGAGCGCATCGCGACCTCGGACGGCAACTCGAAGTTCATCGGCGCCGACGAGGTCAAGCACTCCTTCGTCCGCAAGGGCCAGGAGACCCGCGTCACCCAGGTCACCTTCGACGGGGAGAAGTGGGAGGTCATCTCCGGCCTCAAGGACCTCACCGTCCTGAACTCCACCAACTCGGAGTTCTGGGGCTACGTCAAGGACAAGTACACGACGCTGAAGGAGGCGTACGACCGCATCCTCGCGACGGACGTCTCCGCCCGGTGGCGCTACCACTGGACCAGCGACGACGAGCGCATGCCCAACTGGGAGAAGTCCTACGAGCAGGCGCGCACGCACATGCTCCAGGCCTTCGCGGAGACGTACTCCCTCTCGCTCCAGCAGACCCTCTACCAGATGGGTTCGCGCATCATCAACAGCCGCAGCGAGATCGACGAGATCCGCTTCTCGCTGCCGAACAACCACCACTTCCTGGTGGACCTGGAGCCGTTCGGCCTCAAGAACGACACCGCCGACGGTGCCGTCTACTTCGCGGCCGACCGCCCGTACGGCCTCATCGAGGCGACGGTGCTCCGGGACGGCGTCGAGCCGAAGATCCCGGTCGACATGACCAACCTCTGACGCGGTGCTGAACCGGCCCCCGACCCCAGCGGCGCGGGGGCCGGTCATCCCGGAGGGAACCACCATGGCACAGCCTGCGACAGGGCCGGTGAAAGGCCCGTGTACCGCCCCATCGGGCCCTGCCGGCCCGGCAGTCCACCCGGTGGACGAGAAGCTCCCCCTCGCGCGGCCCGTTCCCGCCGCCCTCCGGCACACGGCCGCCGTGTACGCGGGCGTCGTCACCCCGCCGCCCGTCATCGGGCGGGCCGTCGGGCTCGACACGGCCGGCACGACCCGCCTGACCGCGCGGCTCGCCACCCCCGTCGTCCTCGTGGCCGCCCCGCCCGGCGCGGGCGTCATCCCGCTCGCCGCACCCGCCTCCCACACCGGATTCCCCTCCCGGGCGCGGACCGTGCCCGGCTCGGGGATCGGCGCGGGAGCCCTCGTGGCGGTCCTGCTCAACCTGTTCTTCCACCATCTCGGCACCCACGGCCGTAACGCCGTGGCACTCAAATCCTCCTAGGGTCCTGCCGTGCCCATATCGCCAGAGACAGAAGAGGGACGAACCATGGCAGCTTCGGCGGATCCACGGACCATCCGGCGCACCGTCATCGAGAACTGCTCGATCGCGACCGTCGACGCCCACGACACCGAGTACGCCTCGGGGTACGTCGTCGTGGCGGACGACCGCATCGAGTCCGTCGGCGCGGGCACGGCCCCGGAGGGCCTCACCGGTGTCGTACGCCGGATCGACGGTACCGGGCACCTCGCCACCCCCGGCCTCGTCAACACCCACCACCACTTCTACCAGTGGATCACCCGGGGACTGGCGACCGACCACAACCTCTTCGACTGGCTGGTCGCCCTGTACCCGACCTGGGCGCGCATCGACGAGCCGATGGCCCGCGCGGCGGCGCAGGGTTCGCTCGCGATGATGGCCCGCGGCGGGGTCACCACCGCCATGGACCACCACTACGTCCACCCGCGGGGCTCCGGCGACCTGTCCGGGGCGATCATCGGCGCCGCCCGCGACATGGGCGTGCGCTTCACCCTGGCCCGCGGTTCCATGGACCGCAGCGAGAAGGACGGCGGACTGCCGCCGGACTTCGCCGTGGAGACCCTCGACGGCGCGCTCGCCGCGACCGAGGCGACCATCGACGCCCACCACGACACGTCCTTCGGAGCGATGACGCGGATCGCGGTCGCCCCCTGCTCCCCCTTCTCCGTGTCCACCGAACTGCTGCGCCAGGGAGCGGAGCTGGCCCGCAGGCGCGGCGTACGGCTGCACACCCACGGTTCGGAGACCGTCGAGGAGGAGCAGTTCTGCAAGGAGCTGTTCGGGATGGGGCCGACCGACTACTTCGAGTCGACCGGCTGGCTCGGCGACGACGTGTGGATGGCGCACTGCGTCCACATGAACGACTCCGACATCGCCGCCTTCGCCCGCACCGGCACCGGCGTCGCCCACTGCCCGTCCTCCAACGCCCGCCTCGCCGCCGGCATCGCCCGCGTGCCCGACATGCTCGCCGCCGGAGTCCCGGTCGGGCTCGGTGTCGACGGCACCGCCTCCAACGAGTCCGGCGAACTGCACACCGAACTGCGCAACGCCCTCCTCATCAACCGCCTCGGCGCCCACCGCGAGAAGGCCCTGAACGCCCGTCAGGCCCTTCGGCTGGGCACGCACGGCGGCGCCAGGGTCCTCGGCCGGGCCGACGAGATCGGTTCCCTGGAGCCGGGCAAGCTCGCCGACCTCGTGCTCTGGAAGCTGGACACCCTCGCCCACTCCTCCATCGCCGACCCGGTGACCGCCCTGGTGTTCGGTGCCGCGGCCCCCGTGACCCTCTCCCTCGTCAACGGCAGAACCGTCGTCGAGGACGACCACCTCACCACGGTGGACGAGGACGCCATCGCCCGCGCGACCCGCGACGAGGCCAGGCGACTGGCACGGATCGCCGCCGGAGCCTGAGGTTCCGCACCCCCTGACAGGCCGGCCGAGGGGGACGGCCCTCGGCCGGCCGCCGTGGACCCGCGGGTCCACGGCAGCCCGTGCGGAGGCGCGTACGTCCTGTGCGCGCCCCCGCGCGGGTGAGCTCGAAGCTGCCCGCACCAGCTGCACGACCTGCATCAACGCACCACTCAGCACCACCTCCCTGACACCCACGTCGCCCGACGTGTACCCGACCGGAGGAAGCCGTGGCAGCTACGCCCAGGTTTCGTAAGAACGCAGTCGAAGGAAGCGCGGCCGAAGGAAGCGCGGGAAACACAGCGGAAGGGGGCGGGGACGGCGCACCGGACCGGAAACACCCGGTCGACGAGACGCTTCCGCCCTTCAGGATGTTCACCAGCGGCCTCCAGCACGTGGCCGCGATGTACGCGGGAGTCGTGGCCCCGCCCATGATCGTGGGGCCCGCCGTCGGCCTCAGCGCCAAGGAGACCGCCTTCCTCATGGGGGCGAGCCTCTTCACCGCGGGGATAGCCACCCTGCTCCAGACCCTCGGCTTCTGGCGCATAGGCGCCCGGCTGCCGTTCGTCAACGGCGTCTCGTTCGCCGGGGTGACGCCGATGATCGCGATAGGCAAGGACCGGGGGCACGACGGCATCGCCGTCATCTTCGGGGCGATCATCGTCGCCGGACTCCTCGGCTTCGTCCTGGCCCCGTACTTCTGCAAACTGGTGCGGTTCTTCCCGCCCGTCGTCACCGGAACCGTCATCACCCTGATCGGCGTCTCGCTGCTGCCGGTCGCCTTCAACTGGGCGCAGGGCGGCAACGCCACCGCCGCCGACTACGGTTCGACGACGAACATCACCATGGCCGCCGTCACCCTCGTCATCGTGCTCGCGCTGCGCAAACTGCTGCGCGGCTTCCTCCAGCAGATCGCGATCCTGCTCGGCCTGGTCGCCGGCACCCTGATCGCCATCCCCGCCGGCATCACCGACTTCGGGGCACTGGCCGACGCCGACGTGGTCGGTTTCCCGACGCCGTTCCACTTCGGGGCACCGCAGTTCGAGATCGCCGCCATCGTCTCGATGTGCATCGTGATGCTGGTCTGCATGACCGAGTCCACCGCCGACATGCTGGCCCTCGGCAAGATCGTCGGCCGTCCCGCGGACGAGCGGACCATCGAGGGCGGACTGCGGGCCGACACCCTGGGCAGCGCCCTCAGCCCGCTCTTCAACGGCTTCATGTGCAGCGCGTTCGCCCAGAACATCGGGCTCGTCGCCATGACCAAGGTCCGCAGCCGGTTCGTCGTCGCCGCGGGCGGAGCCATCCTGGTGCTGCTCGGGCTGGTCCCCGTGGCCGCGTCCGTCATCGCCCTCGTGCCGCTCCCGGTCCTCGGCGGCGCGGGCATCGTGCTCTTCGGGTCGGTCGCCGCGAGCGGGATCCAGACCCTGGCCGCCGCCGCCCTGGAGAAGGGCGAGAACGCCCTGATCGTCGCGGCGGCCGTCGGCGTCGGGCTCGTCCCGATCGCCGCGCCGGACTTCTACCACGCCTTCCCCGAGGACCTGCTCGTCGTCCTGGACTCGGGCATCTCCACGGGCTGCGTGGTGGCGATCGTGCTCAACCTGGCCTTCAACCACTGGGGCCGCGGGCCGGACGCGGAACCCGGGGCGCAGACCGCGGACGGCGAACAGGCCAAGGACCCGATGGCCCTGCCCGTCGCCCACTGACCCGGTGGTGCGCGTACGGACCCCCCGGGAGCCTCCCGGGGGGTCCGTACCCGCACTCGGAGCGGGCGCTCTCAGCCGATGTGGAAGCTGTCGCCGTAGACCTTCCAGTCCAGCGGCGGGTCCAGGGCGAGGTTCCCGTTCCGCAGGAACACCCGCTGGGCCGTGTCCACCCGGCTGGTGTCGGAGTGGGCCTCCTCCTGCTTCATCGCCCAGACCCGCGCGTCCAGGAAGGCGTCGAGGTAGGCGACCTCGTCACCGCCCTGCGACGGCGGTGAGGCCACCGCCAGGGCACGCTGCCGGATCGAGCCGAAGCTCGTGGCGTCCGTGCCGCCGCCGTGCATCACGATGGCGTCGTAGTACGCGAACTGGCCGAGCGTGCCGAGGCCGTCGGATGTGCCCTGCCGCACCGCCGGGTCGAAGTACACCCGGTCGCGCTCGTCGTTCTGGGCCTGCTGGAACACGGGGTCCGAGGCCGCCTCGGCCCAGGCGCCGGTGAAGCCCGGGTCGAGCCCGTCGTGCGAGTCGGTCCCGTCCACCTCCCGCAGGGCGGGCAGGTAGGACGCCAGGACGTTGCCCGGCTTCCGCTCGGTGTAGAGCTCCACCAGGTCGAGCATGTCGCCGGTGCCGGAGCAGAATCCGATGATGCCCGCGGTGTAGCCGCGGCCGTCGCCGATGTCCTCGATGTAGCGGTACTGGTCCTTCCAGTCGAGCGTGGAGTTCTCCGCGCTCGACACGAGCTGCATCGCGATGTCCTTCTTCGCGGGGTCGTCGAGACCGGTCGCGGCTGCCTCCAGGTGTGCGGCCGACGGCGTGGGGGCGCCGGCGAGGGCGGTCGCCGGAACCGCCGTGAACGTCAGCCCGAGGGCCAGCACGGCGAGTCCGACGGTGCGGGTGAGTCGTGGGCGGGTGGTGCGACGCGAGGTGCTGATGTGGGGGTGATGCACCGGTCCTCCAGAAGGAGTTCGTCGTTCCGATGTTCTGTTAGGAAACTTTCCTACCAGAGGTCGCGGCGCGTCGTAACCCCCCGTGCGCGGACGGCCCGGAGTTCTTCACCTTCCGTCGATGCGGAAGCTCTCGCCGTAGACCTTCCACACCAGCGGAGTCTCCAGCTGGAGCCTCCCCTCGCGGACGAAGACCCGCTGGGCGGTCTCCACCCGGCTGGTGTCGCTGTGCGAGGGCTCCTTGCGGATCGCGTCCACCCGCGCGTCCAGGAAGGCGTTCAGGTACGTCTCCTCGTCGCCGCCCTCGGACGGTGTGCCGGCCCCGTCGAGGGCCTGCGCGCGTATCGTCCGGAAGCCGACCGTGCCCTCGGCGTCGGCGTACCCGTGCATCACGTAGGCGTCGTAGTAGATGAACTGCCCCAGGGCGCTGAGCCCGTCGGCCCGGGCGCGCTCCAGCGCCGGGCCGAAGTACGTCTCGTCGCGTTCCGCGTCCTGCGCCGAGCGGAACGCGGGATCCGTCGCGGCCTTCGCCCAGGCCGTGGTGAACGCGTCGCCGAGTCCCTCGTGCGAGTCGCTGCCGTTCACCGCGCGCAGCGCCGGCAGGAAGCGCGCGAGCGCGTTCGCCGGGCGCTTCGCCGTGTAGCGCTCGACGACCCCCAGCAGGTCGCCGGTGCCGGAGCAGAATCCGATGATGCCCGCGGTGTAGCCGCGGCCGTCGCCGATGTCCTCGACGTAGCCGTACTGGGCCTTCCAGTCCAGGGTGGAGTTCTCCGCGCTCGACACCAGCCGCATGGCGATGTCCTTGTTCGCGGGGTCGTCGAGGTCCTTCTCGGGGCCGCCGGAACCGGAGCCGGAACAGCCGGTCAGGACGAGGGCCGCGACAGCGGCGAGGGCGAGACGTCTGTGCTTCACGCGCCAAGCGTGCCAGGCCGGGGGCCTGTGCGGGCCGGGGCCCCGCGCCTGTAGCGTGCGTGACATGGAAGATCAGTCTGTTGTGGACGTCGGCGATGTGCGGCTGGCGTACCGGACCTGGGGCGACCCCTTCGGCTCACCCGTCGTACTCCTGCACGGCCTCGGCGGCTCGTCCCTGAGCTGGGAGGCGGTGGGCACGCTGCTCGGCGAGGAGTGGCGGGTGTACGCCATCGACCTGCGCGGGCACGGCGAGAGCGACTGGCCCGACGAGTACGGCTTCGAGCAGATGCGGGACGACGTCCTGGAGTTCCTCGACGCGTGCGAGCTGGACCGGGTCGGGCTCGTCGGGCACTCGATGGGCGGAGTGGTCGCCTACCTGCTGGCCGAGGAGCACGCGGACCGGGTGGAGCGACTGGTGCTGGTCGAGACCCCGCCGCCGTTCCCGGGACAGCCGGCCACGGGCGACCGTCCCACGGGCCCGGTGGACTACGACGAGAACGCCGTGGAGGCCGTCCGGGCCCAGGTCGCCGCCCCCGATCCCCGCTGGGAGGAGGAGCTCGGGCAGATCGTCGCGCCCACGCTGATGATCACCGGCGGTCCGGAGAGCAGCATGCCGCAGGGCAGGCTGGCCGACATGGCCTCGCTCATCCCCGACTGCCGCCTGATCACCCTGGGCGGCGGTCACCACGTCCACAGGAAGCACGCCGACCAGGTCGCCCAGCAGATCAGCGAGTTCTTCACGAGCTGAGGCGCGCCCCCGCGCGGAGCGGCGCTGTCGGTGCCGGGTGCCATGATCCGGCGCATGGATTCCCTCCTCTTCCCCGCCGAAGCCGAAGCCCGCGCATGGGCCGCTCTCACACACGCCTACGGCAGCGCGGCCGACGTGCCCGACAGCCTGCGCGCCCTGGCGGGTGACGACGACGAGGAGGCCGCGGACGCCCTGTCCGAGCTGTACGGCAGCATCCTCCACCAGGGTTCGGTGTACTCGGCCACGGCCCACGCGGTGCCCTTCCTCGCCCGGATCGCCGCCGCCGGGATCCGCGCGGCGGACGTGATCGCCCTGCTCGGCGGCATAGCGGAGAACGGAGCGGACGGGGGCGGGAGCGACGAGGCCGCCGCCCGCCGCGCCGTGACCGCCGAACTCCCCCTGCTGCTCGCGTCGCTGGACGACGAGGACAGCGCCGTACGCCAGGCGGCGGCCTGGGCCGCCGCCATGACCGGCGAGGCGGGCACCGCGTACGGGCCGCTCCGCGACCGCTTCACGGTGGAGACCGACCCGCAGGTCCTGGCCGAACTGCTCGGCGGCCTCGTCCACCTGGACCCGGGGAGGGCGGCGGCCCTCGCCGCGGGCGCCGTCGGGCCCGGCGGGCCGGCCGAGGTTCGGGTCGCCGCCGTCATGGCGTGCGTGGACGCGGGGGCGGACTGGGAGCCCGGGCACCACGACGCACTGCTCGCCCTGCTGCCCGCCGACCCGCACGTCGCCGGCCGGATGGACCTCGACCGCACCGAACCCCTCCAGTACGTGGTCTCGGCCCTGCTGCTCCGGGACACCCCGGCCGGCCGTGACGGCGCGTACGCACTGCTCGCCGCCGCGCTGCGCCGCGGCGAGCCGGGAGTGCTCGCCGAGGCCGTCCGGGCCTCGGAGTCGGCGGTGCAGATCTCGCGCAGCGCGCCGGAGCGGCTCGCGGGCCCGATGTGCGACGCGGTCCGACGGGACCCGTCGATCACGCCGGAGGTGCTGTCGCTGCTCCGGCTGCTCGGCGCCCACGCGGCTCCCGCCGCTCCCGTCCTGGCGGAACTCGCCGCGCGGGACGACGCGCAGGCGGACCAGGCGCTCGCCACGCTGGTCGTTGTCGACGCGGAGCGGGCCGTCCCGTTCCTGGCCGGTGACCTGGCCCGGCGGCCCCGGGCCCTCGACGCCGCGTGCGGAGGCCTGTTCGGCTCGCCCCGCGTCCCGTGCGACCCCGGCCTGCTCGCGGCGGTGCGCGCCCGGCTGGCCGAGCCCGGCGCGCTCGACGGTCAGGAGCCCTACCGTTACGCGGCCCTGCTGGAGTCCTGGGGCGGCGACGCGTCCTCCGCCCTGCCCGAGGTGCTGGCCGCGCTCGGGGCGTTCCCGCGGCAGATGACGAGGGCGCTGGCCGCGGTCTGCGCCCCCGAGGACCGGGCCGTGGCCGGCGAGGCACTGCGCCGGGAGGTCCGCTCGGGGCAACGGGAGGGAAGACCCGGCGCGGCCAAGGCGCTGTACGAACTCACCGATGACATCGAGCCCTTGCTGACCGTGCTGGCGGAGCTGCTGGAGGGCGGCGACGCGGACGGGAGGCGTGAGGCCGCGTCGGTCGCCGCCGGCCTCGGACCGCGCGCGGCGGTCCTGCTGCCCGCGCTGTCCGCCGCCGCGGGCGTACCCACCACGGAACGCACCGTCCCGGAGCTCGACGTGGCTGTCGCCGTCGCCGAGGCTCTGTGGCGGATCGCGGGCCGCGCCGAGGAGGCCGTGCCGCTGCTGCGGGGCGCGCTGTCCGGGACCGAGGCGAGCTGGATGAGGTGGACGGTCTCCAGGGCGGTCCGCGTCGTCGCGCAGCTGGGCGAGGAGGGCCGGCCGCTCACCGAGGCGCTGCGGGCGCTGCTGCCCGAACCGCTCCAGACCCCGGTGGTCGTGCCGGCCCTGTGTGCCGTGGCTCCGGAGACACTGGACGGGCCCGCGACGGCGGGGCTGCTGCTGGACTCGGCGGACATGGACGCGGACCCGTTCACGGCGCTGGACGCACTGCTGGAACTCGGCCCGGCCGCGATGACCGCCGAGCACCGCCGCCGTCTGACGGAGCTGGCCGAGAGGGATCTGCGCGTGACCGCCTCACGTGTGGAGGGGGCGACCGCGTCCGCCGACGAACGGTTCCAGGGGCGTGCGCGGGAGGTCCTTCGGACGCTCCGGGGACCGGGCGACGGGGCCTGGACCGAGGAGGCCGATCCGGGATCGCCGGAGTCGGGGAGCGTGGAGTCCGAGCCGCGGTAGGCCGGGCCCCGAGGCCGTCAGCCGCCCGGCCGCCGGTCGGGCCGGCGCCCGCCCAGCGCGATCACCCGGTCGGCCGGGACGGGCACCGGTGGACCGAAGACCGCGTCGGGGCCGGACCTGCCGTCGTCCCCGGGTGCCGGCAACGCCGCCGACGAGCGCGGGCTCGCCTCGTCCGCCCGGAACTCCTGCCCCGTGGACCTGGCCAGGTCCCAGCCGTGCACCACCAGCTCGTTGCGCGCGACCGTCCCGGCGACCTGACCGGGCAGATCCACCCCGCCTGCCCGGGTCATGCCCTCCAGCGCGTCCGGGGAGCGCCGGGCCGCGACCAGCTCGTCCAGCGGGGGCGGCAGTGCCGTGCGCCGGTCGGCGGGCAGTACCGGCAGGGCCGCTGTCGGAGGGGTGCCGGTCGTCGGGCCGGACTCCTTGTGTGCCGCGTCGCGGAAGGCGACGGTCAGCCCCAGGAGGTGCCCGGGCAGTTCCCGTACCGAGCGGTCCGGGCAGGGGGTCGGGCCGGCCGGCTGCCGGTCGTCGGCGGCGCCGATCAGTTCGCGGATCTGCCGCGCGGCCGGTTCCAGGTCGAGACCGGGCGCGGTTCCCTCAGGAGTGGCCGTAGCCTTCGGACCGTTCCCGGGCCCGGAACGCATCGCGGACATTGCGGAACGTTCCGATCCGTCCTCTTGTCGCCGACCCCACCCGCATGGCATATAGGTCTGGACCATTGCTGTCGGATGGAAGGCATCACCGTGCAACGCCCCCACGCACGCACCGCGTTGACCTGCTCCACCGCGCTGCTCCTCGCCGCGCTCACCGCCTGTGGCGGCTCCGCCGAAGCGGACACCGAGAATCCGGCGGCCCCCCGGGGTGTGACGGCCCAGGCCGGCAGTTCCACCTCCGTACACGTCATGTGGGAGCGGGCCTCGGACAACGAGGGCGTCACCGGCTACGACGTCTACCGTGAGGGGAAGAAGGCCGCGTCGGTGGGCGCGGCGAAGCTGATGACCGACATCAGCGGCCTCACCGCGTCCACGGCGTACACCTTCACCGTCAGGGCCCGGGACGCGGCCGGGAACCTCTCCGCCCCGAGCGCCGCCGTCCCCGTCACCACGCCCGCGACCCCGCCCGCCGACGCCGGGCCCCCCACCGCACCGTCGGTACTGCGGGGCAAGGCGGACAGCGGCCGGACGGTCAGCCTGTCCTGGGGCGGCTCCACGGACGACGTGGGCGTCACCTCGTACGACATCTACCAGGAGGACTCCCGGATCCACAGCGTCTCCGGCACGCGGACCACGGCCCGGCTGACGGGACTGCGCCCCGGCACGGTCTACACCTTCACCGTCCGCGCCCGCGACGCCGCCGACCGTTCCTCACCGGACAGCAACGCACTCGACCTCACCACCCCGTCCACGCCCGGCGCACCCCGGAGCACGGCCCCCACCGGGCTGCGTACGCAGGTGACGACGCGGGACGGTGAGTCCCTGCTCGACCTCTCCTGGGACCAGCCGGACACCGGGGGCACGATTCCGGCGTACCAGCTGTTCCTGAACGGCAAGCTGACCACCACGATCGTCTGGGGCGGTACACCGCCCACGGGCCGTGCGACGTACCGGCTCACCCTCACCGACCCGCCGGGCACCCGCTACTCCCTCAAGATCCGGCCCAAGCTCCCCGACGGGAAGTGGGGCGACTTCTCGGCGCAGCGCACGGTGGTGCTGGCCGGCTGAAGGGGTGGACCGGGGCACCCCGCGGCGCCCCGCCGCCGCATGGACCGGATGGCGGGGCGCCGTCGCCGTGCGGGGTCAGCAGCCCCGCGCGGCGAAGCCGACGAAGGCCGCCCAGCCGTCGGAGGCGACGGACAGGACCGGCCCTGCCGTGTCCTTCGAGTCGCGCACGTGCACGGTTCCGGGGCGGGCGGCGACCTCGACGCATTCGCCGCCGGCTCCGCTGCTGTAACTGCTTTTGGTCCACGCGGACTCGGGCAACGTCCCCAGAAGCGCTTCGGCGTTCATGTCTCTCCCAGAAATGTCTCGATGAGGGCCAGCGATTCGCGCGGAGTGAGTGCCTGGGCCCGGAGGACTCCGTACTGCTCCTCGAATTCCCGGACCGACCTTCGCTCCGTGTAGAGACGGCTGTCCTTGTGCGCCTCAACGTATGCGATCCTCCGCTCTTCCTTGGTCTCGATCAAGGTGAAGGGACCGGCCATTCCGGCGTGCTCCTCGCGCCGGGTGGGCATCACCTGGATCTCGACGTTGCGGTACTGACCGACCATCAGGAAATGTTCCAACTGCCCACACAGCACACCGTCCCCGCCCAGAGGGCGGTGCAGCACGGATTCCTCGATCACGAAGCTGATGGTCGGCCTGGGGCGACGGGAGTAGATCTCCTGCCTGGCCAGGCGTGCTGCCACCCGCTGCTCCACGACCTCTTCCTCCAGCAGCGGTCGCCACATCGCGAACACGGCCCGCGCATACTCCTCCGTCTGCAACAGTCCGGGCACGCCGTGGTTGGCGTACACGTGCAGCTCGATCGCCTCGGTCTCCAGCCGCGCCGCGTCCCGGAAGAACGCCGGGTACTGCGCCCGCGCCACCTCTTCCTTACTGGCCTTCAACACGCCGCCCGCGTCCAGCAGTTCGTCCGCCTGATCGATGAACTTCGGCTGCGGGATCCGGCGGCCCTGTTCGAAGGAGGCGATGGAGGAGGACGCGTATCCCGTCATCGCTCCGAACTCCGTGCGTTCCAGACCGGCCCGAACCCGGAAGAGCTTCAGGTGCTGCCCGAACACCTGGAGGATGCCCGAGCCGACCTCGTACTCGTGCTCCTGCCGCTGTCGCTGATCGTCCACGTCCCACGCCTCCCGTACCGTCCCCGTAGCCGAACCGTCCCGTCCACGGATCGGCCAACGCGTGTGGCCGGGGCGGGTCACGCCCGACGCCGCGTACAGTCCGCGCTCCGGCGCGTACAGCGCCGTCCTGTCGGGGTACGCCCGGACGTGTGGGCCCGGTAAGAGGGCTTCCGGCGCCGGGGGTTCAGCCGGGGACGCGTACGGTCTCGACCCACGGGGGAGCGGCCGGGGCGGACGGGCCGACGAGGGCGGCGACCAGGCGGCAGGACGGGCTCTCCTCGGGCCACGGGGTGTGGCCATCCGTCAGCACGACGATGATGTCCGGGCGTTCACGTCCCGCGAGGGCTGCCGCGATGCCGACGCGCATGTCGGTGCCGCCACCGCCGCTCAGCGTGATCTGTCCGGTGGAGGTCACGCGGGAGACGGCCTGCACATCGGCGTCGCAGGCGAGGACCGTCACCCGGTTTCCCCGGATCCCGACCTCACGCAGTACACCGGTGACCTCGGCGAGCGCGGCGGCGATCTCCCGCTCACCCATCGACCCCGAGGTGTCGATGACGATCGCCACGTGGGGGAGTGGCCGCCGCAGGCTCGGAAGCACGACGCCGCGCAGCGCGGCACTGCGCCGGGACGGCCTGCGGTAGGTGTAGTCGAGCGCCCCGGAGGCCCAGGCGGCGGCCTCCCGTACGGCGCCCGCGAGCGCCTGCCGCCAGTCCACCACGGGTTCCAGGACCTCCTCGGCCCAGCGCTTCCATCCGCCGGGCAGCGTGCCCCTGGCGCGTACGTGCGCGCGCATCGCCTCCGCCGTGTACCGCCTCAGGGCCTCCGCCTCGACCGTGCCGACCCCCGGCGCGCCCCCTCGCACGCCCGACTCCCAGGGGGCGGGCTGTCCGTGGGCGCCCGATCCGCAGTCGTGGGTGACGGGGAACGGCGGCAGGGCACGCAGGTACACCTCGAAGAGCTGTCCCTCGGGAAGGCCGAAGAGGCGGGGTTCCACGCGCCCGGCGGGCAGGGGCAGTCCGTCGGCGACGAGGTCGTCGTTGATCTCGCAGTCCTGCGCGACGTTCGCCCGGAGCCGGTCGCGCTGGTCCTGCGCGGGCAGCATCGCCGCCCGCCCGTGGTGGTCGCGCAGCAGGTGCGCCACCTCGTGCACCCACACCGCCGCCAGCTCCGCCACCGGCGTCCGTTCGACGAACGCGGGGGAGACGTAGCAGCGCCAGTGCCGGTCCACGCCCATGGTCGGCACCTCGTCGCTCGGCACCACCGTCAGGGCGTACAGCGCCGAGGCGAGGTACGGGCGGTCCGCCGCCGCCCGGTAGCGCGCCGCGAGGAGCTTCGTGGTGTCCAGGGTCAGCCGCCCTGCGGCAGGGCTCCGGACTGCCGCAGCAGGTCCAGGAAACCGTCGATCCCGGCCGGCACCGGCCAGTCGAGGCTGCGCATCGAGGCCAGGTCGACCGCCGCCCGGGCGGCCACGTCCGGCACCCCCGCGTCCACGGCCTTGGCCAGCACCGCCCACCCCGCTTCCCAGCGCTGCCTGGTGAGATCGCCCTGGACGGCGGCGACGACCGCGATCAGGAAGGCGAGCTGACGGTCCCCGCGACCGGGCAGCGCGAAGGCGTCGGGGTCGGCGAGCACGCGGTCCGGGTCGGGCAGGTCCAGGTGTTCCAGGTAGGACAGCAGCTCGATGCCCGCACCGTCCCCGACGGCACCGGTGAGCACGGCGGCGACGGCCTCCCGCCCCGCCCCCGCCGCGTAGCCGGTGGCCAGCAGCCGCAGGGCCATGTCCCAGGTCCGCGGCGACGGCCACGCCCGGCCCCGGCTCTCGGCGTCGGCCGGGAGGTGGTGCACGAGACCCGGACGGGCCGTCAGGAAGCCGGAGACGGCTCCCCGGGCGCGCGCCGCGGCGCCCGGCACCCGGGCAGGGTCGACGACGGGTACCCCGAGGTCCGGCCAGGTCCCCGCCAGACCGCGGGCCACGGTGCGCGGGTCGTGCGTCCACCGGAGGTGGACGAAGCGGTTGGCGAGCGGCGGACCGAGGTGCCAGCCGTCCGCCGCGCTCGACGGAGGGTTGGCCGCCGCCACGATCCGGACGGCCTCCGGGAGCCGCAGGCTGCCCACCCGCCGTTCGAGCACGACCCTCAGCAGAGCCGCCTGCACGGCGGGCGGTGCCGAGGACAGCTCGTCGAAGAAGAGCAGCCCCTGGCCGGCCCGGGACAGCCGGACCGCCCAGTCCGGTGGCGCCATCGGCACCCCTGTCACCGCCGGATCGTCCCCCACGACCGGCAGCCCGGCGAAGTCCGACGGTTCGTGGACGCTCGCGATGACCGTCTCCAGCTCCAGCCCCAGTCCGGCGGCGAGCTGCTCCATGCCGGCCGACTTGCCGATCCCCGGTTCGCCCCACAGCAGCACGGGCTGATTGGCCGTCACAGCCAGCGCGAGCGCCTCCAGTTGCGGGCTGTCGGCGGGCTCGGTGCGGGTGGTGCGCAGCCGCCGGTTGAGCTCGTCCGCCGCCGCCAGCGGTCCCGGGCCGGCGGGCCGGATGGTGGTGGTCACTGTTCCTCGTCCCTCTCGGCGTTCTCGAGCCACCTGTCGTACCAGGCGGACCCGATCCCCGGGTGCTCGGCGTCCACGCGCTCCCCGAGGAAGGCGAGATCCTCGCGCCTGTACCGGCGTGCCACCTGGGACAGCGACAGCTCGGTCACGTCGGTCACGTCGATCCGGGCCCCGGCGTCGAGCAGTGCGCGCACCAGTGCGGCGGATCCGCCCTCGGCCACCGCGACACCCAGCGGGGTCCGCTCCAGGTGGTCCCTGGCCTCCAGGTCGAGCCCGGCCGCCAGCAGCCGGGGCAGCAGGCGCTCGTGGTCGAGCAGGGGCAGCACGTGCAGCAGGCCCCGCTTCCTCGCGTCCTTCAGCCGGAGGTCCACACCGGCTGCCAGCAGCTCCAGAACTCCTGGGGTGTCCCCGTGCTGGGCGCGCAGGAACAGCTCCCGGCGCTGTGCCCGCAGTTCCCTGGGGAGCCGCCCCGTGCCCGACGTACAGGAGTGCTCCACCGCGAAGCAACCGGCGACGGCCCCGCCGAAGGCGCGCATGGCACTCTCGCGCTGCCGCTCCTCCTCGGTGTGCGGGGAGCGGAGCGCGCCGTCCCGGAAGACGACTTCGTGCCATTCGCCCCGGCACCGCACGCGCACGGGTCGCGGCGCCGTGGGACCCGGCGGGCCGAACGGTCCCCGGAGGGCGGGGAAGAGCGCGCGGGCGACCAACGGGTGCAGCCACCGCGGCGGCATGGCACCGGAGCGCAGCAGGTCGAGGTCGGGGAGCCGCCGCCAGGCCGCCTCCGGGAGGCGGGTGCCCAGGGCGGCCGGGTCCTTGCTCTCGACGACGCGGACCCTGAGGCGCCCGCCCGCGCCGTCGTCCGTCAGGTCGAGCAGGAGGTGCGCCCGCCAGGTCAGGCCGACCAGGAAGTGCTCCCCACCGACCGTGGCGGTCGCGCGCCGCACCGCCGGTTCCAGGCGGGGGATGTCGATCGCCATCCGGTGGACGGCCTCCTCGGGGTCCAGCCCGCGCCACGACCGCCGCGACGCCGGAAGTTCCGGGTCCCAGTCGACGCCCGCGGCGGCGAAGGCCGCGGAGACCTCGCCCTCCTGGTGGAGCAGGGTGACCCGCTCGGCCCGGCCCGCCGCATCGTCGGACGCGGCCAGTTCCCGGGGTGCGAGCGGGGTGCCGTCGTCGTGGAGGAAGGGAACACGGCCGACCGCGCCGACCGCCTCCCGGATGCCGTCCGTGTGCCGCGCGTCCCACAGCCACCGGTCCGCCCGCCAGTCCTCCGTACTGCGGCCGAGGACGCCGGGAGCCGCTTCACCGGGCACCGGGCCGAAGCGCAGGACGAGCCGCTGGGGCCCGTCGACCATCGCGGGCGTGAGCAGGTACAGGTACGGGGCGAGGGGCGGGCCTGACCCGTCCCCGTACCCCGCCAGGACGACGGTGCGGTCGGTGGCGATCGTCGAGCGCCCGCCCAGCACCCTGGGCAGGTGCCAGTGCACCAGGTCGGGCACCAGGTGGCGCAGGTCCGAGGTGAGGGAGGCGGCCACGGCCGCACCGTGGGCGGCGGCCACCTCCGCCGGGTCGAAGGCCACCTCGACCCCGGCCGCCGCGCACGCGCCGCGCCAGTCGCCGGCCAGCCGCCGCTCCGTGGCCCGCTCGACCCTCCAGCGGGGCACGGCGTAGCGGCGGGCCCGCCGCAGGCTGGACTCCTCCTCCGCGGAGATGAGCGGCGGCGCGGGACGGCGGCTCACCGGTACACGCTCCGGATCGCGCGCAGGTCCGGGTGGGTGCCGGTGTCCGGGCGCAGCCGCGCGGTGAAGGAACGCTTCACCTTGCGGGGGAGTCCGGGGCCGAGACCGACGTACTCCAGCGGGGAGTGCGTGCCGACCGCGCCCAGCAGTTCCTTGGCGCCCCGGCCGGTCAGTCCCGTGTGGGCCAGTTCCAGGCGCTTCAGAGGGCTGCCGGGAAGGGCGGTGGCCAGGGCGCGGACGCCGGCGTCGCCGGTCGTGTTGCCCGTCGCGCCGAGGCTCCGCTCCGACATGGGGCGGCCGAGACCGAGCGCCTCGACGCCGCCGAGCGCGTCCGCCAGCGCGTACGCTCCCGAGGGCCCGATCCCGTTGCCGCCGAGGCCGAGACGCACCGGACGCGCCGGGTCCGCCGCCGCCGCGAGCACGCGGGCGCCCGCGTCGCCCAGGTGGTTGGCCGGCAGGTACAGCTCCCGCACCCCGGCGTCACGCACCAGCGCCGCGAGGAGCGGGGCGGTCTCGGGGCCGAGTCCGTTGCCGCCGAGGAACAGCCTCTCCACGGGCTGCTCCCGCCCCGGGAGCACGCTCAGCAGGGACTTCAGACCGGCGGCGGTGATCCCGCAGTTGACCAGGTCGAGGGTGCGCAGCACGGTGGTGCGGGCCAGCATCGGCAGGAGCGCCCGGACACCCGCGTCGCCCAGCGGATTGCGCTTGAGCCACAGAGCCCGGACGGTGCCGTCCCCGGCGAGCGCCCCGGAGAGCGCGGCGGCGCCCTCGGCCCCGATGCGGTTGCAGCCGAGATAGACCGTCCGCAGCCCGTGGCCGCCCCCGCGCAGGGCGTCCGCGACCGCGCGGGCGCCCTCGTCGCCCAGGGAGTTGGTGCCGAGCAGGACGTGTTCCGCGTGCGGCGAGCGAGCGAGAGCGGGCATCACCCCGGCCGCACCGGCGGCCCCGAGGCCCTGCTTGCAGAGATCGACGCGCCCGTCACCGCGCAGGGTCCCCAGCGGGAACACCTCGTCCGCCCCGACCGGCCGCTCCGCCGCGAGCCGCCGCACCAGCGGCACCAGCAGCGCGGGGTCGGCGGGCGGGATGTCCGGGTGCTCGATCGCGGGGCAGCGCACGGGCATCGGCTGCGGCATCAACTCTCCAGTCCCTGGCCGGCGGACCGGCCGGAGCGGACCCCATGTCCACCGCCCGGCGCGCCGACGCCATCCCTCCGAGAACAGACGGCAGGACCGGCCGGATTCGAACCGGCGTCCTCCAGCTTGATGCGTGGGCGCGACGACCTCTGCGCTACGGCCCTGCCGTGCGTGATCATAGCGGCGCCCGGCTCGAAATCGCACATCAGTACGTCAGTTGGCGTCGGTGGCCGCCGGTTCCGGAAAGGCGCACGGGGACCGGCACCGCGCGGACCCCCGTCCTCGCGGCCGGACCGGGGCACCCGGAGACGTCCCCGCCGTGCTCCCCGAACGCAGCGGGGCGCCGCACCCCGCGCCGTGACGGGGGTGCGGCGCCCCGCGGAGGGATCAGCGCAGCTGCTCGTACGCCGGCAGCGTCAGGAAGTCCGCGTAGTCCTGGTCGAGCGACACCTGGAGCAGCAGGTCGTGGGCCTGCTGCCACTTGCCCGACTCGAAGGCCTCGTCGCCGGTCTCCGCGCGGATCGCGGCCAGCTCCTCGGCCGCGACCTCGCGGGCGAGGTCCGCGGTGGCGTGCTCGCCGTTCTCGAAGACCACGTCCGCGTTGATCCACTGCCAGATCTGCGAGCGCGAGATCTCGGCGGTGGCCGCGTCCTCCATCAGGTTGAAGATGGCGACCGCGCCCATGCCCCGCAGCCACGCCTCGATGTAGCGGATGCCGACCGCGACGGCGTTGCGCAGGCCGTCGTACGAGGGCTTCGCGTCGAGGGTGTCGATGGCGATCAGGTCGCCCGCGGCCACCGAGACGTCCTCGCGGAGGCGGTCCTTCTGGTTCGGCCTGTCGCCGAGGACCGCGTCGAAGGAGGCCATCGCGATCGGCACCAGGTCCGGGTGGGCCACCCACGAACCGTCGAAACCGTCGCCGGCCTCGCGGTCCTTGTCCGCCTTGACCTTCTCGAAGGCGACCTTGTTGACCTCGGCGTCGCGCCGCGAGGGGATGAAGGCCGCCATGCCGCCGATGGCGTGCGCGCCGCGCTTGTGGCAGGTGCGGACGAGCAGTTCGGTGTACGCCCGCATGAACGGGGCGGTCATCGTGACCAGGTTGCGGTCGGGCAGGACGAACTTCGCTCCGCCGTCACGGAAGTTCTTGACGATGGAGAAGAGGTAGTCCCAGCGGCCCGCGTTCAGCCCGGAGGCGTGGTCGCGGAGCTCGTAGAGGATCTCCTCCATCTCGTACGCGGCGGTGATCGTCTCGATCAGGACGGTCGCGCGGACCGTGCCCCGCGGGATGCCGACGTAGTCCTGGGCGAAGACGAAGACGTCGTTCCAGAGACGGGCCTCCAGGTGCGACTCCGTCTTCGGCAGGTAGAAGTACGGACCCTTGCCGAGGTCGATCAGCCGCTGCGCGTTGTGGAAGAAGTAGAGGCCGAAGTCGACCAGCGCGCCGGGCACGGGGGTGCCGTCGAGCTGGAGGTGGCGCTCGTCCAGGTGCCAGCCGCGCGGGCGCGTGACGACCGTGGCGAGCTCCTCGGCGGGCCTGAGGGCGTACGACTTGCCCGACCTCGGGTCGGTGAAGTCGATGTTCCGGGTGTACGCGTCGATCAGGTTGAGCTGGCCGGTGACGACGTTCTCCCACGTGGGGGCGGACGCGTCCTCGAAGTCGGCGAGCCAGACCTTCGCGCCCGAGTTCAGGGCGTTGACGGTCATCTTGCGGTCGGTCGGTCCGGTGATCTCCACCCGGCGGTCGTTCAGCGCGGCCGGGGCCGGGGCGACCTTCCACGTGTCGTCCGCGCGGACGGCCTCCGTCTCCGGCAGGAAGTCCAGCGTGGAGGTCCGGGCGATCTCGGCGCGGCGCTCGGCGCGGCGGGCGAGCAGCTCGTCACGCCGGGGGGTGAACCGCCGGTGCAGCTCGGCCACGAACGCGAGGGCCGCATCGGTCAGGACCTCGTCCTGCCTCGGCAGGGGCTCGGCATCGACGATGGCCAGCGGGGACGGCGCTGGTGCGGACATGAGCTGTCACTCCTTCAGCGGGTGGTGCGGCGGTATCCGACGGCCGCCGGGTGGCCCGGACGGCACGGGGTGCCAGGGCTCCGGGATGCGGCCACGGGTACCGCCGAGGACCGGAAGCGGAACCATGAGCTTCTGATCAGTGGATATTAGTTTCCTCATGGTGGAAGTTCAATGGTTTGTTGATGTCGAGATTCTCCGGTTCGACAGACGTGGTGCCGCGGTGGCGCGGCGTGCCAGGTCCGATACGTTCCGTTCACTCCAGGTGCGTCAGGTCCTCCGCGGTGTCGATGTCGTACGCCTGGGCCACGTCGGAGCACTCGACGAGCGTGATCGCGTCGCGCTGTGCCCGCAGATAGTCCCGTGCCCCCTGATCGCCGACCGCACCCGCCGCGATCTCCGCCCAGTGGCCGGCCCCGAACAGGACGGGGTGGCCGCGCTCCCCTCCGTACGACGCGGCCGCCAGGGTGGCCGGGGAGCGGTACGCCGAGCGGACCCGGGCCACCGCCTCCGCCCCGATGCCCGGCTGGTCGACCAGGAGGACCAGGGCCGCGTCCGCACCCGAACCGGCCAGGGAGGCCAGCCCCGCCCGCAGGGAGGAGCCCATGCCCTCCTCCCACGACGGGTTCACCGCCACCGCGCACCCCGAGAGGTCCGCCCGGGCCCGCACCTCGCCGGCCGAGGCGCCCAGGACGACGTGGACCGGGCCGCACCCGCCGTTGCGCAGGGCACGCACCGCGTGTTCGACCAGCGGCCGGCCGCGGTGCTCCAGCAGGGCCTTCGGCCGCCCGCCGAGGCGACGGCCGCCGCCCGCGGCGAGAAGTACCCCGGCGACCACGGGGATCCGTTGTGTGTGAGCCATGCGCCCTGGATACCACTGCGCCGCCCCGCCGGCGGATTGGCCGTCACCCCTCGGGGGTACCCTCGTTCCTTGTCCGCGCTGTGGCGTACGCCGCCTCCGGTGGCGTTAACCTGCGGGTGATCCCGGGCACTTGACCACTGTCCGGGGAGCGGGCCGACACACCGGCACGACGTGCGAGGGGGAGTGCTTTGTTGCGAAGCGTGGGGCAGGAGCGGTTGACCGGTAGCGGCGAGGATCCGAGAGTGACGGAGCTGCGTGCGGCCGTCTCCCGGCTCCGTCGCGAACTCGCCGGACATCCGGCCGAGTTCCCGGACCGGGGCATCGCCGAGGACGAGCTGGCCGCACTGGACGCCATGGCGGTCAGCGGGCGCCCCGAGATCCCCCGGCTGCGCCGCTCGCTGCTGCTGGTCGCGGGGGCGATCGGTTCCGTCAGCGCGCTGGCGCCCGGCCTGCGGGACGTGCGGATCGCCGTGGAGCTGTTCGGGGAACCGCCGCACCGGCCGTGAGGTCAGCGCCGGATCAGCCGGCGCGCGGTGGCGGCGGCGACCGCCGAGGTGCGGGAGTCGACGCCCAGCTTGGCGTAGATGTGCACCAGGTGGGACTTCACCGTCGCCTGGCTCAGGAAGAGCTCCTTGCTGATCCGCTGGTTCGACAGGCCTTCGCCGACCAGCTGGAGGACCTCCAGCTCGCGCCGGGTCAGGGCCTGGGCCGGGGTGCGCATCCGGTCCATCAGGCGGTGGGCGACCGCCGGGGCGAGCGCCGAACCGCCCGCCGCCGCCGTACGCACCGCCGCCGCCAGCTCCCGCGGAGGGGCGTCCTTGAGCAGGTAGCCGCCGGCCCCCGCCTCGACGGCGGCCAGGATGTCCGCGTCCGACTCGTACGTGGTCAGGATCAGCACCCGGGGCGCGTCCGCCGCCGCCGTGATCGCGGCGGTGGCCTCCGTACCGTGCATCCCCGCGCCGAACTGCAGGTCCATCAGGACGACGTCGAAGGCGCCGGTCGCGGCGAGGGCGACGGCCCGCTCGGCGGTGGCTGCCTCGGCGACGACCTCGAAGTCCGCCTCGGTGTCCAGGACGGCGCGCAGGCCCGCCCGGACCACCGGGTGGTCGTCGGCGAGCAGCAGCCTGATGGGGGCGCTCATGCGGCCGTGTCCTCCCGTCCGGCGACGGGCAGGGGCAGCGTGAGCGCCAGCGCCGTGCCCTGCCCCGGGGCCGACTCCACGCTCAGGGTGCCGCCCAGCGAGCGGGCCCGCGAGCGCATCGCCGGCAGGCCGAAGCCCCCGCTCCCCGCCTCCCGTCGCGTCGCGTCCGAGGACTCCGGGTCGAACCCGCGCCCGTCGTCCACGACGTCCAGCGACACCGATGTCCCCATGAAGCTGAGGGTGATCTCCGCCCGCCGCGCCCCCGAGTGCCGCACCGCGTTGGCCAGCGCGGACTGGGCGGTGCGCAGCAGCGCCACCTCGTAGGGGGTGGGCAGCTGCACCGGCGTACCGCTGACCGCGAACCGCACGGTGAGGTCCGGCGCCGAGGTGCTTGCCGCGAGCCGGGACAGGGCCGCCGCCAGCGAGCCGTTCTCCAGGTCGGGCGGGGTCAGCGCCCGTACGAAGCGGCGGGCCTCGGCCAGGTTGTCCTGGGCGGCCGCACGGGCACGGCGCACGTGGGCGGTGGCCGGGGCGTCCGGGGGGAGGGTGTGCTCGGCGGCCCGCAGCAGGAGCTGGATGCTGGACAGGCCCTGCGCGAGCGTGTCGTGGATCTCGCGGGCCAGCCGCTCCCGTTCGGCGAGGGTGCCCGCGGCGCGCTCCGCGTCGGCGAGTTCGGCCCGGGTGGAGACCAGCTCGTCGATGAGCTCGCGACGGCGCTCGCTCTCCCGGAACAGCGCGTCGTACCCGAGCACGGTGGCGACGGCCACCGCCGCCCCGAGCGGCGGACCGATGAACGTGCCCGGACCGGTCTCCTGGCCGTGCAGGACGAAACCGGCGACGGCGGCACCCGCGGTGACCGCCACGGCGGGGAGCCCCCACCGCACCGGGAGCAGGTGCAGTTGCAGGAAGTACAGCGGGAAGGCCACCCACAGGGCGTCGGGCGACAGGGCGAGCAGGGCCAGCCAGACGGCGCCCAGCGCGGCGAGCCAGACCGCGGCGGCCCGGGTGTGCGGCTGTACGACGGGGGCCAGCGCGCCCGCCCCGTACAGCACGGCCATCACCGCCGCCAGGACCACGACGGCGGTGTCGCCCACCGTGCGGACCACGACGAGCGCCAGCAGTCCCACCAGCAACGCGTGCAGACAGAGCCGCAGCGCGGTGGTGACGTGGGTGTGCGAACGCGGATCCATGGTTGTTCCAGGGTAGGGGCGACGGGCGCGCGGCCGGTCAACCGAAAGGTTGACGTCCTGCCCGTCCGGCGCGCGATGTCCCCCCGGGACCGGGGCCCGAGCCTGGAGTCATGTTCGTCGCATGGAGAGATCTGCGGTTCGCCAAGGGCCGGTTCGCACTGATGGGCGCCGTCGTGGTGCTGATCACCCTGCTGGTGGGGCTGCTGTCCGGCCTGACGGCCGGGCTGGCCAGGGAGAACACCTCGGCCGTCACGGGGCTGGACGCCCAGCACCTCGCGTTCGCCGCCCCGCCGGACGGCCGGGCGGTGTCCTTCACCGACTCGGCCGTCGAGGAGAGCGCCTGGCGCGCCTGGGCCGCGCAGCCCGGGGTCACCGCCGCCGAACCCCTCGGGATCCGTACCGTGGAGGCCGCCACCGGGGACGGGGACCGCACGGCCGCGGTCTCGGCGTTCGGTGTCCGGCCGGACGGCGGGCTCGCACCCGGGACGGTGGCGGAGGGCAGAGCGGTGCTCTCCCGGCAGGCCGCCGCCGACCTCGGCGCCCGCACCGGGGACACGCTCCGGGTGGGCGGCGCCGAGGTGACCGTCGCCGCGGTCGAGGGGGACGCCTCGTACAGCCACACCCCGGTGGTGTGGACCTCGCTCGCCGACTGGCAGCGGGCCGGACGGGACGGTGGCGCGGCCGGACGGGCCACCGTGATCGCGCTGACCACCGACGGCGCCGACCTCGCGGCCGGTGACGAGGCGGCGGGCACCCGCACCCTGAGCCTGGACGAATCCCTCACCGCGATCGGCTCCTACCAGGCCGAGAACGGATCCCTCCAGCTGATGCGCGGCTTCCTCTTCGCCATCTCCGCGCTGGTCATCGGCGCCTTCTTCACCGTGTGGACCATCCAGCGCGGCGGCGATGTCGCCGTGCTCAAGGCGCTCGGCGCCTCCACCCCGTACCTGCTGCGGGACGCCCTCGGGCAGGCCCTCGTGATGCTCACCGCCGGTACGGGCATCGGCACCGCGCTCGCCGCGGGCATCGGGGCGCTGGTCGGGGGCGGGGACGGCGCCGTGCCGTTCGTCCTGGACGCGTCGACCGTCCTCGTCCCGGCCGCCGTCATGATCGCCCTGGGCGCGGGCGGCGCCGCCCTGTCCGTCCGGCGGATCACCGCCGTCGACCCCCTCACCGCACTCGGGAGCGCCCGATGACCCTCACCCTCACCGACGTCACCCTCACCTACCCCGACGGCGACACCCGGCTCACCGCGCTCGACCGGGTATCCCTGGACGTCCCCGCGGGCACGCTCACCGCGGTCGTCGGGCCGTCCGGCTCCGGGAAGTCCAGCCTGCTCGCCGTCGCCGCCACCCTGGTCACCCCGGACCACGGGCGGGTCGTCGTGGCGGGTACGGACACCGCCGGGCTCGGCCGCTCCGGGAAGGCGGCACTGCGGAGGGAACGCGTCGGCATCGTCTTCCAGCAGCCGAACCTCCTGCCGTCACTGACCGCGGCGGAGCAGGTGCAGGTGATCAGCCATCTGTCCGGCGGAGCGGCACGCGGCGCCCGGTCCCGCGCGCTGGAACTCCTGGACGCGGTCGGCCTCGCCGGCCAGGCGGACCGCAGGCCGCACCAGCTGTCCGGCGGACAGCGCCAGCGCGTCAACATCGCGCGGGCCCTCATGAACGAGCCCGCGGTGCTGCTCGTCGACGAACCGACCAGCGCGCTCGACCACGAACGGGGCGCCGCCGTCCTGGACCTGCTGGCCGGGCTGACCCGCGACCGGTCGACGGCCACGGTCCTGGTCACCCACGACCTGGCGCACCTGGACCGGGTGGACAGGACGGTGACGATGGAGGACGGCCGTCTGACCGCCGCACCGGCGCCGGCGTGAGAGCCCCGGGCGGAGCGGAGTCAGGTGCGCGCCCGGGGCCCGGGGCCCGAGCCGCCTGGACCCGGGACCGCTGCCCGTGAGCCCTTGGTGGGGCGCCGTGACGTGAGGAGCCACGTGGACCCGGGACCGCTGCCCGGGAGCACGGGGTGGGGCGCTGTCACGTGAGGAGTCACCCGGACCGGTGAGTCCCTGGGCCGGGAGCCCGGTCGTGCGCGTGGTGACGACGCGAGTACCCCGCCCGAGAACCCCGGACCGGGCCGCCGGACCAGCCCGAGCGCCCCGGTCAGGGCGACGCCGCCCGGCAGTGTGCCGGGCCCCGCGTCTCAGGCGGTCGGCCCGCTGCTCGCCAGGGCCTCGGAGAGCTCCTTCGCGATCTGCTGGAGGATCGGCACGATGCGCTCGGTCGCCGTCTCCGTCACACGCCCCGCCGGTCCCGAGATCGAGATGGCGGCCGAGGTCGGGGAGTCCGGCACGGACACCGCGAGACAGCGGACCCCGATCTCCTGCTCGTTGTCGTCCACCGCGTAACCCGCCCGCCGCACCTGTTCGAGCGCGTCGAGGAAACCGTCCGGGGTGGTGATCGTCTTCTCGGTGGCCGCGGGCATGCCCGTACGGGCCAGCAGGGCGCGCACCTCGTCCGGCGGGGTGTGCGCGAGGAGTGCCTTGCCGACCCCCGTGGAGTGGGGGAGGACCCGTCGGCCGACCTCGGTGAACATCCGCATCGAGTGCTTCGACGGCACCTGGGCGACGTAGACGATCTCGTCCCCGTCGAGCAGCGCCATGTTCGCCGTCTCGCCGGTCTCCTCGACCAGGCGCTGGAGGTACGGGCGCGCCCAGGTGCCCAGCAGCCGGGACGCGGACTCGCCGAGGCGGATCAGGCGCGGGCCCAGCGCGTAACGCCGGTTGGGCTGCTGGCGTACGTAACCGCAGACGACCAGCGTGCGCATCAGCCGGTGGATGGTCGGGAGGGGGAGCCCGCTGCTCGCGGAGAGTTCGCTGAGCCCGACCTCGCCCCCGGCATCCGCCATGCGCTCCAGCAGATCGAAGGCGCGCTCGAGTGACTGCACGCCGCCGCTGGGACCGGCGGGCTTGGAGTCGGATGTGCTGGCGTGGGACGGCGGCACGTCAACGGTCCTTTCGAAGCGGAGGCAAGGCAGCAGCCTACCGGGCCGTTCCCGATCGGCCCACTGCTCCCGGTGCGGCGTCCTTGCCGGTCAGGACCTGTTTTGTCCTGGTGTCGACGGTCCGGCCCGCGTCCGGGCCGAAGCGCGGGTACGCCACACCTGGCCCATTCTACGTTCCGCCTGCCGAAAATGAACTTTTACTTTGTGGAAATCTCCAATCGGCCCCACCCATGGTCCACTGGTCGCCGCACGGGACGAGTGAGGCCTTGACGGGCCGCTTCCCCGAGTGAAGACTCCTTCAACAATTCGTTGAATCTGCGTGAGGAGCACAGGTGTCCGGTGTGGACGTGAAGCTGGTACTCCGCTCGACGCGCGTCGTCACCCCCGAGGGGACGCGGCCCGCGTCGGTGCTGGTCGCCGGTGGGGAGATCGAGGCGGTTCTGCCGTACGACGCCGGGGTGCCGGGCGGTGTGCGTGTCGAGGACTTCGGTGACGACGCTCTGCTGCCGGGTCTCGTCGACACCCATGTCCATGTGAACGACCCGGGGCGCACCGAGTGGGAGGGTTTTTGGACCGCTACCCGTGCCGCGGCGGCGGGGGGTATCACCACGCTGCTCGACATGCCGCTCAACTCGCTCCCGCCGACGACCACGGTCGAGCACCTGCGTGTCAAGCAGCGCGTCGCCGCCCCGAAGGCGCATGTCGACACCGGTTTCTGGGGTGGCGCCGTGCCGTCCAACGCGAAGGACCTCCGCCCGCTGTACGAGGCCGGGGTGTTCGGCTTCAAGTGCTTCCTCTCGCCTTCCGGTGTGGAGGAGTTCCCCGAGCTGGACCAGGAGCAACTGGCGCGCTCCATGGCGGAGATCACGGGCTTCGGCGGCCTGCTGATCGTGCACGCCGAGGACCCGCACCACCTCGCCGGTGCGCCGCGCGGGAGCGGGGGGAAGTACGCCGACTTCCTGGCGTCCCGTCCGCGTGACGCCGAGAACGCCGCGATCGAGGGCCTCATCGCCCATGCCAGGCGCCTGAACGCCCGCGTCCACGTCCTGCACCTCTCCTCCGGCGACGCGCTGCCGCTGATCGCCGCGGCCAAGCGCGAGGGCGTACGCGTCACCGTCGAGTCGTGCCCGCACTTCCTGACCCTGACCGCCGAGGAAGTCCCCGACGGGGCGACCGAGTTCAAGTGCTGTCCGCCGATCCGTGAGGCCGCGAACCAGGACGCCCTCTGGGCCGGGCTCGCCGACGGGACGATCGACTGCGTCGTCTCCGACCACTCACCCTGCACCACCGACCTGAAGACCCCCGACTTCGCATCCGCCTGGGGCGGGATCTCCTCCCTGCAACTGGGTCTTCCGGCGATCTGGACCGAGGCGCGCCGTCGGGGGCACACGCTCGACGACGTGGTGCGCTGGATGGCGGCCGGTCCCGCGCGTCTGGCCGGTCTGGGCAGGAAGGGGGCGATCGAGGCCGGGCGCGACGCGGACTTCGCGGTCCTGGCGCCCGAGGAGACCTTCACCGTCGATCCCGCCGGCCTCCACCACCGCAACCAGGTCACCGCCTACGCCGGCAAGACCCTGCACGGCGTCGTCAGATCCACCTGGCTGCGCGGCACCCGGATCGCCGCCGACGGCGTACTCGCCGAGCCCACCGGCCGACTCCTGGAGAGGAACAGCTGACCATGACGGCGACACCGCGCTTCACGGGCGACGCGAACCCCTACACGGGGGGCGACCCCTACGCCGACCACCGCACCGCCGACTTCCCCTTCACCCATCTCGTGGACCTCGCCGACCGGCGTCTGGGGGCGGGTGTCATCGCCGCCAACGACGAGTTCTTCGCCGAGCGCGAGAACCTGCTGAACCCGGAGCCCGCGGTGTTCGACCCCGAGCGCTTCGGGCACAAGGGCAAGATCATGGACGGCTGGGAGACCCGCCGCCGGCGCGGCACGAGTGCCGCCGAGCCGCACCCCGCCGACGACGACCACGACTGGGCCCTCGTACGCCTCGGCGCTCCCGGCGTGGTGCGCGGGCTGATCGTCGACACCGCGCACTTCCGTGGCAACTACCCGCAGTCGGTCTCCGTCGAGGCGACCTCCCTGCCCGGCTCCCCGTCCCCCGAGGACCTCCTGGCACCCGAGGTGAAGTGGACAACCCTCGTACCCCGTACGGCCGTCGGGGGCCACGCCGCGAACGGCTTCACGGTCGACGCGGAGCAGCGGTTCACCCACCTGCGGGTCAACCAGCACCCCGACGGGGGCATAGCCCGTCTCCGCGTGCACGGTGAGGTGGTGCCGGACCCCGGCTGGCTCACCGCCCTCGGTACGTTCGACCTGGTGGCCCTGGAGAACGGCGGCGAGGTCGAGGACGCCTCCGACCGCTTCTACTCCCCGGCCACCCACACCATCGCCCCGGGCCGGTCCCGCAAGATGGACGACGGCTGGGAGACCCGCCGCAGGCGCGACAAGGGAAACGACTGGATCCGCTACCGGCTGGCCGAGCAGTCCGAGATCCGCGCAGTCGAGATCGACACCGCCTACCTCAAGGGCAACGCGGCGGGCTGGGCCTCGATATCGGTCGCCGACGGCGAGGGCGGTGCATGGGTGGACCTCGTGCCCCGCACCCGGCTCCAGCCCGACACGAACCACCGCTTCGTGCTGCCGGAGCCCGTGCGCGGCACGCACGTCAGGATCGACATCTTCCCGGACGGCGGGATCTCCCGGCTGCGGCTCTTCGGCTCGCTGACCGGCGAAGGGGCCACGCGACTGGCTGCCCGTCACGAGGCGCTCGGCGGCTGAAGCGTGGGCCGGAAAGGGGCTGGAAGGCGTCGAGCACTTCACCGTCAGCGTCACGAGCACCCTCCGAAGCGGGCACACCGGCATCCGAGAGGGCTCGGATCGCGGCGCGGGAACGGCGCCCGTCCGGTTCCGCTGCAACGCTCGGCGCTTCCGTACGCCGCCCCTGGGGCGGGTGTGCCGGTTCGTGCCCGGCCTGTGGCGATATGGGACCCTGGTCGGGACGCCGCCGCCCCGACCAGGAGTCGCCATGATCTTCATCGTCGTCAAGTTCACCGTGCGTAGCGCCGAGCGGGACAACTGGCTCCCGGCCGTAGAGGAGTTCACCCTCGCCACCCGCCAGGAGCCGGGCAACCTCTTCTTCGACTGGTCCTACAGCGTGGAGAACCCGGACCAGTTCGTCCTGCTGGAGGCGTTCGCCTCGGAGGAGGCAGGGGTGGCGCACGTGACCTCCGAGCACTTCAAGGCGGCGATCGACACCATGTCGGAGCTCGTCAGCGAGGTCCCGGAGATCATCAACGTCGAGGTACCCGGCGACGACTGGTCCCGGATGTCGGAGGTCACCCCGCGCAACCGGTGACGCGGGCCTGACCGCCGACCGGCCGGGGCAACCGCGGCCGGTGACCTGACGGGCCGACATGCCCGCGCGGTACCGGCAGCGGTGGCCGCACCCCCGACGGCTCCGCCCGCCCGGCGCCCCGTGCCCGCGTGGTCGTGGCCGCAGGGCACGTCCGGGCGTGGCCTCCTCCAGGTCGGCCGGGCGCGGCCCCGCGCCGCCGGCCGGGCGTCGCCCCCGTGCGGATCGGCCGGGAGGGGGTTGCGCGGGTCGGCCGGGAGAGGGTTGCGCGGGTCGGCCGGGAGGCGGGGACTGCGCACCGCCCGGCCGCCACCGCCGCGCTCAGAACTCCTCGTGCGTGTCCGGATCCCCGCCGAAGCGGTGCTGCGGCCGGGCCCCGATGCGGTCCAGCTCCTGCTGGGTCAGCTCGAAGCCGAACAGGTCGAGGTTCTCCCGCTGCCGCCGCGGATCGGCGGACTTGGGGATGGGTACCGCCCCCAGCTGCGTGTGCCACCGCAGCACCACCTGGCCAGGGGTCACCCCGTGCGCCTCCGCGGCGGCGATCACCTCCGGGGTTTCCAGGACCTGGCGCCCACGGGCCAGCGGACTCCAGCTCTCCGTGACGATGCCCTTCGCGCTGTGCACCGCCCGCAGCTCCTCCTGCGGCAGCAGCGGGTGCATCTCGATCTGGTTCACCACGGGCACCACCCCCGTCTCCCGCTCCAGCCGCTCCAGCTGCTCCGCCGTGAAGTTGGAGACGCCGATGGTGCGTACCAGACCGTCCTCACGGAGCTTGATCATCGCCTTCCAGGTGTCGACGTACTTGTCCACCCGGGGAAGCGGCCAGTGGATGAGGTACAGGTCGACGTAGTCCAGCCCCAGGTTCTTCCGGGACTCCTCGAAGGAGGCCAGCGTCTCCTCGTACCCGTGGTGGCGGCCGGGCACCTTCGTCGTGACGAAGAGTTCCCGCCTCGGTACACCGGAGCGGGCGATCCCGCGGCCCGTCCCGGTCTCGTTCCCGTAGTTCAGCGCGGTGTCCACGAGCCGGTATCCGAGCCGCAGCGCACCGGCGACGGCGTTCTCGGCCGCCTCGTCGTCGAGCGGCCACGTGCCGAGGCCCACCGCGGGGATGGTGCTGCCGTCGTGGAGGTTGCGGACCGGGGGCGGTGTCTGGCTCATGGTCTCCCATTTCGTTCGCGTACGGTCCCCGCCAGCGTAGGGCGGGCCGCCGGGCCGGGCGCGGGACGCGGCGCCGGGTCCGGGTCGGCCGCCCCTCCCGCCGGTCCGGCCCCGCGCCCGGCGGATCCCGCCGGGCGCACCGATGAGTTCCGGCCGACAGTGGGGTCACAACAGATGGAAGGACACGGGCTGCCCGGCCCCGCGACCCGTGGCAGCGAGGCGAAGGAGCAGGACCATGGCGAAGCTGACCCTCACCACGTTCGTATCCCTCGACGGAGTGATGCAGGCGCCCGGAGGCCCCGGCGAGGACACCACCGGCGGCTTCGAGTACGGCGGCTGGCAGGTGCCCTTCGGCGACGAGGGTCTGGGGGCGTTCATCCACGAGGTGTTCGACCGCTCGGGCGCCTACCTCCTCGGACGGCGTACGTACGACATCTTCTCGTCCTACTGGCCCAGGGTCACCGACCCGCAGGACCCGATCGCCGCCCGCCTGAACACCCTGCCCAAGCACGTCGTCTCCAGGACCCTGACCGACCCCGCGTGGGAGAACACCACGGTCGTCTCCGGTGACGTGCCGGCCGAGGTCGCGCGGCTGAAGGAGCGGACGGAGGAGGGCGACCTCCAGATCCACGGCAGCGGCGTGCTGGCGCAGTCCCTCCTGGCCCACGACCTGATCGACGAGTTCAACCTGATCGTCCACCCGGTGTACCTGGGCAGCGGCAGGCGGCTCTTCCCCGAGGGCGGACAGCCGACCGCCTTCGAACTGACCGGTGCCCGGACGACCGGCAGCGGCATCGCGATCCACACCTACCGGCCCGCGGGGCCCGCACGCTTCGGAACCTACGAACTCGACGTGTGACGGGAGCCGCACCCGGGAGGCCCCGCCCGGTCCGGCCCGGTCCAGCCCGGGGCGACCGTCGGGATCAGCCGGCCCGGTGCCCCGTCCGGATCACGCGGGGCACGTCCCTGACCGGTGGGACCCGGTGCGGTCCCCGGGCCGGGACCGCACCCTGGTCGGGCCGGGCGGGGACCCCACCCCGGTCGGGCCGGGCGGGGCACCGCCCCGGCGGTGGCGCGCCCCGGCCGGGTCCGTGCGTCGTGCCACGGGGCTGTCGCGTCCCGGCCGGGACCGCGTGCGTTGTCCTCCGTGGTGGTGGGTCCCGGCCGTGGCTGTGCGTCGTGGTGCGTGGCGGTGGTGCGGTCCGGCCGGGACCTGTGTCGCCCCGGGCGGGTGGTGGGTCCTGGCCTGGACCCGGCGTTGTCCCCCGTGGCGGTGGCGCGCCCCGGCCGTGGCTGTGCGTCGTGGTGCGTGGTGGTGGTGCGTGGTGCGGTCCGGCCGGGACCTGTGTCGCCCCGGGCGGTGGTGGGTCCTGGCCTGGACCCGGCGTTGTCTCCCGGGGCGGTGGTGGGGCCCGGCCGTGGCTGTGCGTCGTGGTGCGTGGCGGTGGTGCGGCCCGGCCGGGACCTGTGTCGCCCCGGGCGGGTGGTGGGTCCTGGCCTGGACCCGGCGTTGTCTCCCGGGGCCGTCGCCCCGGCCAGAGCCGCGCCACGTACCGCGTGGTGAGAGCGCGTCGCGGCCAGGGTTACGCGTCGTTCCACGCGGCGGTGGCGCAGCCGACCTCGAAGTGCCACCAGCCGTCCTCCTGGCCCCGGACCAGCAGGGCCTTGATTCCCCCGAGGTCCGAGTCCGCCGGCACGGTGAAGGCGACGAGGGGAAGCTCCTCGCTGAAGACCTCGCCGCCCAGTCCGAGCGGCGCCAGGCGCTCGTGCACCGCCCGAGCGCTGCGTCCCAGCGGGCCGGAGGGGACGGGCAGGACACGGACGGTGCAGTTGCCCGAGGCCTCCACCCGCTCCTCGGCCCAGTGCACACCGTCGGCGTCCGTCGCGAACCGGACGATCTCCCCCTCGGCCACGCCGTCCTGGAGGAACGGGACGTTCTCCACGCGGGCGGTGTCCTCGCCCAGCCGCGTGGCCCACAACCCCTCGGTGTCCTGGGGGAGCCAGCCTTCACGCGGCACGAAGCGGTACCACACCTTGATCCGGTCGCCCTCGGCGGCGACGGGACCGGTGGGAGTCATGGAGTTCACGGTCCACATGATCGCCCACCGGGCTCGCGCACGGCGACGGCGGGCACGCCCCCGGCCCGGACTCCGGGACGGTGGCGCGGTCGAGCAGGGCGACGTCCGTGGCGGCTCCCCACACCCGGGCTCGGACCCCGGCCTCCCGCTGACCGGGCACGTGAACGAACGGACGGGCGAGCGTGCGGGCGGGTCCGCTCAGGGGGCTTCCGGGACCGCGGACGGATCGGCGGCGACGGCGTGCAGCCGGCCCAGAATGGCCCGCGAGGCCTTCCTGTAGCCGGGGTTGTTGTTGTGCAGCACGGACTCGGCGTTGGCCAGTTCCATGAACGCGATGAGTTCGAAGGCCAGTTGGGAGACATCCGTGTGCGCGACGAGCTCACCCCGCACCCTGGCCTCCTCGATGGTCTCCTCCACGAAGGTGACCCAGCCCGTCTGGGTGGAGGCCAGCGCGTCGTGCACCTTGCCCTCCCGGGAGTCGAACTCGGCGATGGTCGCGTAGAAGAAGCAACCGCCGCTGAACACCCGGCGCTGCGAGTAGGAGAGCCAGCTCTCGCACATGCGCCACACACGGCCCAGGCCGGGCGGAGCCGCTCTCGTCGGCGTCAGTACGTGCTCGACGAAGATGGTCACGGCGGCGCGCACGGTGGCGAGCTGCAACTCCTCCTTGGAGCCGAAGAGGGCGAACACGCCGCTCTTGCTCAGCTTCAGCTCCGTGGCCAGCCGGCCGAGCGACAGGCCCTCCAGCCCTTCGGTCGAGGCGACGTGGACCGCGCGCCCCAGCACCAGCTGCCTGGTCTGGTTCCCCCGCTCGACCCGTCCGTCAAGCCGCGCTCCACCCATGTGCCAACTCCGTGTGTCCGAGCGTCCCAAGACCGACATTCTAGGAGGAGCCGACGCGCTCGTAAGACCGCTTCGACCGGTGACGACCCCTGCGAACACGTGGCCGAGTCGCCCTGCGGGCAGAGGTTCCCGGGAGGAGCGGCCGTTCGATACGGTGATCGCTCCCGTGTGAGCCGGTGAGGTCTCCACACCGTTCCCGTTACGGAGAACCAGGAGCACCAGGTGTCCTCTGCCGTCCTGCCCGCCCTCGCCCGCCCCCGCCGGGCGTGGGTCACCGACCTGCCGCTCCTGCTCGTCGCCGCCGTCTGGGGGGCCAGCTACCTCGCGGCCAAGGGCATCACCACGACGCACACCGTGATCGCCGTCCTCGTGCTCCGCTTCGCGATCGTGCTGCCTGCCCTCGTCGTCGCCGGGTGGCGGGGGCTGCGGGCGCTGAGCGGCGCGCAGTGGCGGGGCGCGGGTCTGCTGGGACTCGTGCTCGGCGGGATCTTCCTGCTGGAGACGTACGGCGTCGTGCACACCTCCGCGACCAACGCGGGCCTCATCATCAGCCTCACCATGATCTTCACGCCGCTGGCCGAGGCGGCCGTGACCCGGGTCCGTCCGCCGGCGGCCTTCCTCGCGGCGGCGGGCCTCTCGGTGGCCGGTGTGGTGCTGCTGACGCAGGGCGGCGGCTTCACCAGCCCCTCGGCGGGCGACCTCCTGATGCTGCTCGCCGCCCTCGCCCGCACGCTCCACGTCCTGGCGATGGCCCGCATCAAGGCCGTCCAGGACGCCGGCGCGCTCCCCCTGACCACGGTCCAGCTCGCCACCGCCCTCGCGGTCTTCGCCGTGCTGGCCGCCGTACCCGGGACCGGGGCCGCGCCCTGGACGGCGGCGGCGGACTTCGGTGCCGCCGAGTGGGCCGGGCTGCTCTTCCTGTCCGTCTTCTGCACGCTGTTCGCGTTCTTCGTGCAGATGTGGTCGGTACGCCGTAGCTCGCCGTCCCGGGTCAGCCTGCTGCTCGGCACGGAACCCCTCTGGGCCGCCGCCGCGGGCATCGCGATCGGGGGCGAGCGCCTCGGCGTACCGGGGGTGGCCGGCGCGGTACTCGTGCTGGCGGGCACCGCGTGGGGGCGCCGCAGCGCCGAGGCCACGTCCTGACGGAGTCCGGCCGCGAGCACCGCGGCCGCACGGTGGCGGCGGGCCTCGCCCCCACTGCCCGGAACCGGCCGACTGCCGGTGCGCCGGCGCCCCGTACGCACACGACGGACCAGCCCCCTCCCGGACTCCCGCACGACCCGGCCCCGAACGGCGCCCGCGTCCGCCCCGGCCGACGGACGCCGCGGACCGCACGGCGTCCGTGGCCCTCCCGGGCGGAACGGGCCGCGGGTGCTTCCCCACCGCTGACGCGGCGGTTCCCCGGACCGGGCGAGCGCGGACAGGCCCCGTGACCGCGCCGCCGGACGCAGCGGCTCACACGCCGGGACGGCCGCCGGACTCCGCTTGAGCGTGCCCGCCGTGGGGATGCCCGTGTCCCGGAACCCCGGCAGGCTCAAGCTCAACACCGGGTGCGGATCGTCCTGTTGGGGCAGGGTGCCGGTCTCCTCCATGAGGACGAGGACGGGAGCGGGAACCGCCGCCTAGGCTTGGACGATCAGACCGGAAGAGGGGGCGGGACGATGTCGGTGGTCGATCTGCGCGGGGCTCAGGACTTCGACGCGAATCCGTATCCGTACTACGCCAAGCTGCGTGCGGAAGGGCCGGTGCACCCCGTCCGCACCGACGACTTCGAGCGGATCTGGATGATCGTGGGGTACGAGGAGGGCCGCGCGGCCCTCGCCGACCAGCGGTTCAGCAAGGACTGGCGGACGACCGGGCGCGCGTCGTCCTCGGGGAACCCGATCAACGCCAACATGCTGGAGCTGGACGCCCCGCACCACACCCGGCTGCGCAAGCTCGTCGCACGGGAGTTCACCGCCCGGCGCATCGCGGAGCTGCGCCCGCGCGTCGAGCAGATCACCGGGGACCTCCTGGACGCCATGGTGCCCACGGGGAGCGCCGACCTCGTCGACGCGTTCGCCTTCCCGCTGCCCATGACCGTGATCTGCGAACTCCTCGGCGTGCCCGACATCGACCGGGACGCCTTCCGGCGGCTGTCCAACGGGATCGTGGCACCCCTCTCGGCGGAGCAGGAGAGCGCGACGGTCCAGGAGATGGGTGCCTACCTGGACCAGCTGATCGCGGACAAGCGCCGTTCACCGGGCGACGACCTGATGAGCGCCCTGATCCAGGCACGTGACGAGGAGGGCGACCGCCTGTCCCCGGACGAACTCGTCGGCATGGCCTTCCTGCTCCTGGTCGCGGGACACGAGACGACCGTCAACCTGATCTCCAACGGCGTGCGCGCGCTGCTCGACCACCCGGAACAGCTGGCCCTCCTCCGCGCCCGCCCGGAGCTGACCGACGGTGCCGTCGAGGAGATGCTCCGCTACGACGGGCCCGTCGGGACCGCGACCCTCAGGTTCGCCCGTGAACCCGTCACGATCGGCCCGGCCGTCATCCCGCGCGGTGAGGCGGTGCTGGTCGCCCTGGGCTCCGGGGGCCGGGACCCGGAGCGCTATCCGGACCCGGACACCTTCGACATCCGGCGCGCGCCGCAGGGACACCTGGCCTTCGGGCACGGCATCCACTTCTGCCTGGGCGCCCCGCTGGCCCGCATGGAGGGCCGCATCGCGATCCGGGCCCTGCTGGAACGCTGCCCCGGGCTCGTGCGGGACCCGGACGCGGGGGAGCCCGACTGGCTGCCGGGACTGCTGCTGCGGGGCGTCCGCCGGCTGCCCGTGCGCTGGTGAGGGCAGATCGCCCGTGAACCGGCTCTCCCTCGCACCGCACGACAGGCCCTCGACAGCGGGCCGTTCGCCGGACTCCTCGGCGCGCGCCGCACGGAGCCCGGGGACGGTACGGCCGTCCTGGAGCCCGACGTCCGCGACGGCCTCGCCCGGCGGAACGGCTTCCCGCACGGCGGGGGACTGTCCTGCGCCGTCGGCAACGCCCTGACCCCGTTGCCGGGACCACGCTCCCAGCCGCCGCCCTGACCGGCGGATTCCCCCTCCGGTACCTCCGTCCGACGCACTGACGCACCCACACACCGACGCACCGGCCTGCCCGGCCCAGGTGGCCCGCACCGGCCGCACCCCGGCCCGCCCCTGCCCAGGCGGCCCGCACCGGCCGCACCTTGCCCCGCCCGTGCCCAGGTGGCCCGCACCGACGCACCCACGCACCGATGTACCGACGCGCCGGCCCGCCCGTGCCCAGGCGGCCCGCACCGAACGCACCCACGCGCCGGCCCGCCCCTGCCCAGGCGGCCCGCACCGGCCGCAGGCAGGCCGTCGTGCGCCGCGACCTCTTCACCCCGGACGACGACGGCGCCGGGACGCCGGGACGCCGGGACGCCGTGCGCGGCGGCGCGGGGCACGCGGCTCTCCGCCCGCCCGCCCTGAAGGGGAGCGGCGCGACCGCCGCCCCGGCACGGGCGGGCATGTCACGGCGCCCCGTGACGCCCGGGTGCCGGTGCGCCTCAGCCTCCGGGGATCTCCGCCATCCGTACGGGGCGCCGCCGGGCACGCGACAGCTCGCAGGCCTCGGCCACGCGCAGTGCGTGCAAGGCCTCCCGGCCGTCGCACGGGTTCGCCAGGTCACCGCGTACGACGCCGAGGAACGCGTCCAGCTCCGCCTCGTAGGCCGGGGCGAACCGTTCCAGGAAGCCCGGCCAGGGCTTGCCCGGCGCGGGCGGGCCCTGCGGCTCGGCCGACGTCAGCGGCGTACGGTCGTCGAGGCCGACCGCGATCTGGTCCCGCTCGCCCGCCAGCTCCATGCGTACGTCGTAACCCGCCCCGTTGCACCGGGTGGCCGTCGCCGTGGCGAGCGTGCCGTCGTCCAGGGTCAGCAGCGCCGCCGCCGTGTCCACGTCGCCCGCCTCCCGGAACATCGCCGGGCCCGCGTCCGACCCGGTGGCGAACACCTCGGTCACCTCACGGCCCGTCACCCAGCGCAGGATGTCGAAGTCGTGGACCAGGCAGTCCCTGAACAGGCCGCCGGAGAGCGGCAGATACGCGGCGGGCGGGGGAGCGGGGTCGGACGTCGTCGCCCGTACGGTGTGCAGCCGGCCCAGCGAACCCGCGCGCACGGCGGCCCGCGCCGCGCCGTAGCCCGCGTCGAAGCGGCGCATGAAACCCAGCTGGAGCACACTGCCCGCGCGCTCGACCTCGCGCAGCGCGCCCAGCGTCCCCGCCAGGTCCAGCGCCACCGGCTTCTCGCAGAAGGCGGGCAGACCGGCCCGCGCCGCCCCGCCGATGAGGTCCGCGTGCGCGGAGGTGGCCGAGGCGATCACCACCGCGTCCACCCCGGCGCCCAGGACGTCCTCGGCGGACGCGACGGCGGTGGCTCCCGTGCGCGCAGCGACCCGCGCCGCGCGGGCCGCGTCCGCGTCCGCCACCACCAGGGAGGCGACCGCGGGATGGCGTGCCAGGACGTCCGCGTGGAAGGAACCGATCCGGCCCGTGCCGATGAGTCCGATACGCATGGACCCAACGTGCCGCCCCCCAGGCGCACTGTCAACTATATGTCCTGACAAACCGGAGGGTGCGGTGCGGCGGCACGGGGTACGCTCCGTGCCGTGCCCAGACCCGCCGCCGACTCCGCAGCCCTGGGGCTGGGCGTGGACCGCACCAGTCCCGTCCCCCTCTACCACCAGCTGGCCCGGCAGCTGGAGGCGGCGATCGAGCAGGGGCGGCTCGCGCCCGGCAGCCTCCTGGGCAACGAACTGGAGCTCGCCGCACGGCTCGGACTGTCCCGGCCCACCGTCCGCCAGGCCATCCAGTCGCTCGTCGACAAGGGGCTGATGGTGCGCCGGCGCGGCGTGGGCACCCAGATCGTGCACAGCCGCATCAGGCGCCCGCTCGAACTGAGCAGCCTCTACGACGACCTGGAGAACGCCGGCCGCGCCCCCGCGACCCGCGTCCTGCGCAACACGGTCGAGCCGGCGACGCCCGGCGTCGCCTCCGCGCTCGGCGTGGAGGAGGGCAGTGACGTCCACCGCGTCGAGCGGGTGCGGTACGCGCACGACGAACCCGTGGCGCTCCTGCGCAACCACCTGCCGCCGGGGCTGCTCGACCTCCGCACGGAGCGGCTGGAGGCGACCGGTCTGTACCGGATGATGCGCGCCTCGGGGATCACCCTGCACAGCGCCCGCCAGTCCGTGGGGGCCCGCGCCGCCACGGAGGAGGAGTGCGGACTGCTCGCGGAGCCCGCCGGGGCGCCCCTGCTGACGATGGAGCGCACCACCTTCGACGACGGCGGCCGGGCCGTCGAATTCGGCTCCCACGTCTACCGGGCCTCGCGGTACACCTTCGAGTTCCAGCTGCTGGCCCGGCCCTGAACCCTCCGCCCCGGCGTCCCCGCTCCCCGCGTTCGTACACAAGCATTGACGCGGTCATGCTAGGTCGCTAGAACGGCGTGAGGGCGCGGCCCGCGCCCCTGCCGGGCCACGCCGGTCCGGGCTCGGGGATACTTGGCCCGCCGGGCGGCGGAAGTCCGCCCTCCCCGGCCTCACCAGGCAGCACAGCGAGCAGCACTAGAAGGGCACGGCGTCGTGGCAAGGGTTCGGACAGGGGTACGCGCGATGGGCGCCGTGCTGGCAGCGGTACTGGCGGCCTCCCTCGCGGGATGCAGCAGCACCGGCGGCAAGCGGGCGGAGGAGCGCGCGGCCCGGCAGGCCGCCGAGGGCCGGTCCGCGGTGAACACGCCCCGCTGGACGTTCGCCATGGTCACCCACTCGGGCGATGGCGACACCTTCTGGGACATCGTCCAGAAGGGCGCCGAGCAGGCGGCCGTCAAGGACAACATCAACTTCCTGTACTCGCACAGCGACGAGGGACAGCAGCAGGCCGAGCTCGTCCAGACCGCCATCGACAAGAAGGTCGACGGGCTGATCGTCTCGCTGGCCAAGCCCGACTCGATGAAGGCCGTCGTGGCCAAGGCCGTCAAGGCCGGCATCCCCGTCATCACGGTCAACTCGGGCTCCGCCGAGTCCAAGGCCTTCGGCGCGCTCACCCACATCGGCCAGGACGAGTCCATCGCGGGCGAGGCCGTCGGCGACGAGCTCGACGAGCGCGGGCGCAAGAAGGCGCTGTGCGTCCTGCACGAGCAGGGCAACGTCGGCCACGAGCAGCGCTGCGCCGGAGCGAAGAAGGCCTTCGACGGGACGATGCAGAACCTCTACGTCGACGGCACCAACATGCCCGACGTCCAGGCGTCCATCGAGGCCAAGCTCGGCTCCGACCCGAGCATCGACGCGGTCGTCACCCTCGGCGCCCCCTTCGCCGCCGCCGCCGTCAAGGCGAAGAAGACCGCCGGCAGCAAGGCCGAGATCGACACCTTCGACCTCAACGCGAGCGTCGCCTCCGGCCTCCAGAACAAGTCCCTGGGCTTCGCCGTGGACCAGCAGCCCTACCTCCAGGGGTACGAGGCCGTCGACCTGCTCTGGCTCTACCGCTACAACCAGAACGTGCTCGGCGGCGGCCTGCCCGTGCTGACCGGCCCGCAGGTCATCACCGCCGAGGACGCCGACGCGCTCGCCGAGTACACCAGCCGGGGAACCCGATGACGGCGACCGGGCAACCGGCGGCGCCCCGCACCGACGAGCGCCTGATGCGCACCTCCACCCTGCGCAAGCTGCTCGGCCGCCCCGAGCTCGGCTCGGTCGTGGGGGCCGTCGCCGTCTTCCTCTTCTTCGCGATCGTCGCCGACAGCTTCCTCCAGGCCTCCAGCCTCGGCACGGTGCTCTACGCGGCCTCCACCATCGGCATCATGGCGGCGCCCGTCGCGCTCCTGATGATCGGCGGCGAGTTCGACCTCTCCGCCGGTGTCATGGTGACCAGCTCCGCGCTGATCTCCTCGATGTTCAGCTACCAGATGACCGCCAACGTGTGGGTCGGCGTCTTCGTGTCGCTGCTGGTCACCCTGGGTTTCGGGGCGTTCAACGGCTTCATGCTGACCCGCACCAAGCTCCCGAGCTTCATCATCACGCTCGGCACGTTCCTGATGCTGACCGGCCTGAACCTCGGCTTCACCAAGCTGATCAGCGGCACCGTCTCCACCAAGACCATCGGGAACATGGAGGGCTTCGAGTCCGCCCGCAAGGTCTTCGCCTCCTCCCTCACCATCGGCGGCGTCGAGCTGAAGGTCACCATCCTGTGGTGGGCGGTGCTCGTCGCGGTCGCCACCTGGATCCTGATCCGCACCCGCTTCGGCAACTGGATCTTCGCCGTCGGCGGCGAGGCCGACGCCGCGCGCGCGGTGGGCGTCCCGGTGGTCCGCACCCGCGTCGGCCTCTACCTCGGTGTCGCCTTCGCCGCCTGGGTCTCCGGCCAGCACCTGCTGTTCTCCTACGACGTGGTGCAGTCCGGCGAGGGCGTCGGCAACGAGCTGATCTACATCATCGCGGCCGTCATCGGCGGCTGTCTGATCACCGGGGGCTACGGTTCCGCGATCGGTTCCGCGATCGGCGCGATCATCTTCGGCATGACCAGCAAGGGCATCGTGTACGCGGAGTGGAACCCCGACTGGTTCAAGTTCTTCCTGGGGGCGATGCTGCTCCTGGCCACCCTGCTCAACGCATGGGTACGCAAGCGCGCGGAGGCGACGAAATGACGGCCACCCAGGCTCCGGCCCCCCGGGACACGGCCGGCCCGGCGCTCGTCGAGCTCGACGGCGTCAGCAAGTACTACGGCAACATCAAGGCCCTGGAGAACGTCTCGCTGGAGGTCCACGCGGGAGAGATCTCCTGCGTCCTCGGCGACAACGGCGCCGGGAAGTCCACCCTCATCAAGATCATCGCGGGGCTCCACCGGCACGACGCGGGGACGTTCCTGATCGAGGGCGAGGAGACCACGCTCGCCAACCCGCGCGACGCCCTGGACCGGGGCATCGCCACCGTCTACCAGGACCTCGCCGTCGTCCCGCTCATGCCGGTCTGGCGCAACTTCTTCCTCGGCTCGGAGCCCACGAGGGGCTCCGGCCCCTTCAAGCGCCTCGACGTGCGGCACATGCGGGAGACGACCCGCGCGGAGCTGCTGCGGATGGGCATCGACCTGCGCGACGTCGACCAGCCCATCGGCACCCTGTCCGGCGGTGAGCGCCAGTGCGTCGCCATCGCCCGCGCCGTGTACTTCGGCGCCAAGGTCCTCGTCCTCGACGAGCCGACCGCGGCGCTCGGCGTCAAGCAGTCGGGGGTCGTGCTGAAGTACGTCGCGGCAGCCAGGGACGCCGGTCTCGGCGTGGTCCTCATCACGCACAACCCCCACCACGCCTATCTCGTCGGTGACCGGTTCGTCCTGCTCAAGCGCGGCGCGATGTCCGGAAGCCACACCAAGGACGGCGTCACGCTGGACGAACTCACCCGCCAGATGGCCGGTGGGAGCGAGCTCGACGAGCTCAGCCACGAGCTGGAGCGCGCCCCGTCGCCGGGCCGTCCCGGCGACGGCGCGGCCGGTGACGGCACCCCGTAGCCCCCGCTGCGCACCCCCCGCCCGCGACCCGGAGACCGGTTCCGGGGGCGGGGGAATGGCAGAATCGTGCACGGCGGGCGCCGTCCGCCGCCGGACGGACCCCCGCCCGGCCCCCCGACCTGCGCAGGGACGATGAGCACGTACCGCGACTTCACACACCGCGGCTCCGCCCGCGCCACCGTCCTGCGGACCGTCGGCACCAGGGAGCGGCGCTCGCACCTCACGGCGCCCAGGGTGCCCACCGTCGGCATCGACATCGGCGGGACGAAGGTGATGGCCGGCGTCGTGGACGCCGACGGCAACATCCTGGAGACCCTGCGCACCGAGACGCCCGACAAGTCCAAGAGCCCGAAGGTCGTCGAGGACACCATCGTCGAACTGGTCCTGGACCTCTCCGACCGGCACGACGTGCACGCCGTCGGGATCGGGGCGGCCGGCTGGGTCGACGCGGACCGCTCCAAGGTGCTGTTCGCCCCGCACCTCGCCTGGCGCGACGAGCCCCTGCGCGACGCCATCGCCTCCCGGCTCGTGGTCCCCGTGATGGTCGACAACGACGCCAACACGGCGGCCTGGGCGGAATGGCGCTTCGGCGCGGGCCGGGGCGAGGACCACCTGGTCATGATCACGCTGGGCACCGGGATCGGCGGCGCGATCCTGGAGGACGGGCACGTCAAGCGCGGCAAGTACGGCGTCGCGGGTGAGTTCGGCCATATGCAGGTGGTGCCCGGCGGGCACCGCTGCCCCTGCGGCAACCGGGGATGCTGGGAGCAGTACAGCTCGGGCAACGCCCTCGTGCGCGAGGCCCGGGAGCTGGCCGCGGCGGACTCCCCGGTGGCGCACGGCATCATCGAGCGGGTCAAGGGCAACATCCCCGAGATCACCGGGCCGCTCATCACCGAGCTGGCCCGGGAGGGCGACGCCATGTGCGTCGAGCTCCTCCAGGACATCGGCCAGTGGCTCGGTGTCGGCATCGCCAACCTCGCGGCGGCCCTGGACCCCTCCTGCTTCGTCATCGGCGGCGGCGTCAGCGCCGCCGACGACCTGCTGATCGGCCCGGCCAGGGACGCCTTCAAACGGCACCTCACCGGCCGCGGCTACCGCCCCGAGGCCCGGATCGCGAAGGCACAGCTCGGCCCCGAGGCGGGTATGGTCGGCGCCGCGGACCTCGCACGCCTGGTCGCCCGGAGGTTCCGGCGGACCAACCGCCGCCGCGTGGAGCGCTACGAGCGGTACGCGCAGTTCTACGACCAGGCCGCCACCACCATCCGCAACACGCGCGGCACCCGGAGCGCCGACTGATGCGGAGCCGCCCGCCCCGGCCCCCGGCCGCCCGCACCCCGCTCCGTACCGCAGCCCCGAGGGATCACCGACCATGACCGCAGCCGAGCACCACGTCGTGCCGCGCCAGCCCCCGTCCTCCGGCTCGTCCGGCCCCTCGGGGCCGCCCGGGGCGTCGGGCCCCTCCGGCACCGGAGACGGCGACGGGACGCCCCCGCAGGACCGGCGCAGGGTGATCCGCCGCCGGCTGATCACGCTGACCATCATCGTCCTGCTCATCGGCATCCCGGCGGGCTACCTGGTGATCTCCGCGGGCCAGAGCCGCCGTTCCGGCAAGGACAAGGAGGCCGAGGCGTCCGCCCAGGGGCTGCGCGAGGACTGGCCCTCCGGCATGCAGCGCAGGATCTTCGAACTGCCCGTACCGGGCAACGCGACCGGCGTCCAGTACTACGAGACGAACAACTGGAAAGCCAGCCGGATGTACCTGAAGTTCCGGACGACGTCCGCCGGCCTCGACCGCTTCCTGAGCGGCGTGGGCACCGGCCGGGCCGCGCTGGAGACCGGCAAGGTCACCATCGGCGAACGGGACCTCAAGATCACCGGATGGCTCTTCGGACCGGGCGTCCACTGGTCCGGAACGGTCCACACGAACAAGGACCCGCGCCCCACCCAGAGCATCACCGTCAACATGACCGACCCGGCGGCCCCGGTCGTCTACGTGGTCTCCGCGACGACCCCCTGACAGGGAGCGGACGGGCCGCTCATTACCCTGGAGCGAGTGAGTGAAGTGAGCGAGACGACCCCGCAGCCCGCCCGGCCCCCGCGCACGGCCAACCCCGAGCCCTTGCAGGGCGAGGTGATCAGGCAGCTTCCGGAGGCCTCCCGGCCCGCGCACGGGCAGCCGTACGCACCGCCACCCGCGCCGGCGGACGGCCGGCCGCCGCAGGCCGCCACCCCGCCCCCGCCGCAGGCCGCCACCCCGCCCCCGCCGCAGGCCGCAGCCCCGCCCCCGCACCAGCCCCCAGGGCTCCCGCCGTACGGACAGCAGCCGCCCGGCCCCCCGTACGGTCAGCCGCAGGTCCCGCAGCCGGACCAGCCCACCGGGCCGCTGTACGGGCAGCCGCAGGTTCCGCAGCCGGTCCCGGTCCAGCCGCAGCCGGACCAGCCCACCGGGCCGCTGTACGGTCAGCCGCCCGTACCGGCCCAGCCGCAGGCCCCGCAGCCTCCTCCGGGCCCCGGCGCCCAGCAGCCCGGCCCGGCCCCCCTGGGCGCTGACGCCGGCCCGGCGCCGCAGCCGGCACCGGGACCGCAGTCCGGCCGGCTGCTCCAGTACCGCTTCGACGGTCCGGAGGACGCGCCCGTCCTGGTCATCGGGCCCTCGCTCGGCACCACCTGGCACATGTGGGACCGCCAGATACCCGACCTCTCGCAGCACTGGCGGATCTTCCGCTACGACCTCCCCGGGCACGGCGGGGCACCCGCCCACCCCGCGGCCGCGGTCACCGACCTCGCCGACCGCCTCCTGGCGACACTGGACAGCGTCGGGGTCCAGCGCTTCGGCTACGCGGGCTGCTCCATCGGCGGCGCCGTGGGCGCCGACCTCGCGCTCCGCCACCCGCACCGGGTCGCGGCCCTGGCGCTCGTCGCCGCGTCGCCCCGCTTCGGCACCGCCGACGAGTTCCGCCAGCGGGGTGTGATCGTCCGCAGCAACGGCCTGGAGCCGATCGCGCGCACCTCCCCGGAACGCTGGTTCACCCCCGGCTTCGCCGCCGCCCAGCCCGCCATCGTCGAGTGGGCCGTCCAGATGGTCCGCACCACCGACCCCGGCTGCTACATCGCCTCCTGCGAGGCGCTGGCCGCCTTCGACATCCGTACGGAACTGCCCCGCATCGGGGTGCCGACCCTCGTCCTGGTCGGGGCCGAGGACAAGGTCACCGGCCCCGCCGAGGCCCGGACCCTCGTCGCGGGCATCCCGGACGCCCGGCTGGCGCTCGTCCCCGGAGCGTCCCACCTGGCCCCGGTCGAGCAGCCGGCCGCCGTCACCGACCTGCTGCTCATGCACTTCTCGACGGCCTGGCAGGACACCCTGGCGTCGATCCCCGTACCGCCCGCCCCGGGCTTCGCCGCCCCGTTCGCCCCGGTCGTCCCCGTCGCGGAGATCACCGCCGCGACCGAGCTGCCCGACGTCTCCACGACAGGGCGCAGCGACCGGTACGACCGGGGGATGAAGGTACGGCGCGAGGTGCTGGGCGACGCCCACGTGGACGCAGCCGCGGCCACGTCCGACGCGTTCACCGACGACTTCCAGGAACTGCTCACCCGCTACGCCTGGGGCGAGATCTGGAGCCGGGAGGGCCTGGACCGCAGGGCGCGCAGCTGTGTCTCCCTCACCGCGGTCGTCGCGTCCGGACACCTCGGCGGCCTCGCGCAGCACGTCAGGGCGGCCCTGCGCAACGGACTCACCCCCGTCGAGATCAAGGAGGTGCTGCTCCAGACCGCCGTCTACTGCGGCATCCCGGCCGCAGGCGCCGCCTTCGAGATCGCGCAGTCCGTGATCCAGGAGGAAACCACCCCTCCGGCGTAGCAGGATGGTGGGATGAACGCTTCGACTCTCACGCTCGTCAAGAAGACCCACTCCTGCGTCCGCCTGGAGCGCGACGGCCAGGTGCTCGTCATCGACCCCGGCGGCTTCAGCGAGGAGGACGCCACCGTCGGCGCCGACGCGATCCTGATCACGCACGAGCACCCGGACCACTTCGACGGGGCGAGGCTGCGCGCCGCGCTGGAGTCCAACCCCGAGACACGGGTGTGGACCCTGCGCAGTGTGGCCGAGCAGCTGTCCGCCGCGTTCCCCGGCCGCGTGCACACGGTCGGCCACGGCGACACGTTCACCGCCGCCGGGCTCGACGTGCAGGTGCACGGCGAACTGCACGCGGTGATCCACCCGGACATCCCGAGGATCACCAACGTCGGTTTCCTCGTGGACGGTTCGGTGTTCCACCCCGGGGACGCCCTCACCGTGCCCGGCCACCCCGTGGACACGCTGATGCTCCCGGTCATGGCCCCCTGGAACAAGATCTCGGAGGTCATCGACTACGTGCGCGAGGTGAAGCCGCGCCGGGCGATCGACGTCCACGACGCGCTGCTCACCGACCTCGCCCGCCCGATCTACGACCGGCAGATCGGCGCCCTGGGAGGGGCGGAGCACGACCGGCTCTCCCCGGGTGACGCGACCCGTCTCTGACCCGGCTGTCAGTGGGAGCGGCTAGGTTGGCCGCATGCGCATCGCCACCTGGAACGTCAACTCGATCACCGCCCGGCTGCCGAGGCTGCTGGCCTGGCTGGAGAGCAGCGGCACCGACGTGCTCTGCGTCCAGGAGACCAAGTGCACGCTGGAGCAGTTCCCCGCCGAGGCACTGCGTGAGGCGGGCTACGAGTCCGCGGTCAACGCCACCGGCCGGTGGAACGGCGTCGCGGTGCTCTCCCGCGTCGGTCTCGCGGACGTGGTGACGGGCCTCCCCGACGGCCCGGAGTACGAGGGCGTGCAGGAGCCGAGGGCCGTCTCCGCGACCTGCGGCGGAGCACGCGTCTGGTCCGTCTACGTCCCCAACGGCCGCGAGGTCGGACACGACCACTACGCCTACAAGCTGCGCTGGCTGGAGGCCCTGCGGAAGGCCGTCGCGGCGGACGCGGCCGGGACGCTGCCGTTCGCCGTCCTCGGTGACTTCAACATCGCGCCGGCCGACGAGGACGTCTGGGACCCGTCGCTCTTCGTGGACTCCACCCACGTCACCCCCGCCGAGCGCGCGGCGCTGGCCGCGCTGCGGGAGGAAGGGCTCTCCGACGTGGTGCCGCGCCCCCTCAAGTACGACCACCCGTACACCTACTGGGACTACCGCCAGCTGCGCTTCCCGAAGAACAACGGCATGCGCATCGACCTCGTCTACGGCAACGCCCCCTTCACCGCGGCGGTCGGGGACAGCTACGTGGACCGTGAGGAGCGCAAGGGCAAGGGCGCCTCGGACCACGCCCCGGTGGTCGTGGACCTCGACGTCTGAGGCGCCGCTCTCGGCCCCGTCCGGGCCCGAGGCGCCCGCCGGACCCTACGCGCGGCCGCGGCGGCCCGTCTGCGGCGTCCGGCGGGAGCCGCCCCTTTCCGGGGCGGCCCCGGGTGTCACCCGGCGGCGCTCAGTGCACCGAGAACCCGCCGTCGACGAACAGTGACTGCCCGGTCACGTAGGAGGAGGCGGCGCTCGCCAGGAACACCGCGGCGCCCGCGAAGTCCCCGGCCAGCCCGTTGCGTCCCACCATCGTGCGCGCGGCCAGCGCCGCCACTTGCTCCGGATCGGACGACAGCCGCTCGTTGAGCGGCGTCATCACGAATCCCGGCACCAGCGTGTTGCAGGTGACCCCGTACGGCGACCAGGCCTCCGCCTGCGAGCGGGCCAGGGATTCCAGCGCTCCCTTGGAGACCCCGTACGCGCCGCTCCGCACGAACGCCCGGTGCGCCTGCTGGGAGGTGATGTGGATGATCCGGCCGAAGCCCCGCTCGGCCATGCCCGGTCCGAACCGGTGGCCCAGCAGATAGGGGGCCTTGAGGTTCACCGTCATCGTGGTGTCCCAGACGTCCTCGTCCAGCTCACCCATCGGCGGACGCAGGTTCACGCCCGCGCAGTTGACGAGGATGTCGGGCTCACCGAACGCGGCCGCGGCCCGCTCGCCCGCCGCGCGCACCCCCTCACCGGTCGCGAGGTCGGCGCTCACCCAGGCGGCCCGGCAGCCGTCGTCGGTGAGTTCGCCCGTGGTCCGCGCCAGCTCCCTCTCGCCGCGCGCCACGACCACCACGCTCGCGCCGGCGTGGGCGAGCGCCCCCGCGATGGCCCGGCCGATGCCTGAGCTGCCGCCGGTCACCACGGCGACCCGGCCTTCGAGCGAGAAGAGTTCGGAGAGGTAGTTCCGCGAGGTCATGCCCGTACCCTAAGGACATGGCCGGATCATGTACGGGGTGGGTCCCGGAACCGGTACAGGCTGCGTGCCCTGCGATGCGGAACGCCTCCGGGGTGGGATCCTGGTGGTATGAACATCCCTTTCCTGGACAACTGGCGTAAGCGTCACGGCGGTACACGGCGAACGGCCCTCGCGGCCGCCGTCCGGACCGACCCGGAGGGCGTGGCCGAGCTGTTCGCGGAATGCGAGCTGCTGCGCGCCCGTGCGGCGCAGTGCGGCCTCGAACTCGACGACCGCCCCGCCTCGTTGTCCGCGCTCGACCAGTTGCCGCCGATCTGGCGCGACGACCCGGAGGAGCTGCCCTGGGTGGGCAACGACGCCGGCCTCTACCTCGGCACCGTCCTGGTGCGCACCGTCCCGGGGGCAGTCTGGGACATCCTGGCCGGCGGGAAGCCCGTCGTGCGGCTGGCCTCGGGCCGGGAGATCGACGTCGTCGCCGCAGGTCTGGACTGGGCGATGTCGGGCAGCCCCGAGCTCTCGGAGATGTACGCGGAGTCGGCGGAGAGCGGCCCCGAGGTCAAAACGCGATAAACAGCCTTATGCGCCGCCGGTGCGTGTCGGCCCCGGCGGGCCTCTCCCGCCCGGATAGTTTTCGCTGACCTCGACACAAGCGATAAGTGGGTAGGGCAGCGTATGGCCGTCGATCCGTTGATCGAGCTGCGGGACGTCAACAAGCACTTCGGGACGTTGCACGTACTGCGGAACATCAATCTCACCGTCGGCCGCGGGGAGGTGGTGGTGGTCATCGGCCCCTCAGGATCGGGCAAATCAACGCTCTGCCGGACGATCAACCGGCTTGAGACGATCGAATCCGGCCAGATCGCCATCGATGGGAAGCCGCTCCCCGAGGAGGGCAGGGGACTCGCCGAGCTCCGGGCCGAAGTCGGCATGGTCTTCCAGTCGTTCAACCTGTTCGCCCACAAGACCGTGCTGGCGAACGTCTCGCTCGCCCAGCTCAAGGTCCGCGGGCGCAAGAAGGACGAGGCCGACCGGCGCTCCCGGGAACTGCTGGACCGCGTCGGACTCGCCTCGCAGGCCGACAAGTTCCCCGCCCAGCTCTCCGGCGGCCAGCAGCAGCGCGTCGCCATCGCCCGCGCCCTCGCCATGGACCCCAAGGCGCTCCTCTTCGACGAGCCCACCTCCGCCCTGGACCCCGAGATGATCAACGAGGTCCTCGAAGTCATGCAGCAGCTCGCCCGCGAGGGCATGACCATGGTGGTCGTCACGCACGAGATGGGCTTCGCCCGCTCCGCCGCCAACCGCGTGGTCTTCATGTCCGACGGAAGCATCATCGAGGACCGGACCCCGGAGGACTTCTTCACCGCCCCGGAGAGCGACCGGGCCAAGGACTTCCTGTCCAAGATCCTCAAGCACTGACGGGGGGCACCGTGTTGCGTACGAGGAACATCGCGGCCGTGCTGCTCTGTCTCCTGGCCGCCGCGCTCGGCGCCGGCTGCGGCAGGGAGGGCAGCCCGCCCGTCAAGGGGCCCAAGGCCGAGGCGCTGCCCCGGTACACGGTCGACACCGGCTTCACACTTCCGGGGTCGAAGACCTGGGAGAAGGCCAGGAGCCGCGGCTATCTCGTGGTCGGCGCCAAGGAGGACCAGCCCTACCTCGGCGAGAAGGACCCGGCCACCGGCGTCTACTCGGGCTTCGACATCGAGATCGCCCGCATGATGGCGGCGTCGCTCGGCTTCCGGCCCAGCACGATCCGCTTCCGGACCATCGCCTCCGCCAACCGTGAGACGGCGCTCCAGAACGGGCAGATCGACTACTACGTCGGCACCTACACCATCAACGCCATGCGCAAGAAGCTCGTCGGCTTCGCCGGGCCGTACTACATGGCCGGCCAGGGACTGCTGGTGCGCACCGACGAGAACGACATCCACGGCCCGCAGGACCTGGCGGGCAAGACCGTCTGCTCGGCCGCCGGCTCCACGCCGTACCAGCGCATCGCCGCCGACTACCCCAAGGCGCATCTCGTCGCCTACGACACCTACTCGATCTGTGTCGACAACCTGCTGACCTTCCAGGTCGACGCCGTCACCACCGACGACGCCATCCTGCTCGGCTTCGCGGCCAAGGCCCCGGACGAGATGAAGGTGGTCGGCAAGCCCTTCTCCAAGGAGCCGTACGGCATCGGAGTCCCGCGCAGCGACAACGCGCTGCGCTTCGCGCTCGACGACGCGCTGGAGGCGAACGAGAAGAACGGCAACTGGAAGAAGGCGTTCGAAGCGACCCTGGGGCTGTCCGGGGTTCCCGCGCCGACACCGCCGCCCATCGACCGCTACCCGGCGACCTGAGGGGCGGGCCACCATGGACGTACTGACAGACAACTTCTCGCTCTACGGCAAGGGCTTCCTCGGCACCGTCGAACTCACCGTGTACGCCTCGGTCCTGGCGCTGGTGCTCGGCTTCGTGATGGCGTCCTTCCGGGTCGCCCCCGTCGGATCGCTCCGGGTGATCGGCACCGTGTGGGTCGCGGTGCTCCGCAACACCCCGCTCACGCTGCTGTTCTTCGCGGTGCTGCTGGGCCTGCCGCGCTTCGGCCTGGTCCTGCCGTTCCAGGTCTTCGCGGTCCTGGCCCTGGGCTGCTACACCTCGGCCTTCATCTGCGAGGCCCTGCGCTCCGGCATCAACACCGTGCCCACGGGGCAGGGCGAGGCCGCCCGGAGCCTCGGGATGTCCTTTGGGCAGACGCTGGGCAACGTGGTGCTGCCCCAGGCCTTCCGGTCGGTGATCCCCCCGGTGGGATCGACGCTCATCGCCCTCGCCAAGAACTCGGCGATCGCCGGGGCCTTCAGCGTCACCGAGCTGCTCGGCACGTACAAGACCCTCAACGAACTCGGCTACAGCATCATCTGGTCCTTCGTCTGGATCGCCGTCGGATACCTGATCATCACCCTCGCCATCAGCGCGCTCTTCCACCTGCTGGAGAAGCGCTGGGGAGTCGCCCGATGACCCACGCCTCCACCTCCGCGACCGCCCTCTACGACATCCCGGGCCCCGTCACCCGCAAGCGGCACCGCGTCTACGGACTCGTCGCGACGGCCGCGATCCTCGCGCTGTTCGGCTGGCTCCTCTACCTGCTCTTCGACACCGACCAGTTCACCAGCGCGAAATGGACCCCCTTCACCTACAAGGGCATCCAGGAACTGCTGCTGCGCGGTCTGGGCAACACCCTCAAGGCCTTCGCCTACGCGGCCGTCCTCTCCCTGGCACTCGGCGCGGTCCTCGCCGTCGGCCGGCTCTCCGACCACCGGCCGGTGCGGTGGGTCTCGACGGTGCTGGTCGAGTTCTTCCGGGCCATGCCCGTACTGGTGATGATCTTCTTCATCTTCGTCGCGCTCAAGGTCCAGCCGCTTCCTGCCCTGGTGGCCGGCCTGACCCTCTACAACGGCTCCGTGCTCGCGGAGGTGTTCCGCACCGGGATCAACTCCGTGGAGCGCGGGCAGCGGGAGGCGGCCTACGCGCTGGGCATGCGCAAGACACAGGTCACCGTCCACGTCCTGGCCCCGCAGGCCGTCCGCGCCATGCTGCCCACGATCATCAGCCAGCTGGTCGTGGCGCTGAAGGACACCTCGCTGGGCTACCTGATCACCTACGAGGAGTTCCTCCACGCGGGCAAGCTGATCGCGTCGAACCTCGACTACGATCTGCCGTTCATCCCCGTGGTCATGGTGATCTCGCCCATCTACATCGGCATGTGCATGCTGCTCTCCTGGTTCGCCACCTGGGTGGCGAAGCGGGAGCGGCGCAACCCCAAGACGGAGGGGACGGGCGTCGCGGCCGCGGAACCGGGAACGGTGCTGCCCGGCCGTACGAGATAGCCGTCGGCCGGTCCGTCCGGCAGCAGCCGGTGATCACTCCTCGCACCGCGGGAACGGGACGCCACCCGGATCCGTGCCCGGCGGGGAGAAGGTCAGCTGCGTGCCGGCCGGGTCGCGGCCGATGCGACGAGGTCCGGTGGAGGACACCGGGTCCCATCCGACCGGCCCGGACGACCGTGGGCGTGGAATCCGGCTCCACGCCCACGGACAGCCCGTCCCGGTACCGGTCCTGGAAGACGTGAGGGGGCATCGCCGAGGAGTCCGCCAGGCCAGGGCGGTCCCGTGTCGTCCGGACGGACGACGGGGGGCCGCCCTGCCGACCGTGGCCGCCGTGCCCGCCGAGGAGGTCCCGTGCCGCGGGGCGGCCGCACGGGGCCCGGTGAACGCGGCGGTGGCCCGCCCGGGGCTTCCCGGTCGGGCCACCGCTCATCGCGCGCCTGCCACGCGTCCGCACCTCCCGGCGCCCCCCGGACGCCGTCGGTACCCTGCGCCCGTTCAGCGGGCCTCCGTCGGCCTCGCGTGCGCGAAGCCCCTGTGGTGCCACACCAGGCCGCCGGCCGGGCGGCCCAGGCAGTCGGCGACCGACACCCGGCCCACCAGTATGGTGTGGTCCCCCGCCTCGATCACGTCGTGCCGGGCACAGGTCAACCGCAGGGCGCTGTCGGCGAGTTGAGGAGCATGACGGGAGGTCGGGCCCGTCGCGAGGGAGACCCCGTCGAAGCGCTGTCCGGTGGGCCCCGCGAACTTCTTCGCCAGGGCCTCGTTCTCCGGCCCGAGCAGATGGACCGTGAACGCGGCCGCTCCCGTCAGCACGTCGTGGGTGCGCGAGCCCCGGTCCAGGCAGACCAGCAGGAGCGGCGGGTCCAGCGACAGCGAGGACACGGCGCTGGCGGTCAGACCCCTCGGGCTGCCCGAGTCGTCGTAGCACGTCACGACCGTGACCGGGGCGGCGAGGGAGGCCATCGCCGCACGGAACTCGTCGGCCGGTATGTCGCGGGACATGACCACGCCCGGAGCCTCGGGGTCCAGGACCGCGGACGGTGCCGCGGAGCCGTGGGTGACCGGGGACGGTGCGGCGGACACGGGGAGCAGAGTCGTGGCGCTCATCGGGAGGCCCCTTCCAGTTCGAGCTCACGCTGCGGCACGGTCGGTGAATCGGCCTCGGTGGAGGGCCCGGCGGGTCCCGGCAGCCAGCGGCCACGGGGTTCGCCCAGTGTGCCCCGGGCCAGGTCCCAGGCCACCCGGCCGCCCGTCACGGCCGTCGTGAACCGTCCGGTGAACATCCAGCCCTCGTACGCCGACCAGCCGCACAGCGACTGCACGTGCTTCGCCGACAGCTGCCAGCGCACCGCCGGGTCCAGGAGCACGAGGTCGGCGTCGGCCCCGACCGCCAGCCGGCCCTTGCCCGGCAGTCCGAACAGGTCCGCGGGCCCGGTGCCCATCAGCCGCGCCAGATGCGTGGCCGCGGTGTCCGCCTCGATCCCCCGGGCGAGCATGCCCGTCCACACGGAGACGGCGAGTTCCTGCACGCCGGGCAGACCGGGCGGAGCCTCGGCCGGCGGCCGGTTCTTCTCCTCCACCGTGTGCGGGGCGTGATCGCTGCCGACGGTGGTGGCCTCACCGCTGAGCACCGCCTGCCAGAGCCGTTCCCGGTCCCGGGGGGCACGGATCGCCGGGGACAGCCGGGTGCGCGGGCCGCGCAGGGCCGTGTCGTGGTCGGTGAAGGACAGGTGGTGGCCCGTGACCTCGAAGGTGATGGGCAGTCCCTCCGCCGCCGCGGCGGCCAGCAGCTCGGTCTCCTCCGCCGACGAGACGTGCAGCACGTGCACCTTCGTACCGTGGGTGCGTGCCAGGTGCACGACCTTGGCGACGGCGACGATCGCCCCGGAGCGCGGGCGGTGCGGCTCGTAGGCGCCGTACGTACCGGGCTCCCCGGTCCTGGAGTCCAGCAGGTCGAAGACGTGCTGGTCCTCGGCGTGCAGCACGAGGCGTACGCCGCCGCGTGCCGCGGCCGCGAAGGCCGCCTCCAGCTGGTGCGCCTCGCGGAAGACCACGGGTGCGGTGTGGTGCCCGGCCATGAAGGCCTTCGCCGAGGTCGCCACCGCCGGGTCCAGGTCGGCGAGCACCTCCGGGTGATCGGGGTCGGCCCCCATGTGGAAGCGGTGGTCCACGTAGGAACGGCCCGCGATCAGGGCGGCCTTCGCCGTCAGGGAGGCCGTGTCGAGGGACGGCGGCCGGGTGTTGGGCATGTCCATCACGGTCGTCACACCGCCGGCGAGAGCGGCCCGGCTGCCGTTCTCCCAGGTCTCCTTGTGTTCGAGACCGGGGGTACGGAAGTGCACGTGCGAGTCGATCAGGCCCGGCAGGACGTACTGCCCGCGGGCGTCCAGGCGCGGACCCGAGGGGATCGGATCGTCCGGCGCGAGGAGGGCGTCGACACGGCCGTCACGGACGACGACCGTTCCTTCGCGGACCCCCTCCGGGGTGACGAGACGGCCTCCCCGCACCACCAGGTCGGCCGGTGCGGCGGACGCGTGGCGGGAAGCCGGGGACATGCGGGACGTGGGGGCGGTGTTCAACGGTTCCACGGCAGACTCACCAATTCCTTGCAGAGGTCGTTGGTCGGTCCCATCAGGGCGACGGCACGGGCGTCACGCCCGAACCGGTTGATCGGGTGCGTCTCGACGTATCCCGCCGAGCCCAGGAACTGGGCCACGTCCGCGACCACGCGTTCGGCCGTCGCGGAGGAGGCCAGCTTGGAGTGCAGGGTGGTCATCCCCGGGTCGGCCGACGTGCGGCGGCCGGCTCGCTCCACCACCGCCCGGGCGGTCTCGACCTGGGTCGCCAGGTCCACCAGGCGGTGGCGTACCGCCTGGTGCGCGTACAGCCCCCGGCGCGCCGCGTGCTCGTGCGCCGCGTCGAGCGCCGCCTGGGCCAGGCCCACGGCGACCGCGCCGAGCGAGGCACCGCTGTTGCGGACCCGGGCGATGATGGAGGCCGCGACACCCGGGGCGCCGAGCCGCGCGCTGTCGGGCACGCGGCACTCCCGCACCGACACGAATCCCGTCGCGGAACCGCGCATCCCGGACAGCCGGAGCGAGGTGTCCGGCACCAGGCCGAGATTCGCGCCGGGTACCAGGAAGAACGTCTGCCCGGCGGCCCCGTACCCGGTGTCCTGCGAGGAGGCGCCGGAGGGGGCGGGCTCCTCCTGCGACTGCGCCAGGACGAGATAGACGTCGGCCAGCCCGGCACTGGTGGTGAAGGACTTCGCCCCGTCGAGCAGCCAGCCCCCGTCGGGGGTGCGGCGGGCCAGGGTGGAGAGCTTCTTCTTGTCGGCGCCCGCCCCGCTCTCCGACCACGCGGAGGCCGCGAGCCACCGTCCGGCGGCCAGCAGGGGCAGGACCTCGCGGTGCTGGGCGGGGGTGCCGTTCTCGACGACCCGGCTGGTGACGGCGCAGTGCTGGAAGAGCATGATCGCGGCGGACGCGTTCACGGTGGCGACCTGCTCGACGCAGGTGTTGAGCGCCACCGCGTCCGCTCCCGCGCCGCCGTGGGACTTGGGGACGGCGAGCGCGAGGAGTCCGCTGCCGCGCAGCACGGCGACGGCCTCACGGTCCGGCTCCCCGCTGCGGTCGGCCTCCTCGGCGCACGCCGCGAGGCGGCTCAGGACGCTGGGTGACGGGGTCAGGGGCGGGAGGGCGGTGGCGACGCGGCCGCTCCTGCGGTGACCGGTCGGCATGTGCGGCTCACCGGCGAAGAGATCGTGCGGCACCCGCGGTGTCGCTTCACGTACGGCGGTCAGGCTGTCAGCGGAACCCACGGTGTCTCCTCGGAAGTGTGGTCGGACGGGCTGAGTACGGCGGTGAGGGTGCCGCCGGCGGAACGGGGCCGCGGGGCGGCGGTGGCCAGGGGGCGCCGCAGCAGCCCCCGGTACTCGACCTGCTTCTCGGCGACCGACACCCATGCGAGCCTGCGCACTCCGTCGGAGCCGTGCGTCGAGTGGGCCGCGACCCGCACCGAACCGCCGGGGGTGCGCACCGGCAGCAGCGCGTCGGGGTCGCGCGCCTCGGATCCGGCCAGCGACCAGGGCACGGTGCCGGGGATCCCGGCCGCGGCGCCCAGGCAGATCGCCCCGGTCAGCGCGACCGTGGGGTGCCAGGAGGGCACGGAGACCGCCCGTACGAACAGTCCGCCTCCCTCCTGCGGCAGCAGGGCGGCGATCTTCGGGAAGGCCCCGAAGGTGTCCCAGCCCTGGGACTCGCAGACCGCGACCCGCAGCCGGGTCATCGCCCCGAACAGCCGGGTGTCGTCGGCGAACAGGGCGCCGGGGCCGGCCACTCCCAGGTCACGGGCGTCCACGAAGGCGTACGGGTTGCCCATCGACACCAGCGACACGGGCACCGACCCCCCTTCGAAGGGGACGCGGGTCACCGGGTCGCCCGTCATGAGGAGTTCGGGCATCTCCAGCGGCGGCGAGCACAGGAAGTGCGCGGTGAACCGGGTGCCGCCGTCCGAGGTCTCCTCGGTCTCGCACACCACGTTGTCGCCGTTGTTGAGCACGTTGACCCGGACCCGGCAGCCCGGCACGAGCGGCTGGATCATCCCGGTGCGGGCGGCCGCCTCGACGGCGGCCAGGATCGAGTGGCCGCACGAGCCGCGCAGGTCGAAGCTGTCGTTGCTCTGCGGGAGCGACTGCACGAACCGGTAGTCGAGGTCGAAGAGCGGGTGGCGGGACGGCCTGACGATCGCGTTCTTCAGCACGTCGCCGGCACCCTGCCCGCTCAGGTCGGCCCGGAGGCCGGTCAGCGCGTCCAGCAGTTCCGGACCGGACTCGGGGAAGGCACGGCCGTCGAGGACGACGGTGGGGCAGGGGGCGCCGTGCGCCTTGGCGAGGGAGACGTTCATCCGACGGCCCCCGCGGTCTCGGGCGTGCGCACCGCGGCCCTGGCGGACGAGCCGAAGAACTCGCTGCGCCACATCTGGTGCGACATCAGCGCCCACAGGGCCAGCGACACCTGGTCGGACGGCCGGGCCTTCTGCTCGGCGAACAGGGCGTCCACGGTGTCGTAGCGCAGCCGGCCGTCGGCGCGCAGGGCCTGCGGTGACAGGACGTCGCGGGCCATCGCCCACATCCGCTGGCCGGGGGCCAGCATCGCCGTGATCGGCAGGGTGAACGGCTGCTTGGGGCGGTTCAGGACGCTGTCCGGCAGCAGCCCGTCGGCGGCCCGGTACAGGGCGCGCTTGACACCCGTGCCGGGGATGGTGCGGTGGTGGTCGGGCAGCGTCGCCGCGTAGCGCACGATGCTCGGCTGGCAGAACGGCAGTCTGGCCTCCACCGAGCTGGCCATCGACAGGTGGTCGACCCGCCGCAGGTGGTAGGCGGGCAGCCGGTAGCGCTGCTCGATGCGGGAGATCCGCTGGAGACGGCTGCCCGTGCCGTACGCGAGCGTCTCGGTGAGACCGGCCGGCATGGCCGAGCCCTGGGCGTGGACCCGTGCCGCGTACTCGCCGGTGTAGAGGCGCTCGCGCAGGGACCGCGGCACGGCCGCCAGGTGGTCGAGGTAGGCGCCGGCCCAGTCGGAGCCCTCCGGCGCGGCGACCGCCTGCGTCATGCGGGCGTACCCGCCGAAGAGTTCGTCGGCCGCGTCGCCGGTGAGGGCCACCTTGAACCCGGCGTCGCGGACCGCCCGGAACAGCGAGAACGTGCTGAGGGTGATCGGGTCGGCGTTCGGCTGGCCCAGGTGCCGGACCACGTCGCCCATCAGGTCGGGGAAGGTGGCCGGGTCGATCTCCACCTGGTGGTGGACGGTGCCGGTGTGCCGGGAGACCTCGGCGGCGAATTCGCGTTCGTCGCCCGGCCAGTTGCCGGTGTAGGCGATGTTGAAGGTGTGCAGGGCCCCGGAGGCCCCCCGGTCCCACAGGGCGCGTGCGGCGAGCGCCGTCACCAGGCTGGAGTCGAGACCGCCGGAGGTGATGGCGGCGACCGGGGCGTCGGCGATGAGTAGCCGGGACACCTCCCGGGCCAGCAGGTCGCGCAGTTCCCCGCCCGCCTGGGTCAGGCTGCGCTCCTCCCGGACCGACGGCGCGCTCTCGTACCCCATCCGCCGGGTGGCCAGGCGCAGGCCCTCCTCGCGGGTCACGACCGCGGTGGCGGCGGGCGGCAGTACGTCGATGCCCTGGAACATGGTGCGCTGGCCGAAGGGCGTCTTGGCCGACAGGTAGGTGTGCAGGCCCAGTTCGTCCTCGTAGGGGCGTACGTCGGTGAAGCCGAGCAGGGCGGGCAGCTCCGAGGCGAAGTGGAAGCGGCCGCTGCGCTCCTCCCAGTGGTAGTAGAGCGGCTTCATGCCGGAGGCGTCGGTGGCGATCACCAGGCGCGGGGCCGCACGCAGGTCCATGACGGCGACGGAGAACATGCCGTCGAGCTGCTCGGCGAACCCGTCGCCGTAGGTGAGGTACAGCGCCGGCAGGATCGAGCCGTCGCACCGGTCCTCGAAGTGGAAGCCCTGGCGTATGAGTTCGGTGCGCAGCCGGTCGTGGTTGTAGAGCTCGCCGTTGAAGACGACGGTGATGTCACCGAGGCGGTACGGCTGGGCGCCCCCCTCGGGGTCCATGATCGACAGGCGGTTGTTGCCGAGGGCCCAGCCGGAGCCCTGGGCGAAGGACTGGTCGTCGGGACCGCCGTGGTGCTGGAGGAGTGCGACGTCGCGCATCTCCTGGGCGGTGGTTCGGGCGTGGAAGGATCCGTGGATTCGGCACATGGCTCAGGTCACCTGACGTCGGAGGGGAGACCGGCGGCGGAGTAGAGCGCCGGGTCGTACGGGCTGGGACCGCCGCAGGTCACGAAGCGCAGGGCGTCGGGACCGGTGTGCGGGTTGCGCGCGCCGTGCAGGACGCCGGGGGCGGCGTACAGGACGTCCCCGGCGGTGACGTCGATCCAGCGGTCGCGGAGGTACATCTGGCCGATGCCCTCGAAGGCGATGAACGCCTCGTCGCTGTCGGGGTGGAGGTGGACGTTGAAGGTCTGGCCGGGCTGCTGGATGCCGCAGTGCAGACACAGCTGGCTGCTGCCGTTGCCGGGCCAGAAGACGAAGTTCATCGTGGCGCGGTCGGCGTCGGGGCTGACCTGCCCCGTGCCGCCGAAGCCGCGCAGCTGGGTGGTCTCGTCCCAGAGCGTGGAGAACGGCTCGGGGTCCGTGCCGGGGCGGCGGCCGGCGGCGAGGGGCGTGCGCCAGACGTAGGCGGTCAGTGCCGCCCCGTCGGCGGTCACGGCCTCCGCGTCGGAGACGAGGCCGTCGCCGCCGGCGGTGCCGTCCTCGTCGGCGGTGAGGGTCAGCGTCTGCCCGGTGGGTGCGTACACCGCGTGCCCGCGGCCCACCTCCTGGGTGCGTGAGCCGACCGTCGCGGTGCCGTGGCCGGAGAAGACGACCACGGTGTTCTCCTCCTCGGCGCTCGCCTCGGGGCTGAAGGACTCGCCCGGCGCGACGCGCACCACGTGCAGGGTGACGTGTGTGGCGCCGGCGGCCGGGCTGACCGGGGTCGCGAGCGTGGTCCGCCGGCCGGGCAGCGGGGCGAAGCCGAAGTCGGCGGAGGCGATGATGCGGGCGTCCCCGAGCGGGGTCGCCATGAGGGATCCGGAGGTGGATGCGTGCATGATGCGGTGCGCTCCTTGGGGGTGGGGGAGGGAGCGGAGAGGGTCTGGTGCCTCCCTCTTCCTGTGACCTCAGACTGGGCCCGGGCGATCCCGCCGTACTCCCGCTCCGCTACCGCTGCGAAGGACATGACCGGGAAGGTTCCCGGACCCGCGGCCACCCCGTTCCCCCTCCCGCGCAAGGGAGTTGACGTGCGGAAACGTGAAAACGCGGAAAGCCGAGGGCCGGCGCGGACACCCTGGACGGGTGTACGTGCCGGCCCTCGGCTCGGAGTGGTGCGCGGTGTGGGGCAGCTGCCTACGGGCAGGCCTTCTCCGCCACGAGGGCGGGTGCCGCCGGTGCGGGCGGGGCGGGCTCCGTGCGCCTGGACAGGGCGCTGATACGGCCCTCCGCGAGGGCGAGCGCGGCGATGACGACGATGCCGCCCACCGGCACGTTCCAGGTCAGCGGCTCCCCGAGGGCCAGCACACCGACCGCCACCGAGAACACCGGGACGAGGTAGTTCACCCCGGAGGCCGTCGTCGGACCGGCGTCCGCGATGAGGCGGTTGAGCAGGGCGAACGCGAGACCGGTGGAGGCGGCGCCGAGCACCAGCAGGGCGAGCACCGGCTTGGCCGTGAGGTCGCCGTTCAGCGTCCAGCCGGTCATGAAGGTGGTGACCACCACGGTGATGACGGCGGCGGAGCCGAGCTGCGCGGCGGTCACCGAGAGGGCCGGCAGCTTGTGGGGGCCGATGAAGCGGCGTACGTACACGAAGCTGACGGCGTAGCTCGCCGCGGCGCCGACACAGGCGAGCTGTCCGCCGAGCGTGCCGAACCCGTCGGTGTTCCACGGCCCGACGACCACGATCAGCCCGATGAACCCGCCGGTCAGGCCGGCCACCTTGCGGGTCGTCGGCTTGTCCTCTGAGAGGGCGAGGGCCGCGACACCCATGGTGATGAGGGGGGTCGCGCCCTGGATGACCCCGGCGATGGTGGCGGTGGTGTGCTGCTCGCCGATGGCGAAGAGGGTGAACGGGATGACGTTGCCGAAGACGGACGCCACGGCGATGTGCCCCCAGAGCTTGCGGGAGGGCAGGGTCAGCCGCTTCAGGGCCAGGATCCCGAGGACGACGAGCGTGCCGACGATCAGGCGGCCCGAGGCCAGCTGGAGCGGCGCGAAGGCCTCCAGCGACATCTTGATGAAGGCGAAGCTGCAGCCCCACAGGGCGGCCAGCAGGCCGAAGCGGCCCCAGTTGGTGAGGTTCATGGCGGGTTTCTCCTCGTCGAGGGTGGAGCGGGGTGTTCGAGGGAGGTGGAGGACGTGCGAGCGGTCAGTGGTGGGCGTGCGCGTGTACGTGCGGGTGCGGGTCCGCGTGCCGGTGGTCGTGGTCCGTGTCGGGGGCCTCGACCTCGTACTGGTCGTACTTCTCCATCAGGGCGACCATCTCCTCGCGGGACGGGCGGTTGCCGTCGGCGAGGAGGGCGGCCAGGCCCTGGAAGTAGCCCTCGCGGTGCTCCGCGGGCGTGAAGATGATGAGCATCTCGACGAGCGAGTCGCTCTCGTTGCGGAAGCCGTGCACGGCGTTCTCCGGCACGTGCAGGAAGTCCCCTGCCCTGGCGGTGCGCCAGCCGGTCCCGTCGTGCAGGCGCACTTCGCCCTTCAGCACGTAGAAGGACTCGGAGATCTGGGAGTGGTAGTGCGGGTCGGCGCCGCCGGCACCCGGGAGCATCGAGTGGTGGAAGAGTCCGAAGCGGCCGTCGGTGGTCTCCGCGAGGGCTATGAAACGGGTGGTCGTGGCCACTCCGATCTCGGCCTTCACCGCGTCGGCGTACGCCCGGAACATCGCGTGGCTCATGCTCAGGCCTCCCACATGCTCAGGTAGCGCTCACCGGTGTCGGGCAGCAGCGTGACCACGAGGCCGTCGGCGTACCCGGGCCTGCGCGCGACGAGTTCGGCGGCGTGGACGGCCGCGCCGGAGGACACCCCGGCGAACAGGCCCTGGCCGCTGGCCAGCCGGCGGGCGGTGAGGAGGGCGTCCTCGTCCGACACGGTGAGCACCTCGTCGATGAGCGTGACGTCGGTGGTGTCGGCGACGAAACCGCCGTTGAGGCCCGGGATGCGGTGCTGGCCCGCGTAACCCCGCGAGAGGATCGGCGACTTCTCCGGCTCGACGGCTATCACCCGCACGTCCGGGTCCTGTTCCTTCAGGTGGCGGGCGATCCCGGTGAGGGTTCCGCCGGTGCCCACCGCGCACACGAAGGCGGAGATCCGGCGCCCGGTGGCCGCGACGGCGGCGTGGATCTCGGGGCCCGTGGTCTCGTAGTGCGCCCGGACGTTGTCCTGGTTCTCGTGCTGGCACGGGAACCACGAGTCGGGGGTGGCCGCGTGCAGCCGCTCCGCCTCCGCGATGGCCCCCGGGTAGCCGAGCGCGCTCGGCGTCTGGACGATCTCCGCGCCGAAGGCCCGCAGCAGCTTGACCCGTTCGGGGGTGGCGTTGTCCGGCAGCACGATCACACAGCGGTAGCCGCGCGAGGCCGCGAAGGCGGCCAGCGAGATACCGGTGTTGCCCGAGGTGGCCTCGATGACGGTGCCCCCCGGCGGGAGGTCACCGCGGTCCTCGGCGGCCCGCAGCATGTAGAGGGCGGCACGGTCCTTGCTGGAGGACATCGGGTTGGCGGACTCCAGCTTCGCCAGCACCCGGGCCCCGGGGGCCAGGTCCCGGAGGCGCAGCTCCAGCAGCGGGGTGGAGCCGACCAGGTCCTCGATACGGGAGGCGACCGAGGGGCGGACGGGGGCGAAGGGGGCCAGGGGGGCCTGTGCGGTGGTCGACACGGTTCTCATCTCTCGCATTCGTGAGGAGTCGGGGTGGGGGGAGGCAGGTGCACACGGGCCGGGACCGTCACCAGGAACCCGCGGAGGCGATGACGGTGAAGACGTCCTCCATCAGCTCCGGCCGGCGGCCCGGCTCCTTGATGACGGCGGTGGGTGCCAGCACCCGCGCACCACCGGGGACGTCCTTGTTGACGAGGGCCTGGGCGCCGATGACCGCGCGGTCGCCGACGGTCACCGGGCCGAGGACGGTGGAGTTGGCGCCGAGGATGACACCGCTGCCCACGACGGGGTGGCGGCGGTCGCCCTCGGGCCGCTTGTTGTCGCTCCACCAGCCGACCGCGCCCAGGGTGACCTGGTGGTACATCGTCACGTCGTCACCGACGACGGCCGTCTCACCGATGACCACCCCGGCTCCGTGGTCGATGAAGACCCGGCGGCCCAGCACGGCGCCCGGGTGGATCTCGACGGCCGTCACCCGGCGCGCCCACCGGGCGAGCAGCCGGGCCGGTATCCGCAGACCGCGGCCGTGCAGGCGGTGCGCGATCCGGTGCGCCCACAGCGCGGTGAGGGCGGGGTGCAGTACGGCCTCCTTCTTCCCCCGCACGGACGGGTCGCGTGCGACGACGACACCGAGGTCCTCCCTGAGGGCGTGCAGGAGGCGGGGAGTGGGGGAGGCGGGCGTGGCGCCGGTCCCGGCCGGGCCGCCCGTGGGGGCGGTACCGGACGTGCGGCCGGAGGCCGGGTTCGGCTCCTGTTTCGTCGGACTGAGCAGGCTCATCGTGGCTCCAGTGGCGGGGCGGGCCTCTTGACTGGAACAGAGCGTGCCCGGCCGCCTTCCCGCTGGAGTCCCCGCCCGTTCCCGCTCCGTGGGGCCCGGAGCGGCCACCGCGGAACGAAGGGGGAACGTGGCGGGAAAGAGACGGGAACGGCTGCCCCCACGCTCGCCTGAGCACCACTTCGCCGCACACCGGGTCCTCCGGAGTGCCGGCCCGCGGTGGCGGCGACCGGGCCGCACCGCGCGACGACCCACCCGGCCACTAACAGAGGAGCTCCCCGTGCCCGTTATTTCTGTCGACTGGTGGAAAGGGAACGACCGTGAAGCACGCCAGCAGCTGGTCAGCGAACTGACCGCCTCCGTGTCCCGCATCGCGGGGTGTCCCAAGGAGGCCGTCACCGTCATCGTGCGGGACGTGGACACCGGTCACTGGGGGAAGGGCGGCGTACTCGCCGACGTGCTCCAGTCCGGGGACGACGCCGTCACGCCCGCCCCGCAGGGCACGGGCGGACAGCCATGACGCCGTCCGGCGGACCCCCTGGTTCCGACCCGCGCCGCCTTCTGCTCGTCTCCCCGCCGCCCCGGCTGGTGTCGGAGGCGACGGAGGCAGGCTTCCGCGTCACCGTCACCGGCACGGAGTGCTTCGCCGACGACGACACCCTTCGCGAGCACCTCGCGGAGACCGGCCGCATCCACCGGGTGAGCAGGCTGATCGCCTGCGGCGAGGCAAGCACCCGGCCCGCCGTGCTGGAGACGGCCGAACACCTCGGCCTGTCCCCGAACCCGGCCGCCGCCGCCCCGCTCCTCGCCGACCCGTCACGGATCCGGGGCCTGCTGACCCGCAGCGGTCCCCAGTGGGAGGCGGTCGCGATGCCCGCAGGGGAGGAGGACGGGCCGCTGCCGTACGACGTCGAGTACGGCGTCGAGACACTGACGGCGGAGGGGATGCACCGGGTCACCGGCATCGTCGAGCTGCGCCGTACGGGAACGGGCGCGACCGCCGCCGGGGCCGCGGGCCCCGGCGGCGGCCCGCCGGGCCCCGGCCCCGCGGGGGCCACGCCCGGTGCTGCCGGCGCGGGGCGCGAGGGCGTCCCCGTACGCACCTTCCCCGCACCGCTCACGGGGCAGGAGGAGGCGGAGATCCGGGCCCTGGCCACCGGACTGCTCGACCTGGCCGGGTACGAGTTCGGGTACGCCTGCACCCGCGTCGCGCGCACCGACGACGGCCTCCGCATCGTCGGTTCCGTCGCCGAGCAGGCGAAGTGGCCCACCTCCCGGCTCATCGAACTGACCACGGGGCTGGTGCCCGAACGGGAACTGGTGCGTGTGCTGTCCGGGAAGCCGATGGAGGCGCCGGTGCTCGTCGGATGCGCCGCAGCCGTCCCGTTGCCCGGTCCCGGCGCCGTGCCGGAAGGGGTCGCGACGCTCGCGGGGGTCCGGGAGGTGTGCGACGGACACGTCCTCCTCACCGCCCTCACTCCTGCCGAACTCGCCACCCGTACGGCCGCCGTCCTGGACGGCCTCACCTGACCTGCCCACGGTCCTCCCGCACGTGCCGGGACCGCCTAGTGAACGGTGCTCCTGGCAGACCCGGGGCTTAGCAGTGACGTCGGTCCTCCTGACCCGGTCGTGGTCCGGAGGACCGACGTCGTCGTTCGGGGGGTGTGTGCCGCCCCGTACACCGCTGTCCGTACGTCCCGCACCCGCGTCCGAGGACGCCTGTGGTGAGGGTTTCCCGCTCCGTTCCCGTCGGGTTGCGCAGCCCGGTAGCGGATGTGGAACGGGCCGGGAGCGGGTCTCGCGAAAGTCGTTCCTGTCAGCAGGAAAGCCCAGGCAAGACCACTCCAGAAGGCGGGAATCACATGCGGAACACGGTGTTCACGATCGCGGGAATCGTCACGGCGGCCGTTCTCACGCTGGGCGCGGGAAACACGGGCACCTCGCAGGACACGACGGACCTCACCGCGCTCGCCTCCGTGGCCGCCACGCTGTCCCTGACGGACTCCGGCGAGGGCCCGAACGTCGCCCCGGCCAAGCCGACCTCCGGCGAGGGCCCGAACTTCGCCCTGGTGTCGGATGGTGAGGGCCCGAACGTCGCCCCGGCGCCGGGTGGCGAGGGCCCGAACTTCGCCCCCGCGTCGGACGGTGAGGGTCCCAACGTCGCCCTGGTGTCCGACGGCGAGGGTCCGAACTTCGCCCTGGTGTCGGATGGTGAGGGCCCGAACTTCGCCCCGGCGCCGGGCGGCGAGGGTCCCAACGTCGTCCTGGTGTCCGACGGTGAGGGCCCCAACTTCGCCCCCGCGTCGGACGGTGAAGGTCCGAACGTCGCGGTGTCCGACGGTGAGGGCCCGAACTTCGCCCCCGCGCCGGGTGGCGAGGGCCCGAACTTCGCCCCCGCGTCGGACGGCGAGGGTCCCAACGTCGCCCTGGTGTCCGACGGTGAGGGTCCCAACGTGGCCCGCGCGTCCGACGGTGAGGGCCCCAACCTCGCGGTGTGACGCCTCCGCCGGCGCGACCGCCCTCCTGCGTCCCGCTCCTCGGACAGACCGATGCCCCGCCCCCGGAAACCTCCGGGCGGCGGGGCATCGGTCTGTCCGAGGAGGACGTACGGACGCCTCGCGGATCCCTACGCGCGTCGCTGCCGCCGCCCGCCAGGTTCCCCGGGGTCAGATCTCCTGGGGGATTCCCATCGCCTCGAACGCCCTGTGCGCGGTCGCCAGATGGGCCTGGGCCGTCGCGTGCTCCCCGAGGTTCTCCAGCGCGTGGCCCATGCCGGCCAGCGCCCGTGCCTCCTCGACGCGGTAGCCCACACCCGAGGCGGCCCGGTGCGCCCGCTGGTGGAGTTCGAGAGCGAGGGCGTACCGGCCCCTGCGGGCGTGCAGACGGCCCACGATGTTGCCGACGGCGGCCTCCCGCATCGGCGCGCCGCTCAAATTGCCGAGCTGGAGCGCCGACTCCGCCCACTCGGTGGCCTGAGTGCCCTCCCCGAGCCGGTCGGCGACCTCGGCGGACAGGGCGAGCACCAGGGACATGTCAGCCGGCGACATGACGTCCACGGCCAGTTTGCGGGCCCGGCGCAGCAGGTCGGCGGCCTCGTCGGCCGCGCCCAGGCCGAGCCGGGCGACCGCCAGGTCGGAGAGTCCCTCGACCTCCTTGTCGACCGCCCCGATGCTCCGGGAGAGCGTGACGGCACGGGACGCGGCCTCGGCGGCTTCGGGGAAGCGCCCCCACTCGGTGTACAGGTTGCTGAGGTTGGTCAGGGACTCCGCCTCGGCGCGTTCCGCGCCGAGTTCCCGCTTGATCGCGATGGACCGCTCCAGGCGGGGCAGCGCCTCGTCGTACCGCCCCAGCGCGCTGAGCAGGAGGCCGAGGACGCCGGTGTCCTTGGCCTCGCCGCGCCGGTCGGCGAGGCTCACCGCCAGATCGAAGGCCTCCTCGGACATTTCTATGCCCTCCTCGAAGCGGCCCAGCTTCCAGCACGCGACGGCGAGGTTGGAGAGGCTCAGCCGCAGCAGCTCCGGATCCCCGAGCCTGCGGGAGGCGGTGACGGCGGTCCGGCACAGCTCCCTGAACTCCTCCAGCCGTCCGCGCAGGTCGAGGGGGAAGACAACGTTGGCGGCGAGCAGCCCGACGTGGCTGTCCAGCTCCCAGCGGTACGCGAGGGACACGGCTGCCAGCAGCGAGTCCTGCTCGCGCTCCAGCCAGTCCCTGGCCTGCTCGGGGGTGCTCAGCGGCGGGAGTTCGGCCGTCGTCCCGTGCTCGGGGCGCCGGATCCGCGCCCGCCCGGGGAAGAGCAGGTCGCACGCGGCGTCGGTGGCGCCCAGCGCGAAGTCCAGCAGGCGGCGCACGGCGCGCGCCGCCTCCTCGTCCCCCTCGGCCTCAGCACCGGACCCGGGCGCGGGGCGGCCGGTGCCCCGCGAGAGGTTCTGGGCGAAGTTGCGGACCAGGTCGTGGAAGGCGTACCGCCCGGTCTCGTGCTGTTGCAGCAGGTGCATGTCGAGGAGGTACTCCAGGATGTCCTCAGCGTCCCGCGCCCGCTTGTCCAGCAGGGCCCCCGCCGCGTACACGTCGATCTCCGCTCCCGGATGCTGGCCCAGCAGCCGGAACGCCTCCCGGGTCTCGGCCGACAGGCCCTCGTAGGAGAGCCGCAGGGTCACCTCCACGCTGCGCTCGCCCGAGTTGAGCTCGGCCAGCCGGTGGGCGTCGTCGCGGAGCCGGTCGACCAGGTAGCGGACGGTCCACCGGGGCCGCTTGCGCAGCCGGGCGGCGGCGATGCGCAGGGCGAGCGGGAGGTGACCGCAGAGTTCCGCGAGCTGCGCGACGGCCTCCGGCTCGGCCCGGGCTCGTGCGGCGCCCAGGACCCCCTCGACGAGGGCGATGCTGTCGTGCGGCGGCATGACACCGAGGGAGACGGTGTGTGCGGCGTCCAGGTCCACGAGCAGGGCACGGCTGGTGACCAGGACGAGGGTCTGGGTGGGAGACGCGAGGAGCGGTCTGACCTGGGACTCGTCCACGGCGTTGTCGAGCAGCAGGATCATCCGGCGGGAGCTCATCGTGCGGCGCCACAGGGCGATGCGGCCCTCCGCGTCGTCGGGGATGCGTTCACCGGGCGCGCCGAGCATGCGCAGCAGGGCCTCGGCTGCGGCCCCGGCGCTCAGGGGCTGCCCGCTCGGGGTGAACCCGCGCATGTCGATGTGGAGCTGCGCGTCGGGATAGCGCTCGGCGAGCTGATGGGCGGCACGCACCGCGAGGGAGGTCTTGCCACTGCCGCCCATGCCGTCGATGGCGACGATGAGCGGTCCGGTGGCGGGAGCGCCCTCCACGAACCCGAGCAGCTGGCCCACCTCCTCCTCGCGGCCGGTGAAGTCGCGCAGGTCGTAGGGGAGGGTGGAGGGCGAGCCCTCCGGGGTGAACGGAGCGATGACGGGCCCGGTGGGCTGCGGCGGTGCGGCCAGCTCGGGGCTGTTGCGCAGGATGGCGTGGTGCAGGTCGGTGAGGGCGTCGCCGGGGCCGATGCCGAGCTCGTCGACCAGGAACTCACGGACCTTGGAGAACTCGTCCAGTGCCTCGGCCTGCCGGCCGGACCGGAAGAGCGCCAGCATGAGTTGCCCGCGAAGCGTCTCGCGGAGCGGCTGGGCCTCGATGAACTCACGTAACTCCCCGATGAGTTCCGCGCCCTCGCCCGCGGCGAGCCGTAGGTCGAAGAGTTGTTCGACGGCCGTCAGGCGCCGTTCCTCCAGTGCGGCGGAGGCGGCGGAGAGCACCGACCCGCCGCTGCCCGAAAGGAGGGGACCCCGCCAGAGGTCGAGCGCCTCACGCAGCGCGGTGGCCGCGAACGCGCTCTGTCCGGCGGCGGTCGCCTCCCTGGCTTGTTTCAGTCCTTCCGTGAAACGGCTGAGGTCCACCTGCTCGGGTGTGGTCAGCGCCCGGTACCCCGGCCCCTCGGTGACGATCAGGTTCCGGCCGTCGGGAATACGCTGCCGCAACTCGGCGACCGCCTTGCGCACCTGGTGCGCCGCCGTGGCGGGTGCGTTCTCGTCCCAGACCGCCTCCACCAAGCGGAAGACGGGAAGCACGCGCTGGGGCTCCAACAGCAGGGTGACCAGCACCCTTTCGTGCACCGGGCCACCCACCCGGACGCGTTCCGGCCCGTCCCAGCATTCGAACGAGCCCAGAATCCGGAACCGGACTCCACTCACCCCTGTGTCCTCGCCCATGAAACGCGTCCCTCCAGCAGGCCCCTGAGCAGCTGCTGCTGCCACCCCTCGAACACCGGCGTCCCCCTGTCCCGCCGGTCCCAAAGTGTCATCACATCAGGGTCTTTTGGCGGGCGGCAAGACGGCCCGACGCGCAGTGGCCACAAACTCAGCCTCCACGCAACAGAACTGATATGCCATCAGCACATATCGGCCATCCCGGTACGGGATCCGGAACGGGCATCCAGGAAATGCTCCGGCGCTCGATTGTGACTCTATCGAGCGGCGTGTGCACCCCGACCAGGCGTGTTCGCGTGGCGGCCGTCAGATTCCCCTTCTTTCCGCGTGCCCGTTCGGACACGCCGTGCCCCTCCGTGACAGGCGGGATGAACAATGGGTGACACATGCGCCCCTCAGGCCGGTCACGCGGACCCGCGCGGACGTGGCGGGCCACGCTCCGATCGGTCACCCGGAATCGAACGGATACGGCGGAACGGGACCGTAGGGCAGCCCAATTGCGGAAGAAATGACACCCCGGGAGAGGCGTGCGGCGGGGATCGGGCAAATATTTATCGCAAACGGGCGCTGTATCTCCTGAGGCGGAGCCGGGAAGAAGCATCGGACGCGGACGTCCGGGCCGATGGAGGTCGTACCGCGGCGGGGGAGCGGCGCGGGAACGCCGCCGGAGGAGGCGGCCGGATGAGCGGTGCGCCCCGTGTTCCGTACCGTACTGTTCCGTTCCCTGCCGTTCCGTCGCCCGCCGTTCCGTTCCCTGCCGTTCCGTTCTGAACGGCCTCGCTCGCACGCCGAAGGAGACCGGACAGGCGTCCGGGACCTTGTCGCCCGGGCCGACGAGCGGCCCGGCGCCCGCACCGGACAACGCGACGGCACCCGGGTCTTCGTACGATCCCGGCCGACCCGAACCACGCCTGCCGGAGCTGGACTTCGGGCCTCGGAGGAGTGTGCGGGCGGTCCTGTCGGGCAAGGGCCCGACGCACGCCGCCTGCGGGCCGGGGCCGGCGGCGCGCCGGCCGTCATACGGGAGCGGGCACATCGGCGGTCCGATCGGACGCGCGGCCGAGGCGGTCCTGACGGTACGGGCGGTGCGGCGCTACCCTGCGCGGACGATCCTTCACAGGAGGTACGGATGCGTCGTTCCGTCGGCCGGAATGTGTCGTTCCTAAGTGTGATCGCCGTCATCGGCTCGCTCGGTGCAGCGGCCCCCGCGGCCTCGGCACCACCCGTGCCACCTCCCAAGTCCCCGGTCGCGGTGGGATACGGCGGAGCCGTGTCCAGCGTCGACGCGGACGCCTCGGCGGCCGGGATCGAGATCCTGCGCAAGGGAGGCAACGCCGTCGACGCGGCCGTCGCCACCGCCGCCGCGCTGGGTGTCACCGAGCCCTACTCGGCGGGCATCGGCGGCGGCGGATACTTCGTCCACTACGACGCCAGGACGCGCACCGTCCAGACCATCGACGGCCGGGAGACCGCACCCCGGAGCGCGGACTCCTCGCTCTTCCTGGAGAACGGACAGCCGATCCCCTTCAACGACGCCGTCACCAGCGGGCTGGGGGTCGGCACCCCCGGCACCCCCGCCACCTGGGAGAAGGCCCTGGAGGCGTGGGGCAGCAAGCCGCTCGGGCGGCTGCTCGAACCGGCCGAGCGGCTGGCCCGGGACGGATTCGTCGTGGACGAGACGTTCCGGTCGCAGACCGCGGCCAACGAGGCGCGGTTCGCCGACTTCCCCGCGACCGCCGCTCTCTTCCTCCCCGGCGGGAAGCCGCCGGCGACCGGATCCGTCTTCAGGAACCCCGACCTCGCCCGCACCTACCGCACGCTCGGCCGTGAGGGCGTCGGCGCGCTGTACCGGGGCGAGCTGGCACGGGACATCGTGTCGACGGTCCGCAAGCCGCCCGTGGACCCGGCGGCGACGCGGGTGGTGCGCCCCGGGGATCTGACGACCGCCGACCTGAAGGCATACCGCGCACTGCGCCAGGCCCCGACGAGGACCGCCTACCGGGGACTCGACGTGTACGGCATCGCGCCCTCCTCGTCGGGCGGTACGAGCGTGGCCGAAGCCCTCAACATCCTTGAGTCGACGGACCTTTCCAGGGCGAGCGAGACGCAGTACCTGCACCGCCTCATCGAGGCGAGCCGGATCGCGTTCGCCGACCGGGGCCGATGGGTCGGCGACCCCGCGTTCGAGGACGTGCCGACGCGCGGCCTGCTCAGCCAGCGGTTCGCGGACTCGCGCGAGTGCCTCATCAAGGACGACGCGGTGCTCACCAGCCCGCTGGCCCCGGGTGACCCGCGCGACCCCGTCCGCTGCGCCACCGGAGGTGAGGCCGCCCCGACGACGTACGAGGGAGAGAACACGACGCACCTGACCACCGCCGACAAGTGGGGCAACGTCGTCGCGTACACCTTGACGATCGAGTCGACGGGCGGCAGCGGCATCACGGTGCCGGGGCGGGGATTCCTGCTCAACAACGAGCTCACCGACTTCTCGTTCGCCCCGGCCGACCCGGCGGTCCACGACCCGAACCTGCCCGGTCCCGCCAAGCGTCCGCGGTCGTCGATCTCTCCGACCATCGTGCTGGAGCACGGACAGCCCGTCCTGGCCCTGGGGTCGCCGGGTGGCGCCACCATCATCACGACCGTGCTGCAATCCCTGACGGGACACCTGGACCGGGGGCTGCCGCTGGTGGACGCGATCGCCGCACCGCGCGCCAGCCAGCGCAACTCGGCCACGACCGAGATCGAGCCGGGGCTGTGGGACAGTCCGGTGCGCGGGAAACTGGAGGCGCTCGGGCACGTGTTCAAGGCGAACCCGGAGATCGGGGCGGCCACGGGCATCCAGCGCCTCCCCGGAGGGCGCTGGCTCGCCGCAGCCGAAAAGGTGCGGCGCGGTGGCGGCTCGGCCATGGTGGTATCGCCGAGCGGCCGTTCGTGACCGACCGGTACCAGGAGCGGCCCCGAGGCCTTGACGCGGCCGACCGCCGGCCGCGCCCGGCAAGGAAGCGCCCGTCAGGGCTCTTCGTGTCCAGCGAAAGGACCCTCACGACGGTGCGCACACGCATGCTCGTCCTGTCCGCACTCTCCGGTACCGCGCTGCTCGCCGCGGTCCTGCCCGCCCGGGCGGCCGAAGGCCCGCCGACCCCGGTGGGGGCGGCCGAACTGCTGGCGAAGGTCAAGAAGTGCGACCGGATCTCCCACGGCATGTTCCGCACCGACCAGGGCTCGGCGGCCACCGTCCCGGTCTGCGGGACCGACGGGGCGGTGTTCTGGAAGGCCGACATGGACATCGACTGCGACGGCCGGGTCACGTCCGTCTGCAACACCAGGACCGACCCCTCCTTCCAGCCGCAGACCGCGTTCCAGGCCTCGGACGGCAAGCCGCTGAACTCCGCCAAGGTGCCCTACGTCGTCGTCCCCGGCCCCGGCCGGCTCTGGAACTACGCCGCGTCGGGGATCAAGGGAGGCGGTGTGGCCGCCGTCGTCCACGGCGGCAAGGTCCGCTACGCCGTCGTCGGGGACACCGGGCCCTCCGGAATCATCGGGGAGGGGTCGTACGCCCTGGCCCGGTCGCTCGGTATCGACCCCGACCCCAGGACCGGCGGCACGGATTCCGGCGTGACGTACATCCTCTTCAAGGGCTCCAGGGTCTCCCCCGTCGAGAGTCCGGCCGCCGCCGTCAGCGCCGGCGAGGCGCTGGCCCGGAAGTTCGCCGGGAGAGCCTGAGGGCACGGCGGCCGGAGCACCCCTGACGGAGTGTGCCCCGCCCCCGGCGACGGCCACCGGGCCGCCGCGGGACAGGCCGCTGCCGCTGCCGCGGCCGTCCCGTCCCGCACCGTTCAACGTCCCGCACCGTCCCGGGCCGCACAGGCGCACCCGTGCCCGGCGCACGCCGGTGGCCGTGCGACCGGGGGAGCCGCCGTGCGCGCGGTGGGCCGAGTAGGGTCGCAGCCGTGACTCTCCAGGACTTCGCCCGCAGCGAGTACGTCAGCCTGACCACGTACCGGAAGGACGGCACGCCCGTGGCCACGCCCGTCTGGGCGGCGGTGGACGGCGACACCCTCTACGTCTGGACCCGTTCCGACTCGTGGAAGGTCAGGCGCCTGCGCAACGACCCCCGGGTCCTCGTCACCGTCTGCGACGTCCGTGGCCGCGTGGCCGACGGGGCGCCGAGCGCCGAGGGGACGGCCCGGCTGTTCGACGGCGCCGGGATGACGGCCGTACGCAAGGTACTGGCGCGCAAGTACACCTGGAAGTTCTGGCTGGTGGAGTGGCCCGCCATGGTCGTACGGCTCGGCAAGCGGCCCCACACGGGGATCGCGATCACGTTCTGAGGGGGCGCGCGGCGGGCTCTCCGCGCTCCGGACGCACCACGCCGGAAAAGCGCGCGTAGTCCTCCCGTAACACGCCTGCGGTCGAATGCCCGCGGACTGGAGTGTTCCAGCCCGGGCGACCGGTGAGGGCGACGATGACAGTGCATCAGAATGCGGTGGAAGTAAGGACGTTCGCACAGTACCTACGAGACCTGGCTGCGCAGCTCGATCCCGGGCGGGGCTGGTACGGAGTCTTCAGCGCCCGGGACCCCGAAGGCATGCGGGCCTGCTTCGACGGTGACGAGGTGCCGCCCTGGGACGTGGTCGAGTCCTTGCTCCAGGACCTCGCGGTGGTGCGCGGCACCGAGCACGCCGCGCGGGAGTCCGTCCGGGCCGCCGCACTGTGCGCCGCGTCCGCCGCCGCCTACGACAGGCGCCCCGGCGGGCGGCAGGCGCTGGCCGACCGGCTGGGCGTGATGTTCACGGAACAGGCGTACGCGGCGCGGCGGATGCGGGCGGACGGCGCGGACGGGGGTCCGGACGCCCTGGCCTGGGCGAGGGACGACCACACCCGTGCCACGGCGCGCTGCGCGGAGATCCGCGACCGGCTCGCGGCGGTCGAACGGACGGTGCCCGAGGACTGGTTCCGGGACGAGGACGCCGCCGGCCCGCCCTACGGCGGTCCCCGGCCTCCGGTCCCCGGCCCGCGCCGCTCGGAGGAGGCCGGTCCGGGCGGCCCGCGCCCCGACGTGAAGCGCGCTTCCGCGCCCCGGCGCGGGAAGCCGCGCGGCGCGCGTTTCGCGGGCCTGGACATGGAGGACGAGGCGGCGGCCCCGGTCCTGCCCGGCCGGGCCGCACCCGCACCGGCCTCGGCCCCGCGCGGGGCCCGCTTCAGCGGCGCTCCGGCCGAGGAGAGCGCGGCCCCGCCCCCGGAACCCGACCCGGCCGCCCGGCGGGCCGCCGAGGACGCCGTCGCACTGCTCGTACGGCTGCGCGCGCAGGGGCGCAGCGGCGAGGCGCACGCCGTGCTCTGCGAGGCGGCCGCGTGGCCCGTGGAGCGCCTTCCGGCCCTCGCCGTCGCCCTGCACGGCGCGGGCCTGGACGCCGACTGGGCCACCCTCCTGTGGGAGGTGTCCTCCCTGCCGCCCGCCGAACTCGCCGCCGCGGCGGGCGCGCTGGCCGCCGCGGGCCACGCCGACGACTGCGGGCAGCTGCTGCGGCAAGGGGTCGCACGGCCCGCCGGTGAGATCGCCGACGCCGTGGTCGCCCTCGACCGGGCCGGTCTGGAACCGGAGGCCAGGGCGCTGCTGGGCGCGTTCGTCCGCGTACGTACCCCGCAGGACGCGGCGCGCATGGCCGAGGGAGGGCCGCGCCACCTCGTGCCCCGGCTGCTCGCCGCGGCGCGCGAGGTCTCCGCGACCCGCGAGTGGGACCTGGTCCACGCGCTGCGGGTGGCGGGCATCGCGGCGCCGTAGCGCCGTTCACCGGGCGCCCGGCGAGCAGTCGCCGCCCAGGGCACGGAGGCGGGCCCTCGGCGCCACCCGGGCGGCGGCCGGTCCTCCGCGCCGTCACCGGGCCGGGGGCGGCAAAGAGCGCCCGCGCGCGGCCCGGCGAGGTGGTGGCCGCCCTCGGGGGCCCCTCCTCGCCGAGGCGGCCGGCGGCCTTCGCCACCACCCGGCGGGCCGCCGGATCCGCGGCCCTGAGCCGCCCGGACCGGTCCGGGCACCTGCGGCGCGTGGACCAGGTCCCACTCGCGGGTCCCGGAGGTCCGATCGACGCCGGAACCGTCCCGGTTTCCCGCAGCGCTCCCCACTGCCCTCCGGGCGTGTGGCCCATACATGTCCCCAGCCCTCATGGACTTGGTGAGATAAATCCCCTTCAACCCTTTATCGTCGGCTAAGGCATCACCACATACGTGGTATATGTCCCCCCAGTGATGTGGAGGCACCCATGCTTACCCAGGAGTTCACCCTCACTGCCACACCGGCCCAGACGACCACGCTGAGCGCCCTGATGGCGGAGCCCGAGGCAACCGTCAGCGACGCCCCGCTCTACACCCCCGAGGCGGCGGGCCTGCTGCTCGCGCTTCTGCTCCTGTCTCCGAAGGAGCCGAAGGAGCCCCGGGGCAAGTGAGTTCCCACTCCGCATTCGCCGAGGCGGCCGACGCCCTGGCAGGCAGTGTCCTCGGTGCCCTCAGTGGCACCGGGGACGCTGTGCAGCTGGCGCGGTACGCCGACGACGCTCCGGACACCCTGGGGGCCCTCGCGGCCGTCCGTGTGCTCGGGGCCGACCTCTTCAGCCCCCACCTCCTGAGGGGCCACCCCCTCCCGGCGCAGGACGCGGCCGTCGTGGCCAAGGCGTTCGACGCCTTTCCCCCTTCCGGGACGGCGGAGGAGGCGGCGGTCGCCCGGCGCGACCACGCCACCGCGGTCCTGCTCGCCCGGCTCTCCGGGGACGACACCCTGCGAGCCGTCGCACCCGTACCGCCGGACGACGCCGGTCTCACCCGTACCGCCGACTGGAGCGCGTGGTGCGTCCGGATGGCCCAGCTCGCCCCGCTCGCCACGCTCGGCCTCGACGGCCCGGTCCACCAGGCCGCCCGCGAGGGGGTCCTGCCGCTGAGCCGCGGGGTGAGCCGCTCGATCCTGCGCCGGGACTTCCCCACCGCCACGCGCCTCGTCCGCTGGCTCGCCTGGCTGCACCACGAAGGTGCCGAACTGCCCCTGGATCCGGGCCTCGTGGCCGAGCACGTGTGGCTGGTGGGCGGCGCGGGACCGCGCACGGCCCTGGACCTGGCCATCGCCCGCCACTTCCTGCGACCGCGGACCGGTACGGCACCCGAGGAGACGGCACGCCCATGACGACGATCCCCGAACCGGTCACCCGGGCGGCCCGCGGCATGGCGGACCGCGCGCTGTCGTGGCTGCACGCGAACCGTGCCCTCGGCGGCCTGCCGCCCGGCACGATCGAGACGATGGCCGACCCCGACAGTGTGTACAAGCCCCTGGGCGAAACCACCCTGGCGGCCTCCCTGATCCTGCGCGACGGCGCCGCCGGACCCGGTCACCTGGCCGCCGCCCAGAGCCTGATGGACTTCACCTGGGAGCAGTTCAGGGGCGGCGACATGATCTACGAACGCCAGCTCCGCCACACGCTGATGACGGACCCGCTGGAGATGTACGCCCCCTTCGTCCGCTGCGGCTACCGGCACGAGGCGCTCGACCGCCTCTTCGCCCACCGCTCCCGCATGCGGTCCGTGAACAGCGTCGAGGTCCTCCCGAACCGGCGGCTCGCCGTCGCCAACGCCGCCCGCGTGGTCGGCCTGGAACACGCCGAGGACATGAAGGCGCTGGCCGGGGCCACCTGGCTCGGTGCGCGGCCCGAACCGTGGGCCATCAACTGGATCACGGCCTACGCGATGACCCACACCGTCTTCCACCTCACCGACTGGGGCGGCGATCCGCACGGACTGCCCCCCGAACTCGCCGACTACGTCCGCACCTGGCTCCCCGTGTGGATCGACGTCTGGCGCGAGGTGGGGCAGTGGGACCTCGTCACGGAGCTCCTCATCGTGGGTGCCTCCCTTCCGGACCCGTACTGCCCGCCGGAGGACTGGGAGGCCGTCGCCGCGCTCCAGCACGACGACGGACTCGTGCCCCGCGACAGCGAGCCGGTCGCCGACGATCCGCAGCAGCGGTTCACCGACCACCAGCACACGGTCGTCGTCGCGGCCGTCGCCGGTTCCGTCGCGCTCGCCCGGGCGGCGGGGCGCTGGTGAGGGCGTGACGCGGCCGCCGCTGACCGACTCCCTCCGGCCCCTCCTGGCGGCCGCCCCGGGGCCGGCGGCGGCGGTCGCGGCGGTGCGGGGCGCCGAGCGCGTCGTGCTCCGCCGCGGCCCGGTGGGGGAGGGCACCCGGTTCGAGACGGGCTCCCTGACGAAGACCTTCACCGCGCTGCTGCTCGCCGAGATGGCGGCCGGCGGCGAGGTGCGCTACGGGGACCCCGTCGACCGCTACCTCCCCTTCCGCCTCCCCGGGCCGCCGCTCACCCTCCTCCACCTGGCCACCCACACCTCCGGCCTGCCCCGCCTCCCCCCGGGACTGCTCACCCGGGCGCTCCGCAGCGGATGGCTCAGCAACCCGTACGCCGGATTCTCCGAGGACGACCTGCTCGCCGCGCTGCGCCGCACCCGGCCGCGGCACCCGCCCGGCACCAGGGTCCTGTACTCCAACTTCGGCGGGGCCCTGCTGGGACACGTCCTCAGCCGGGCGGCGGCCGGCACCGGCAGCCACTACCCCGCCCTGCTGGCCGCGCGCGTCACCCGCCCCCTCGGGCTGACCGACACGGACTGCGACCCCAACCGGCCGCAGGCGACGGGACATTGGCACGGACGGCCCCGCCCCGCCCTGCTGATGCCCGGGCTGACCGGAGCGGGAGCCGTGCGGTCCAGCGCCCGCGACCTGCTGCGCGTCCTGGGCGCCCTCCTCGACCCGGACACCGCACCGGGCCCCGTGCTGCGGACCGCGCTGGCCGAGGTACAGCGGCCCCGGCTGCGGGTCCCGAGGACGGGATCCCGGCTGTGCCTCATCTGGAACCTGCGCCCCCGGCCGGGCGGCGCGCTGCTCCACCACTCCGGCGGAACCCGGGGTTTCACCGCCTTCGCGGGCTTCCTCCCCGGTGCCGACACCGGTCTCGTGGCGCTGACGAACGTGGCCCCCACCCCGCTCGCACCCTTCGTCCAGTCCGCCTACGGGGCCTTGCGGGGACTGGACGACAGGCCCTCCGGGAAGGAGTGGACCGCTCGGGTGTGAAACATGATCGACTCCGCCGGTTCACGGCGATGGTCTTGCCCCGCTGTGTGGCGGGGCTTACGTTCTCCTCCTACGCCCCGTATCTACGGGCGTAGAGAACGTAGAGGCTCTCTGACGCCGCGTCGAAGGAGCAGCTCATGTCCCATGTCGTACGCGCCGCACTCGTCCAGGCGACCTGGACCGGCGACACCGAATCCATGATCGCCAAACACGAGGAACACGCCCGCGAGGCCGCCCGGCAGGGTGCGAAGATCATCGGCTTCCAGGAGGTGTTCAACGCCCCCTACTTCTGCCAGGTCCAGGAGCCTGAGCACTACCGCTGGGCCGAACCCGTCCCCGACGGCCCGACGGTCCGGCGCATGCGGGACCTGGCCCGTGAGACGGGCATGGTCGTCGTCGTGCCGGTCTTCGAGGTCGAGCAGTCCGGCTTCTACTACAACACCGCGGCGGTGATCGACGCCGACGGCTCGTACCTCGGCAAGTACCGCAAGCACCACATCCCGCAGGTCAAGGGATTCTGGGAGAAGTACTACTTCAAGCCCGGCAACGCCGGCTGGCCGGTCTTCGACACCGCCGTCGGCAAGGTCGGCGTCTACATCTGCTACGACCGGCACTTCCCCGAGGGGTGGCGTCAACTGGGACTCAACGGAGCCCAGTTGGTGTACAACCCGTCCGCCACCTCGCGGGGTCTGTCCAGCTACCTGTGGCAGCTGGAGCAGCCCGCCTCCGCCGTCGCCAACGAGTACTTCGTCGCCGCGATCAACCGGGTCGGCCAGGAGGAGTACGGCGACAACGACTTCTACGGCACCAGCTACTTCGTCGACCCGCGAGGACAGTTCGTCGGCGACGTCGCCAGCGACAAGGAGGAGGAACTCGTCGTACGCGACCTGGACTTCGGACTGATCGAGCAGGTCCGCCAGCAGTGGGCGTTCTACCGCGACCGCAGGCCGGACGCGTACGAGGGGCTGGTGGAGCCGTGACCGGACTGTACGAGCGGCACCTGGCCGTCAGCCCCGAGTGGCTCGCGCTCTACTACCGGCACCCCCTGGAACTCACCCACGGCGAGGGCCGGCACGTCTGGGACGCGGACGGCAACCGCTACCTCGACTTTTTCGGCGGCATCCTCACCACGATGACCGCGCACGCCCTGCCCGAGGTGACCAAGGCCGTCTCGGAGCAGGCGGGCCGCCTCATCCACTCCTCCACCCTCTACCTCAACCGTCCCATGGTCGAGCTCGCCGAGCGGATCGCCACCCTCTCCGGCATCCCCGACGCCCGGGTCTTCTTCACCACCTCCGGCACCGAGGCCAACGACGCGGCCCTCCTGCTCGCCACCGCCCGCCGGGGATCGAACCAGATCCTGGCCATGCGCAACAGCTACCACGGCAGGTCGTTCTCCACGGTGTCGATCACCGGCAACAGGTCCTGGTCACCCACCAGCCTGTCACCGCTCCAGACGCTGTACGTCCACGGCGGGGTCCGCAGCAGGGGACCGTACGCGGAGCTGAGCGACGACCGGTTCATCGAGGCGTGCGTGGCCGATCTCGAGGACCTGCTCGGGCACACCCGGGGCGTCGCCGCGCTGATCGCCGAACCCGTGCAGGGGGTCGGCGGGTTCACCGCGCCGCCCGACGGGCTGTACGCGGCCTTCCGCGAGGTGCTCGACCGGCACGGCATCCTGTGGATCTCCGACGAGGTGCAGACGGGCTGGGGGCGTACCGGCGACCACTTCTGGGGCTGGCAGGCACACGCCTCCCACGGCCCGCCCGACATCCTCACCTTCGCCAAGGGCATCGGCAACGGGATGTCCATCGGCGGGGTCGTGGCCCGTGCCGACGTCATGAACTGCCTGGACGCCAACTCCATCTCGACGTTCGGCGGTTCCCCGGTGACGATGGCGGCCGGGCTCGCCAACCTCTCGTACCTGCTGGAGCACGACCTCCAGGGCAACGCCCGGCGGGTCGGCGGCCTGCTCATCGAACGGCTCCGCGCGGTCGGCGCGAGCTCACCCGCCGTACGTGAGGTGCGGGGCAGGGGCCTCATGATCGGCATCGAACTGGTGAAGCCGGGCACCGACGAGGCCGACCCGGAGGCCGCGGCGGCCGTACTCGAAGCGGCCCGCGCGGGCGGACTGCTCATCGGGAAGGGCGGCGGGCACAGCACCAGCGTCCTGCGGATCGCGCCGCCCCTGTCGCTCACCGTCGCCGAGGCCGAGGAGGGCGCGGAGATCCTGGGCGAGGCGCTGCACGCCGCGGGGTGAGCGGGCCCGTCGCCTCCGTACCGCCGGGCTCCGGTGGTAACTCCGCACGGGCGCCCGCTGCTTGGGCCCGGAGGGAGAACCTCCCCGGGCGGGGGGAACCCGACCCCTCGTCCTGGGGAGGGCGACGGGCCGCCCCGCGAAGGAAGCCGGATCCCCTGGGGGACCTGCCTCCCGGCGGAGGAAGGAGGGCGGTACGGGCGGCTCGCGCGGGTGGAAGCGAGGAGGACCCGAGGACCACAGGAACGACCTGACCGTGAGCAGCACCGGTATCGCCACAGCGAGGAGGGGTACATGAGCCGCACCGTCATCCACGGCGGCCTCGTCATCACCGCGTCGGACGAGATCCACGCCGACGTACTCATCGAGGGGGGACGCGTTGTCGCCCTCGCCGCCCACGGCACCGACGCCGCGACGGGCTGGAGCGCCGAGCGGCGGATCGACGCCACCGGGAAGTACGTCATCCCGGGCGGTGTCGACGCGCACACGCACATGGAGATGCCGTTCGGCGGCACCCTGGCCTCCGACACCTTCGAGACGGGGAGCCGGGCCGCCGCCTGGGGCGGTACGACGACCTTCATCGACTTCGCCATCCAGCCCAGGGGCGGCTCCCTCCGCGAGGGACTCGACACCTGGCACGAGAAGGCGGACGCGCGGTGCGCCGTCGACTACGCCTTCCACATGATCATGTCCGACGTGAACGCCTCCTCGCTCAAGGAGATGGACAAGCTCGTCTCGCTCGGGATCAGCTCGTTCAAGCTCTTCACGGCCTATCCCGGGGTGTTCCTCTCCGACGACGGCCAGATCCTGCGGGCCATGCAGCAGGCCGCGTCGAACGGCGGGCTGGTGATGACCCACGCGGAGAACGGCCTCGCCATCGACGTACTGGTCGAGCAGGCCCTGGCGCGGGGCGAGAGGGATCCGCGCTACCACGGGGAGGTCCGCAAGGCCCTCCTCGAGGCCGAGGCGACCCACCGGGTGATCCGGCTCAGCCAGGTCGCGGGCGCTCCCGTCTACGTGGTGCACGTGTCGGCGCAGGAGGCCGTCGCCGAGCTGGCGCGCGCCCGCGACGAGGGCCTTCCCGTCTTCGGCGAGACGTGCCCGCAGTACCTGTTCCTGTCCACCGACAACCTGGCGGAGCCCGACTTCGAGGGCGCCAAGTACGTCTGCTCGACACCGCTGCGGCCCGAGGAGCACCAGGCGGCGCTGTGGCGCGGGCTCCGGACGAACGACCTCCAGGTGGTCTCGACGGACCACTGTCCCTTCTGCTTCAAGGGGCAGAAGGAGCTGGGGCGTGACGACTTCTCGAAGATCCCCAACGGCTTGCCGGGCGTCGAGAACCGCATGGACCTGCTCCACCAGGCGGTCGTCGACGGGCATATCAGCCGCCGCCGCTGGATCGAGATCGCCTGCGCGGCGCCGGCCCGGATGTTCGGCCTGTATCCGAAGAAGGGCACCATCGCCCCGGGCGCGGACGCGGACGTCGTGGTCTACGACCCGCGCGCCGAGCAGATCATGTCCGCCGAGACGCACCACATGAACGTCGACTACTCGGCGTACGAGGGCAAGCGGGTCACGGGGCAGGTCGAGACGGTCCTCTCGCGGGGGGTCCCGGTGATCGAGAACCGCGCGTACGTGGGCCACGCCGGCCACGGGGCGTACGTGCCGAGGGGGACGTGCCAGTACACGGACTGAACAGGGCCCACGCCGGCGGCCGTCACCCGGGCCGGGAAGCCGACGGGCGCGCGGGCCGGGGGGCTCCGGCGGTCCCGTCCAGGGCGGCCGTACGGACCACGTCCACGGGACCGCCGTCCACGAACCGCCCGTGGAGGGGCGCCGGGCGGGAGCGGCCCCTTCCCACGGGGGAGGGGAAGCCGGCCGGAACCTCGCCGCGCGACCCGTGTCCCGCAACCCGTGTCCGGCGTTCACCGTTCCGGTGCACCCCGGCGGGCGGACCGTGCTCCGCCCGGGGGAGAGGGGTCCGCCGAAACACCGTTCGAGGGCATCGCCCGTGGTCCCCAGGCCCGCCCGCCCCGGCTGTGCGGAGCGTGCGGGCGGGGAGCCCACCGCCGGTCCCGCGCGGGGCAGTCGTCCCCGCGCGCCCATGTACCAGTACTTCGAGCAGGAGCGTGTGTCATGGATTTTGGTCTCGTCCTCCAGACCGACCCGCCCGCGTCCGGTGTCGTCGGCCTCATGCGCCGGGCGGAACGGAACGGTTTCCGCTACGGCTGGACGTTCGACTCGGCCGTGCTCTGGCAGGAGCCGTTCGTCATCTACAGCCGGATCCTGGAGCACACCGAACGGATGGTCGTCGGCCCGATGGTGACGAACCCGGGCACCCGCACCTGGGAGGTCACCGCGTCCACCTTCGCCACGCTGAACGACATGTACGGCAACCGCACCGTCTGCGGCATCGGGCGGGGTGACTCCGCGATGCGGGTGGCCGGCCGCAAGCCCAACACCCTGGCCAGGCTCGGTGAGGCCATCGACGTGATCCGCGATCTCGCCGAGGGCCGCGAGGCCTCCGTCGACGGCCGGCCCGTCCAGATCCCGTGGGTGAAGGACGGCAGCCTGCCCGTCTGGATGGCGGCGTACGGGCCCAAGGCCCTTGCCCTGGCCGGGCAGAAGGCCGACGGTTTCATCCTCCAGCTGGCCGACCCCTACCTCACCGAGTGGATGATCAAGGCGGTGCGTGACGCGGCCGCCGACGCCGGGCGCGACCCGGATTCCGTCACCATCTGCGTCGCGGCGCCCGCCTACGTGGGCGACGACCTGGACCACGCCCGCGAGCAGTGCCGCTGGTTCGGCGGCATGGTCGGCAACCACGTGGCCGACCTCGTCTCCCGGTACGGGGAGCACTCCGGCCTGGTACCCGAGGCACTCACGGAGTACATCGCCGGCCGCTCCGGTTACGACTACAGCCACCACGGCCGCACCGGGAACCCGGACACGGCCTTCGTCCCCGACGAGATCGTGGACCGCTTCTGCCTGCTGGGGCCTCCCGAGGCCCACATCGAGAAGCTCCAGGGCCTGCGCGACCTGGGCGTCGACCAGTTCGCTCTCTACGACATGCACGACGCGAAGGAGGCGACCATCGACGCCTACGGCTCGACGGTCATCCCCGCGCTCTCCGCCTGATCCGCGCCCCGTCCCCGCAGCCACCCCGTCCCCGCCCCGGCCCCAGGGCCACCCTCACCCCGACCGTCCCCGCACCGGTCCTCCCGTCCCCACGCGCCCGCGCCCCGCACGGCATCTCCCCCGAGCGAAGGGTCACGCCACCATGACCGCAACCGTCCCACCCGTCCCACCACCCTCTTCCGGCGAGCGGATAGCCGACCCGTCGGGCCGGATCGAACTCGCCCCCGGGGCCGTCCCCGACGACTCCCGCTTCGTCAACGGCGACCTCCTGCCGGTCCCCCTGGAGCGGCGCCGCTGGACGACGTACAACTTCGCCGCCCTGTGGATCGGGATGGCCCACAACATCCCGTCCTGGCTGCTGGCCTCCGGGCTGGTCGCCCTGGGCATGGACTGGAAGCAAGCCGTCCTCACCATCGCCCTGGCCAACGTGATCGTGCTGGCGCCGATGCTGCTGACCGGGCACGCCGGGCCCAAGTACGGCATCCCCTTCCCCGTTCTGGCCCGGGCCTCCTTCGGGCTGCGCGGCGCCAACCTCCCGGCGCTCATCCGGGCGGGCGTCGCCTGCGCCTGGTTCGGCATCCAGACCTGGATCGGCGGCGTCGGGATCTTCACCCTGCTGGGCAAGATGTTCGGCGGCTGGGCGCAGGCCGGTGAGATCGGCGGACAGCCCTGGACACTCTGGCTCTGTTTCGTCCTGTTCTGGGCACTCGAACTCGCCATCATCTACCGGGGCATGGACACCCTGCGCCGCTTCGAGAACTGGGCGGCACCCTTCGTCATCGTCGGCGCCGTGGTCCTGCTCGTCTGGATCGCGGTCAAGGCCGGCGGCTTCGGCCCGCTGCTCGACCAGCCGTCCCGCCTCGGCTGGGGCGCCGACTTCTGGCCGGTCTTCTTCCCCTCCCTGATGGGGATGATCGCCTTCTGGTCCACGCTCTCCCTGAACATCCCCGACTTCACACGCTTCGGCGCCGGCCAACGCGCCCAGATCCGCGGCCAGTCGCTCGGACTGCCGACCACGATGACCTTCTTCGCGCTGCTCTCCGTGTTCGTCACCTCCGGTTCCCAGGCGGTGTACGGGGAGGCGGTCTGGGACCCGGTCCAGCTCGTGGCGAGGACCGACAACGTCTTCGGCCTGCTCTTCGGCCTGGTCACCGTGCTGGTCGCGACCATCTCCGTGAACATCGCGGCCAACGTCGTCTCACCCGCGTACGACCTGGCCAACCTCGCCCCGAAGATCGTCAACTTCCGTACCGGCGCGCTGATCACGGGCGTCGTCGGAGTGCTGATCATGCCGTGGAAGCTCACCGAGACGCCCGAGCTGTACATCTTCACCTGGCTGGGCCTGGTGGGAGGGCTGCTCGGTACGGTGGCCGGCATTCTGATCGCCGACTACTGGATCATCCGCCGCACCGTCCTCGACCTGCCCGACCTCTACCTCCCCGGGGGCCGCTACTGGTACAAGGGCGGCTGGAACTGGCGCGCGGTGGTGGCCTTCGCCGTCGGCGGAGTGCTCGCGGCCGGCGGCTCCCACTCGGCCCCGGGCAAGGGCCCGTTCCCCGCCGACGGGCTGATCCCGCTGCTCAAGCCCCTGGCCGACTACGGCTGGGCCGTCGGGCTGGTCTCCGCACTGCTGCTGTACACGGCGCTGAGCCGGGGGGTCAGGACAGAGCCGGGCGTCAGGACTGAGCCGGGGCACGGCCGAGCACCGCGTTGACGTCCACCGAGTCGTTCGGGGGCGGCGTGGCCGAGGGGACCGGCTTGCCGAAGCCGGAGAAGTCCACGGCCGCGTCGGCCCCGTCGCCCCGCACGGTGATCCGCACCGGGTAGTGCGCGCCCCGGGTGTCCACGTACGCCGTCAACTCCTGTCCCCGCAGTGTCCTGGTGACCGGGACGGCGCGCGTGCCGTCGACCGTCGTCACCTTTCCCTTGGTGAGGGTTCCCGCCGTCGAGTCGGCGTTGTCGGAGACCAGTTGGCGGAAGGTGTCCAGATCGCAGGCGCCGACGACGGGCCGCAGCCTGGAGTCGGAGGTGGTGGCCTTCAGGTAGCGGCCGGCGAGGACGGACTCGAAGGCGGAGCCTCCGAACGGCATCTGGTTCTGCCAGAAGTCCGAGTCCGGCTTCGCCCAGACCGTGTCGCCGCGCTTGACGATCGTCACCGTCCCCTTGCCCTCGCCCAGGCCGACGGCGCCCGCGCAGTTGCCGTTCCGGTCCAGGCTGAGGTCGACCGTCATCGGCGACCGGTTCTTCCCCAGGTCCCCCTGAACCCGCAGGTGCAGTGAAGCGACGCCCAGCAGGGCGTCGCGGGAGCGGTCGGCGATCTGCTGGGCGGGAAGCGACTCGATGCCGTCGTCCGCCCGTGCCACCGTGCCGCCCGCGGCGGCGAGGGCGACCACCGCCGCGCAGACGGCGGCACGTGTGGCGATGCGCTGTCCTGTCACCGCGCCTCCTCGGAAACGTCCCTGTTCAGGGCCTTCTCGAGTGGATTCACCCCTCCTGGTGAGCGTACGCCCGCGCACGGTCGCCTGCGCGCCGGACCGGCTGTACGGAGGGTGAGGTTCGGCGCTGTTTTCTGCTACGGGACGTGGGGGAGGGCAGCCCTGAAGACCGCCGGAACTCGACCGAACAGGGCCCGACCGGGGACCAAGGCCCGCCGGGACCAGGGCCCGACCGGAATCCAAGGGGAGACATGAAGCAGATGCTCAAGGGGAACGCCGTCCGCGCACTGATCCGGGGCGCGGCCGCCACCGGCCTGGCCGTGGCACTCGCCGTGCCCGTCACCGCCGCGGTGGCCGCCGCGCCCGCGGCCGCCACTCCGCCCGGTCTGTCGTGCGACACCGGCAAGCACGCGGTCGACGACTACACCGGGTACGCGCTCTGCAGGAACAACGGCTCGGCGACACAGACCTTCTGGGTGCACCTGGTCTGCGGCTGGTCCCCCGACGTGGACGGTGAGCACGTCACGCTGAGGCCGGGCGAGTCCGGACAGTCCACGGCACACTGCGCCGGCCTCGGCACGGGGATCGGCGAGATCCAGGTACGGCCCTGACGAACGGCTGAGGGGCACTCCGGTACGGGAGGCCCGGGCTCCGGCCCTCCTGGTCGGCCCCGTGCCTCCCCGGGAGGGGGTGAGGGAGGCGGGCGGGGCGGGGGCCGGAGAGATTCCGCGAGGTGCTCCGGAGAGGTTCCGCGGGGTGCTTGAGTGGGCCATGCCGTCTCGTTACTCTCCAGTAGACCCGCGCGGGTGTGAACCCGGGCGGGCTCCGGGGGCGGTGCCCCCGGCGGACGCGAGGAGGCGGTGGCGATGTCCTCAGCAGACCCCACGGAGCGGACCGGACCGGTCAGGCCGGTGGAGCCGCCCGCCCAGCCGGACCTCACGGAATGCGCCCGGCAGCTGGCCGAGGGCCTGGTGACGTCGTCCGGACTGGTCGCCGCGGCACTCGCCCGCATCGAGGCGAGCCGCCGGGCCCTCAACGCCTTCCGCCAGGTGCGTACGGACGCCGCGCTCGCCGAGGCCGCCGAGGCCGACCGGCGGCTCGCGGCGGGGGAGCGGCTGCCCCTGCTCGGGGTGCCGGTCGCGGTCAAGGACGACACCGACATCGCCGGCCTGCCCACCTACTTCGGATGCGGTGGCGCACTGGCGCCCGCCGCGGCCGACAGCGAGGCCGTCCGCAGGCTCCGGGCCGCCGGGGCCGTCATCGTGGGCAAGACCAACTCGTGCGAGCTGGGGCAGTGGGCCTTCACCGAGGGCAGTGCCTTCGGCGTCACCCGCAACCCCTGGAGCACGGCGCACACTCCCGGCGGGTCGTCGGGCGGCTCCGCGGCGGCCGTGGCCGCCGGGCTCGTACCCGCCGCACTGGGTTCGGACGGTGCGGGCTCCATCCGTATCCCCGCCGCCTGGACCCACCTCGTGGGCATCAAGCCGCAGCGCGGCCGGATCTCCGTGCACCCCCACAGCGACGCCTTCCAGGGGCTCACGGTCAACGGCCCCCTCGCCCGTACCGTCGCGGACGCGGCCCTCCTCCTGGACGCCGCGGCGGGACCGCACCCGACCGACCTCCACCGCCCGCCCGCCGTCGACGCCTCCGCGGCGGCCCGCCGTGACCCGGGCAGGCTGCGCATCGGCCTCTCCCTGCGGCCCCCTCTCACCCTCACCCGCAACGCGCCGCACCCCGAGGTCGTGAGCGCCGTCACCGCGCTCGCCGAAGCCCTCGCCCGGCTCGGGCACCACGTCGAGGAGGCCCGGCCCCGCTACGGGCTGATCGGTCTCTCCTTCGTCCCCCGGGCCACCGCCGGCATCGCCGAGCTCGCCGCGCTGCACCCCGAGCCCGGGCTGCTGGACCCGCGCACCCGCAGCGCCCTGCGGACCGGCACCCGCCTCGGGGGCCGCGTCGTGCGGGCCGCCCGTGCGCGGGAGGTGCGCCAGCACGCCAGGATCGGGGCCTTCTTCGACACCGCTCACGGCGGACGGGGGTACGACGTCCTGCTCACCCCGACCACGGCCGCACCGCCGCCACGGGTCGGGGCCTTCGACCACCTCAGCGCCTGGCGCACCGACCTCGCGATGACCTCCGCCTGCCCCTACGCCTGGCCCTGGAACGTCCTCGGCTGGCCCGGAGTCAACGTCCCGGCCGGCTTCACCCGCGACGGCCTGCCCCTCGGCGCCCAGCTCCTCGGCCCCTCCCGCAGTGAGGCCCGGCTCATCTCGCTCGCCGCCCAGCTGGAGGCCGACCGGCGCTGGTACGAGCAACGGCCGCCGGACGCCGGGCTGCCGCCGCTCGGTGCGGCGGGTGGGTGCTGACCGGCCTCACTCTCCGTAACGCCCGCGCACTGCCCGTACCGCTCCTGCCGCCGGTGCCGCCGGTACCGCCCGAGGCCCACCGCACGCTCGCGCCCCTGCGGGTGGGGGCGGCCCGCGGGTGCCCGCGCGGGTAGGGCCCGGGCCCCGGAGGACTGGAGTGAACCGTTCCGCCGGAATGGGCACGGGCCACTGTGGAGAGGGGGCCGGTCACGAGATATCTTGATGTCAAGCAATGTTGCAGACGTGGAGCGGAGCACCCGGTGACTGACTCGACCATCATCTATACGCACACCGACGAGGCCCCTGCCCTGGCGACGTACTCGTTCCTGCCCGTCATCGAGGCGTACGCCTCGACCGCGGGTGTCACGGTGGAGCGCCGTGACATCTCCCTGGCGGGGCGGATCATCGCCGGCTTCCCGGAGCGTCTCAAGGCCGATCAGCGTATCGATGACGCGCTCGCCGAGCTCGGCGAGCTGGCAAAGACTCCCGGCGCGAACATCATCAAGCTGCCCAACATCTCGGCCTCCATCCCGCAGCTCAAGGCCGCCATCGCCGAGCTCCAGGAGCAGGGCTACGCGCTTCCGGACTACCCGGACGACCCGCGGACCGACGAGGACAAGGACGTCCGCGCCCGCTACGACAAGGTCAAGGGCAGTGCGGTGAACCCCGTCCTGCGTGAGGGCAACTCCGACCGCCGCGCTCCCGCGTCGGTCAAGAACTACGCCAAGGCCCACCCCCACCGCATGGGTGCCTGGTCCGCCGACTCGAAGACGAACGTCGCCACCATGGGCGTCGACGACTTCCGCTCGACGGAGAAGTCCGTCGTCATCGGTGAGGCCGGCTCGCTGCGCATCGAGCTCGCGGGCGACGACGGCACCACCACGGTGCTGCGCGAGTCCGTGCCGGTCCTGGCGGGCGAGGTCGTGGACGCGGCCGTCATGCGTGTCGCGGCCCTGCGTGAGTTCTTCACCGCCCAGGTCGCCCGCGCCAAGGCCGAGGACGTCCTGTTCTCGGTGCACCTGAAGGCCACGATGATGAAGGTCTCCGACCCGATCATCTTCGGTCACGTGGTCCGCGCGTTCTTCCCGAACACCTTCGCCAAGTACGGCGACGTCCTCGCGGCGGCCGGCCTGACCCCGAACGACGGTCTCGGCGGCATCCTCAAGGGCCTCGACTCCCTGCCGGAGACGGGCGCCGAGATCAAGGCGTCCTTCGAGGCCGAGCTCGCCGAGGGCCCGGCCCTGGCGATGGTCGACTCCGACAAGGGCATCACCAACCTGCACGTGCCGAGCGACGTCATCGTCGACGCGTCCATGCCGGCCATGATCCGCACCTCCGGCCACATGTGGGGCCCGGACGGCAACGAGGCCGACACCATCGCGGTCCTGCCCGACAGCAGCTACGCGGGCGTCTACCAGGTCGTCATCGACGACTGCCGCGCCAACGGCGCCTTCGACCCGTCGACCATGGGCTCCGTGCCCAACGTCGGCCTGATGGCACAGAAGGCCGAGGAGTACGGCAGCCACGACAAGACCTTCGAGGTCCCCACCACGGGTACGGTGCGGGTCGTCGACGGCAAGGGCGATGTCGTGCTGGAGCAGGCCGTCGGCGCCGGCGACATCTTCCGGATGTGCCAGACCAAGGACCTGCCGATCCAGGACTGGGTCAAGCTCGCGGTCACCCGCGCCCGCGCGACCGGTAACCCGGCCGTGTTCTGGCTCGACGAGGGCCGTGCGCACGACGCCAACCTGATCGCCAAGGTCAACGCCTACCTGGCCGACCACGACACCGACGGCCTGGACATCTCCATCCGGACGCCCGAGGAGGCCACGGCGTTCTCCCTGGAGCGCATCCGCCGCGGCGAGGACACCATCTCGGTCACCGGCAACGTGCTGCGTGACTACCTCACGGACCTGTTCCCCATCCTCGAGCTGGGCACCAGCGCGAAGATGCTCTCCGTCGTCCCGCTCATGAACGGCGGCGGCCTCTTCGAGACGGGCGCCGGCGGCTCCGCGCCCAAGCACGTCCAGCAGCTGGTCAAGGAGGACTACCTGCGCTGGGACAGCCTGGGTGAGTTCCTCGCGCTCGCGGTGAGCTTCGAGCACCTGGCCACGACCACGGACAACGCGCGGGCCAGGGTGCTCGGCGACACCCTGGACCGGGCGACGGGCACCTTCCTGAACGAGGACAAGTCCCCGAGCCGCAAGCTCGGCGGTATCGACAACCGTGGCAGCCACTTCTACCTGGCGCTCTACTGGGCCCAGGAGCTGGCGCGGCAGACCGAGGACGCCGCGCTCGCCGAGGCGTTCGGCCCGCTCGCCGCGACGCTGGCCGAGCAGGAGCAGACCATCGTCGACGAGCTGATCGCCGTCCAGGGCAAGCCGGCCGACATCGGTGGCTACTACCAGCCCGACCCGGCGAAGGCGGAGGCCGTCATGCGTCCGTCGGCCACCTTCAACAAGGCCATCGCGACCCTGGGCTGATCCCCGGCCGCGTACCTCACACACGACCGCCCCGGCAGGCATTTCGCCCGCCGGGGCGGTCGTGCGTGCGGGAGCGGACCGTACGGCCGCCTGCTCCGGCCAGGTGCCCTGACGAAGAGGATCGTTGACACGGGGCCGATCGACACCCTCCGCCCTGGCCCCAGGTGGTGCCACGTCCTGCCGTGTGCCGAGGAGGGCCGGTACCGAGGGAAGCCAGTTGCGCGAGGGTCGGTACTGAGAAGGCCAGTACCGGAGGAGCCCGGTGCCGGAGGAGCCTGGTCCCGAGAAGGCTGGTACCGGAGAAGCCCGGTACGGGAGGAGCCCGGTCCCGAGAAGGCCAGTACCGGAGAAGCCCGGTGCCGGAGGAGCCTGGTCCCGAGAAGGCCAGTACCGAAGAAGGCCAGTGCCGAAGAAGACCGGTGCCGAAGAAGACCGGTGCCGAAGAAGCCCGGTGCCGAAGAAGCCCGGTCCCGAGAAGGCCGGTACCGAGGTAAGCCAGTGCCGCGAGGGTCGGTGCCGAGGAAGCCCGTTACCCGAGAGGCCCGGTGCTGTGGGAGCCCGGTCCCGAGAAGGCTGGTGCCGGAGGAGAACCGTACCGACGAGGCCCGGCGGCTACGGCACCCGCGCCGTCCACTCCTCGCTGCCGAACTTCGTGGCGGCCAGTTCCTCCGCGCGTGTCAGTTCCTCACGCGTGACGCTGCCGGGGGTCAGGCCGTAGCGGTCGTGGAACGACCCCACCATGCGCTCGATGACCGCCTCCCGGGGCAGTCCCGTCTGCCGGCGCAGCGGATCGACCCGCTTCTTGGCGGACCTCGTGCCCTTGTCCGACATCTTCTCCTTGCCGATGCGGAGGACCTCCAGCATCTTCCCGGTGTCGATGTCGTAGGACATGGTGACGTGATGGAGGATCGCGCCCGGTCCGCCGTCAGGGCCGACCATGCGCTTCTGGGCCGCGCCGGCGATTTTCCCTACGTCCGTCGCGATGTCGTTGAGGGGCTGGTACCAGGCCTTGATCCCCATGTCGCCGAGTGCGTCGAGGACCCATTCGTCGAGATAGGCGTACGAGTCGGCGAAAGAGAGCCCGGAGACCAGGGAGGACGGAACCGAAAGGGAATAGGTGATCGTGTTCCCCGCCTCCACGAACATGGCCCCTCCGCCCGAGATGCGGCGCACGACCGTCACTCCGTGCCGGGCCGCGCCCTCGGCGTCGACCTCGTTGCGCAGGGACTGGAAGCTGCCGATGATGACGGCCGGGGCGCCCCACTCCCACACCCGGAGCGTCGGCGGCCGGCGGCCGGCGGCGACCTCGGCCGTGAGCACCTCGTCGAGGGCCATGTGCAGCGCGGGGGACTGCGGGCCCTCGTGGATGAACTGCCAGTCGTAGTCGGTCCAGTCGGTGGCCTGGGCGAGAGCGCGCCGGACCGCCACCGCGACGCCCTCGGCGGTGATCCCGTACATCACGGTGCCCTCGGGCAGCATCGCCTCGACACGGGCGGCCAGCCCGGCGGCGTCCGTGTCGGCGGGGGCGCCCTCCAGGGCACGGTCGATCGCGGTGATCGCCTCGTCGGGCTCCAGGAAGAAATCGCCGGCCACGCGGACGTCGCGCAGCACACCGCCCTGGTTCTCCAGGTCGACCACAACGAGTTTGCCGCCAGGAACCTTGTATTCGCCGTGCATTACTTGGCCTCCGCTGAGTGTGAACCGCTTCCACGTTAGCGCGCACCGGTCCGCCTTTCTTCCCTGCGCGCCGGGACGGTAGGGCGGAACGAATTCCGGGAAACCGTCGAGGAACGGCCGCCGCCGCACACTCACGCGAACCCGCTCGGACGGTCGGGGCGCGGCCTGGGGCGCGGCGTACGAAGGTTCCGGCCCCGCGGTGGCCGCCGGTCCGCGGGGTGGCGGTCGCTCGGCCCTTCTGCAGCGCCCTTCCCCCCGTCTGCGGCGACCGTCCGCCGGTACGGAGTGGGCGGCTCCGCTTTCGTATACGACCACGGGGTGCCGCGAGGACCCCGCGGACCGGCCGGCGGATGCCCCCGTGCCCCGCAGGGGAGAGGCAGTCCCGGCCGGCGCCTTCCGGGCGCGGGGGTCGCGTCGTCCGGGCGGCAGGTAAAACCTGTCCGTCATGTGGGCCGGGGTCTTGCCTTGCGGACTGTATGCGAAATACGGTCGGCGATATTCCTTGATCACCCCTGGCGGGAGGTAGGCCCCCGTGCGCCGAAAAGCGGTTGCCCTGGTGGCGGTTGCGTTGGTGTCCCTCACCTCGGGCTGTACGTCGTTGCAGTCCTCGGCGACCGAAGTCGGTGGTGTGCGCATGACCGACGACCGGTCCGTACGCGACGGCGGGACACTCACCGTCGCCCTCAACTCCGACCCCGACAAACTGGATCCCACCCTCGCGCAGACGCTCGTGGGCCGCACGGTCTTCGCGGGCATGTGCGAGAAGCTCTACGACATCGACCAGGACGGCACCGTCGTGCCGCAGCTCGCCGCGTCGCTCCCGGTCACCTCGGCCGACGGGCTCACGGTCACCTTCGGGGTGCGCCCCGGGGCGAAGTTCAGCGACGGAACCGCCCTGGACGCCGGAGCGGTCGTCACCTCGCTCCTGCGCCACCGCGATCTCCCCGGATCCGCGCGCGGCACGGAACTCGCCCCGGTCGTCACGGCCGAGGCGACCGGGCCGCTCACGGTCCGCCTGACGCTCGACCACCCCTACGTCCCCCTCACCGGCGTGCTCGCCGACCGGGCCGGGATGGTGATGTCACCCACCGCGCTGAGGAAGTACGGGAAGGACTTCACCAACCACCCCTCCTGCGTGGGCCCCTTCCGCTTCGCCGAGCGCGTCGGCGGCGACCGGATCGTGCTGAGGAAGGACCCGAACTACTACGACGCCGACCAGGTCCACCTGGACTCCGTGGTCTACAAGCCCATACCCGACGGCAACGTCAGGCTCGCCAACCTGCGCTCCGGAGACCTCCAGGTCGGCGACCAGATGGCCCCGGTCGACGTACGGAGCGCCCTGACCGAACCGAAGCTCCAACTGTTCAACTCGCCCTCGCTCGGGTACCAGGGCATCGGCCTCAACGTCGGCAACGTGAAGGGCCTCGGACAGAAGCCCGGGAGGATCGACACCCCCCTCGCCCGGGACGTCCGCGTCCGTGAGGCCTTCGAGCTGGCCATCGACCGCGAGCTGCTCAACAAGGTCGTCTTCCAGGGCATGTACGAGCCGGCCTGCGGCCCCATCTCCCCGCAGTCCGCCATCGCCCCCGGCATCGAACCCGAGGACTGCCCGGGGCGCGACGTCGACCGGGCGAAGCGGCTCCTGGAGGAGGCCGGGGTGAAGACCCCGGTGCGGATCGAGCTGAAGACGTCCACCACCCCCGAACAGGGACGGGTCGGACAGGTGCTCCAGGCCATGGTCAAGGAGGCGGGCTTCGAACTCTCCCTGCGCCCCACCGAGTACGCCACGATGCTCGCCGAGACCGACGCCGGCGACTACGACGTCTTCACCAGCGGCTGGTCCGGCCGGCTCGACCCCGACGGCAACGTCTCCAACTTCCTCAAGACCGCCGGTGCCATGAACGCCTACGGGCTGGGCGACCCCGGGATCGACAAGCTCATCGCCGAGGGCCGCAGCGTCGCGGACCCCACCCGGCGCACCGAGGTCTACGCCGAGCTCACCCGGCGCGTCCAGGACGCCCACGCGCTGGTCTACCTCTACCGGCAGAAGAACTACGTCGTCGCCGGCAAGGACGTCTCGGGCCTCCACGTGTACGGCGACGGACTCGTCCGGGTCAGGAATGCGGGGTACACCCGATGACGAAGTACCTGCTGACGCGTCTGCGCCAGTCCCTCATCACGCTCTTCCTCGTCAGCGTCGTCGTCTTCGCCGGTATCCGGGCACTGCCCGGCGACCCCGCGCTCGCGCTGGCCGGTGAGGAACGCAGCCCCGATGCGCTCGCCGCCATCCGCGAGAGCTACGGCCTCGACGACAACGTGTTCGTCCAGTACGGGCGGTTCATCGGCCACGCGCTGACCGGCGACCTCGGCACCTCCTCCCGTACCGGCCTCCCCGTCGCCGACGCGATAGCGCAGGCCCTTCCCGTCACCCTGGAACTGGCCGCGCTCTCCCTCCTCCTGGCGGTCGTGGTCGGCATCGGTGCCGGAGTCGTCGCCGCCGTGCGGCGCGGGAGGCCGGAGGAGTGGCTCGCCAACGCCATCGCGCTCATCGGCCTCTCCGTCCCGACCTTCTGGCTCGGCATCGTGCTCGTCCTCGGATTCGCCATCGCCGTACCGGTGTTCGCCGCCTCCGGTTACGTCCCCTTCGCCACCGACCCCGTCGACAACCTGCGCCGCATGGTGCTGCCCGCCATCGTGCTCGGCTCGGGCCTCGCGGCCGTCGTGATGCGGCAGACCCGGGCGGCGATGCTCGACTCCCTGTCCGCCGACTACGTACGCACCGCCCGCGCCAAGGGGCTGTCCAGCGGCTCCGTCGTCGGCGGGCACGCCCTGCGCAACTCGCTGGTCACCGTCGTCACGGTGCTCGGCCTGCAACTGGGACACCTGATCTCCGGAGCGGTCGTCACCGAACAGATCTTCGTCCTCCCGGGCTTCGGCAAGCTCACCATCGACGCCGTCTTCACCCGCGACTACGCCACACTCCAGGCCGTGGTGCTCTGCACCTCCGCCGCGTACATCCTCATCAACCTGCTGGTCGACGTGGTCTATTCGGTCATCGACCCGCGCATCCGGCTCGGAGGTGCCCGGTGACCACCGCGACCACAGCGCTCCCCACCCCGTCCGGGGCGGCCCCCCGGAAGTCCGGCGGCAGACTGCGCGCCCTGCGCAGGAACCGGCTCGCGCTCACCGGCGCGGTCATCGCGGCCGTCTTCGTGCTGGCCGCCCTGTTCGCCCCGCTCATCGCCCCGTACGACCCGTCGCAGCCGGACTTCCAGAACGTCCTGGCAGAACCGGGCGCCGCGCACTGGCTCGGCACGGACGACCTCGGCCGCGACCAGCTCTCCCGCATCGTCCACGGGGCCCGCGCGTCCATGCAGGTCGGCCTCGTCGCGGTCGTGCTGGCCTTCGCCGCCGGTGTTCCGCTGGGACTGCTCGCCGGGTACTACGGCAGGTTCGCGGACACCGCCGTGTCCCGGCTCACCGACACCATGCTGGCGTTCCCCTTCCTCGTGCTCGCCGTCGGACTCGCCGCGATCCTCGGCCCGTCGCTCACCAACGCGACCCTCGCCATCGGCATCTCGCAGGTCCCCGCCGTCATCCGGATCACCCGGGCCGAGACCCTGCGGCTCAAGCACGCCGACTACGTCGCCGCCGCCGTCGCCAACGGGGGCGGCGACGGTACCGTCCTCTTCCGGCACATCCTGCCCAACGCCACCTCCGCCCTGATCGTCCAGGCGACCGTCGGCATCCCCGCCGCGATCATCGGCGAGGCCCTCCTCAGCTTCCTCGGCCTCGGGGTCCAGCCGCCGGACCCGTCGCTCGGCGTGATGCTCTCCGGCGCCCAGTCCTTCCTGGCGCCCGCACCCTGGCTGGCCGTCTTCCCCGGCCTCGCGATCGTCGCGGCGACGCTCGCCTTCAACCTGCTCGGCGACGGGCTGCGTGACGTCCTGGACCCCCGAGGAGCGACCCGATGACCGAGACCGTTGCCGAACCCGCGCGGACGGCGGCGCCCGAGCCGGTGCTGAGCGTGCGCGACCTGTCGGTCTCCTTCCACTCCGACACCCGCACCGTGCACGCCGTCGACGGCGTCTCCTACGACCTCGCACCCGGCGAAGTCCTCGCCGTGGTCGGGGAGTCGGGCTGCGGGAAGTCCGTCACCTCGATGGCCGCCATGGGCCTGCTCCCGCCGTCCGCCCGGATCGGCGGCTCGGTCAGGCTCGGCGGGCGCGAACTGGTCGGCGCGTCGGAGAGGGAACTCCAGAAGGTACGCGGCAAGGACATCGCGATGATCTTCCAGGAGCCGATGACCTCGTTGAACCCGGTGCTCACCATCGGCCGGCAGATCGGCGAAGTACTGCGCAGGCACCGGGGGATGAGCCGCAAGGAGGCCAAGGCCCGGGCCGTGGAACTCCTCGCACTCGTCGGCATCCCGGCACCCGCCCGCCGGATCGACGAGTACCCCCACCAGCTCTCCGGGGGCATGCGGCAGCGCGTCATGATCGCCATCGCGGTGGCCTGCGACCCGGCCGTCCTCATCGCCGACGAACCGACGACCGCCCTCGACGTCACCGTGCAGGCGGGCATCCTCGAAGTCCTCCAGTCGCTGCGCGAGCGCCTCGGCACCGCCATCGTCCTGGTCACCCACGACCTCGGTGTCGTCGCCGACGCGGCGGACCGGGTCCTCGTGATGTACGCCGGACGCGCCGTCGAACAGGCCCCGGTGCACGACCTGTTCGCCTCGGCCCGGCACCCGTACACCCGTGGCCTGCTCGGTGCCGTGCTCCGGCCCGGCGGCGAGGGCAAGCGGCGGCTGCCCGAGATCCCCGGCCTCGTGCCGAGCCTGGACAGCCAGCCCGACGCCTGCACGTTCGCACCCCGCTGCCCGCGCGCCGACGACATCTGTACGGGGGGCAGGCCCGGCTTCCGGGCCGTCGACGGGCAGGAGGCCGGGGCGGACGCGCCGCACCGTGCCGCCTGCTGGCACCCCCACCCGCGGGCCGCCGCCGGGGCCGTCGGCCTCCCCCTCGCAGACCTCGCAGCACGACCCGACCAGGAGGCCGGACAGTGACCACCGCACAGACCGTCCCCGCCCCGCGCGGGACCGGAACGCACCCCCCGGTGCTGGACATCAGAGGCATGGAGCGGCACTTCGGCGCCTCCGGCGGCGGCAGTGTCCGGGCCGTCGACGGCGTCTCCCTCACCATCGGCCGAGGCGAGGTCGTCGGCCTCGTCGGGGAGTCGGGCAGCGGGAAGTCGACCGTCGGCCGGTGCACCGTACGGCTCGACGAACCCACCGCCGGCAGCGTCCACATCAACGGCACCGACGTCACCCACCTCTCCCGCCGCGCGCTGCGCCCCCTGCGCAAGGACTTCCACCTGGTCTTCCAGGACCCCTCGTCCTCGCTCGACCCCCGGATGACCGTCGGCCGGATCATCGCCGAGCCCATCCGGCTGCACCGCCGCGCCCGCGGGGCCGCCGTACGCGAACGCGTCGAGCAACTCCTCGGCCAGGTCGGCCTGCGCCCCGAGCACGCCGACCGGCACCCCCACGAGCTGTCCGGCGGACAGCGCCAGCGCATCTCGATCGCCCGGGCCCTGTCCTGCGACCCCGATCTGCTCGTCGCCGACGAACCCACCTCGGCGCTCGACGTCTCCGTCCAGGCGTCCGTGCTCAACCTCCTGGCCGACCTCCAGCGCGACCGCGGATTCGGCTGCCTCTTCATCACCCACGACCTGGCGGCCGTCGAGTACCTCGCCGACCGCATCGCCGTCATGTACCTCGGCCAGATCGTCGAACAGGCCCCGACCGCCGAGCTGTTCGCCGCCCCCAAACACCCCTACACACAGGCCCTGCTCTCCGCCGCCCCGGTGCCCGATCCGGCCGCCCAGCGCTCCCGCGAGCGCATCGTCCTGCACGGCGAACTGCCGAGCCCGCTCGACCCCCCGTCCGGCTGCCGCTTCCACACCCGCTGCCCGCTCGCCGCCGACCGCTGCCGCACCGAGGTCCCCGCCCTGCGCGGGATCCCCGGCGGCCGGCAGGTCTCCTGCCACCTGGTGGGCGACGACGGCACCGCCCCGGACGCGGCCGCCTGACCTCCCCGCCCGCAGCCGCGCCCGGGTACGTACGATCCGCAACGCACCCACGGAACCGAGAACTCAGCACACCGCAGCAAGGAGCCGCCCCCGTGTTCACCACCCGGCCCACCCTCCAGGGCACCTTCGGCATGGTGTCCTCCACCCACTGGCTCGCCTCGCAGTCGGCGATGGCCGTTCTGGAGGACGGCGGCAACGCCTACGACGCGGCCGTCGCCGCCGGGTTCGTCCTGCACGTCGTCGAACCGCACCTCAACGGTCCGGCCGGCGAGGTGCCGATGATCCTCGCGCCCAGGGACGGCGACGTACAGGTGCTGTGCGGCCAGGGGCCCGCACCCGCGGGTGCCTCGGCCGCGTACTACCGCTCGCTCGGACTGGACCTGGTCCCCGGCACGGGGCCGCTCGCCGCCGCCGTGCCGGGGGCCTTCGACGCCTGGATGCTGCTGCTGCGCGACCACGGGACCCGGACCCTCGCCGAGGTCCTGCGGTACGCCATCGGTTACGCCGAGGACGGCCACGCGCCCGTCGAGCGAGTCGGCCAGACCGTGGAGACGGTCCGCGAGCTCTTCGAGACCGAGTGGCCGGCGTCCGCCGAGGTGTACCTGCCCGGCGGGAAGGCCCCCGAGCCCGGCCGGCTGTTCCGCAACCCGGCCCTCGCCGCCACCTGGCGCCGGCTCGTCGCGGAGGCCGGGGAGAAGGGCGGCGAGGACCGCGTCCAGCAGATCGAGGCCGCCCGCGAGGTCTGGCGCACGGGCTTCATAGCCGAGGCGCTGGTCCGCCAGGCCGGCGTCCCCACCCTGGACACCAGCGGAACCCGCCACACCGGCACCCTCACCGCGGCCGACCTGGCGGGCTGGTCCGCGACGTACGAGGCACCCGCCACCTACGACTGGAACGGCTGGACCCTCGCCAAGGCGGCCGGCTGGAGCCAGGGCCCCGCCTTCCTCCAGCAGCTCGCTCTCCTCCCGGCCGAGCTCCCGGCGTACGGGTCCGCCGACTACGTGCACCTGCTCATCGAGGGCTGCAAGCTCGCGATGGCGGACCGCGAGGCCTGGTACGGGGACGCCGCCGGCGTCCCCCTCGACGCGCTGCTCTCCGCGCCGTACAACGACGAGCGCCGCGCCCTCGTCGGGGACACCGCGTCCCTGGAGCTGCGTCCCGGCAGCCCCGGGGGCCGCACCCCCGTCCTCAGCGCGCACGCCCACGCGGTTGCCTCCGGCGCGGCCGGCTTCGACGCGATGGGCATCCCGGTGGCCGGAGCGGGCGAGCCGACGGTGGCCAAGGACGGCGCCACCCGCGGCGACACCTGCCACCTCGACATCGTCGACCGCTGGGGGAACATGGTCGCCGCCACACCCAGCGGCGGCTGGCTCCAGTCCAACCCGGTCGTGCCCGAGCTGGGCTTCCCGCTCGGCACCCGGCTCCAGATGGCCTGGCTCGACGAGGGCCTGCCGAACACGCTCACCCCGGGCCGCCGCCCGCGCACCACGCTGACCCCGTCGCTCGCCCTGCGCGACGGCGAACCCGTCATGGCGTTCGGGACGCCCGGCGGGGACCAGCAGGACCAGTGGCAGCTGCACTTCTTCCTCGCCGTGGCACTGCGCGCCGAGGTGCGCGGCGGCCTCGACCTCCAGGGCGCCATCGACGCCCCGAACTGGCACAACGACAGCTTCCCCGGCTCCTTCTTCCCGCGCGGCATGCGTCCAGGCAGCGTCACCGTCGAGGAGGGCATGGACCCGCGGGTCGTCGCGGAGCTGCGCGGGCGCGGCCACGACGTCACGGTCGGCGACCCGTGGTCCGAGGGCCGGATGTGCGCCGTCGCACGGGACCCGGAGACCGGTGTCCTCTCCGCCGCGGCCAACCCCCGGGGGATGCAGGGATACGCCGTCGGCCGCTGACCACCTGCCCGGGGCCGCCCCGGCGGACCGTGCTTAGCTGGAGTCATGATCGAGGACTTTCTGTACGGGACCGCCGGGAACGCCGGACGGACGGCCGAGGTGGAGGCGGTGGTCAGGGCGGCGGCGGCCGCCGAGATCATGCCGCGCCACCGGCAGCTGGCCGCGCACGAGATCATCGAGAAGAGCGGCCCGCACGACCTGGTCACCGCCGCGGACCGGCTGGCCGAGGAGTACCTCACCGAGGCCCTGACCCGGCTGCTGCCCGGCTCGGTCGTCGTCGGCGAGGAGGCCGTCCACGCCGACCCCGCGGTCTACGACGCACTGGGCGGCGACGCGCCCGTGTGGATCGTCGACCCGGTCGACGGCACCCGCCAGTTCGTCCGTGGCGAGTCCGGCTTCTGCACCCTGGTGGCCCTCGCCCGGCACGGCGAGGTGTACGCCTCGTGGACGTACGCCCCCGTGCGGGACGAGATGGCCGTCGCCGTGCGGGGCCGGGGCGCCACGCTCAACGGCAAGGCCCTGCACAGCGGTTCGCCCGCACCCGGCGCCGTGCTCGGGGTGGCCATGTCCCACCCCGACTACACCTCGGACGCCCAGAAGCGCGCCCTGCTCGGCCTGCGTACCGACGGCATCGAGGCCCGCGCGTGCGGATCGGCGGGGCTCGAATACCTCGCCGTCGCCCGCGGCGCGCAGGACGCGGTGGCCTTCAACTGGGAGTTCGCCTGGGACCACGCGGCGGGACTGCTCCTGGTCACCGAGGCGGGCGGCGCCGAGGCGACGCTCTCCGGCGTCCCGTACCGCGTCACCGGCGGGAACGACCTGCCGTTCACCGCGGCCAGGGACGCGGCGACGGCGGAGCGTGTCCTGCACGCGCTGCGCTCCGGCCCGCGATGAGGGCGGGGCCGCCCCGGCCGCGTCCCCGGGACCCGGCCCCCGGTGGACGCCCTTCGGTGCGGTCACACGCTCACGCGGAGGTGGGGTCACCCACTCACCCGGAGGCGCGGCCACGGCGTCGCCGCCCGGCCGGCGGAAGGTGAGCCGTGCTCCTGTTCCGAGGAGGGGACGCGGATCCCGTACGGCCCGGACGGGGAGCGCGATCGTGAGTACCGCGCGCGAACACCTCCACGCACGGTCTCAGGGGCGGTGCCGCGACGGTCTTCCACGGGCCCGCGGGGAGAATCCGAGTGGAGGACGGGTGTCCGGTCCGTCCTCAGGAAACCCGGTCGGACAGCGGCGATCCCGTACGACACATCCGGGCGGGTCAACCGGAGCCGCACGTGCGGGGGACACCTTCCCGGACCTCGTGTTCGAGGATCTGACACGGAGCGTCCGCGGCACGGGCCCTCCACCCCGCGTGGGAGCGGGCCCTCAGCCCCCGGCCCCGGCCGGGGAGCCGCCGTCCAGTAGCGCCCGTACCTCCCGCACGAGGCCGGCCGCCGACTCCACGGCGGCGGCGTCCAGGCCGCGCAGCGCCGCGGAGACCCGGTCCGTGAAGTCCGCAGGGGTGTCCGGCAGCGCCGCGGCGGCGGCGAGCGCGCCCTTCTCGTTGAGGCACCAGACGCGGTGGTGGGCGTGCAGGGCCTGGGCGAGGATCCCGAAGGCCTTCGACAGGCAGAGCGCGACATGGAGCGTGTCCCCGGACGGCGCCGACCTGCGCGCGGACGCCACGGAGAAGTCCGCTTCCCAGGCCGCACCGGTCAGCGCCCGGCGCAGCGGCTCGGGGTAGGCCCGCGCCTCTTCCTGAAGGCCCGTCAGCTCACCGTGCGGGTCCTCCAGCACCTGGCCGAGCGCGACCTCTCCCACGTAACAGGGGGACCAGAAACCCAAGGGGTGACCGGGCTGGATCCCCACCTCGAAGCGGCCCTCCCGGCACTGGGACCACACCGACCGCACCCGGTCCAGATCGCGCAGGATCCAGTCGACGGCGACGCCGTCCACCGTCAGCCAGGCACCGCCGTTCACCCAGGGGCCCCATTCGCCGGGCCCCGCGACCTCGGCCGGCGCGCCCTGGGCCTCGGACGCCGTCGCGGTGAGGGCGGACACGTCAGGAGTGCCCCGGTAGTAGACGCCCAGATCCCAGTCGGAGTCGGGGCGGTGGGTGCCGCGGGCGCGGCTCCCGCCCAGGGCGACCGCTTCGACGCCGGGCAGCCGGACGAGCCGGGAGGCCATCGCACGCACGGCGGGGGAGGGGGCGCAGGGGGTGTTCATCGACCGGCAGGCTACCCGGGGGTCCGTTGTCGGTGCGCGCGAATATCCTGGAGGGGCCGGCCACCGCCTGACAGAGGAGTCCGAAGGTGCCATCGATGCTGGACGCGGTCGTCGTGGGGGCGGGTCCGAACGGGCTGACGGCCGCGGTCGAGCTGGCCCGACGCGGCTTCGCCGTGGAGGTGTTCGAGGCGGCGGACACCGTGGGCGGCGGCGCCCGCACCGAGGAGCTGACCCTCCCCGGCTTCCGCCACGACCCCTGCTCCGCCGTGCACCCGCTGGGCATCGGATCGCCTGCGTTCAACGCGATGCCGCTCGCGCGGCACGGCCTCGAATGGCTCCAGCCGCCCCTGTCGCTCGCCCATCCCTTCCCCGACGGTTCCGCCGCGGTGCTCACCCGGTCCGTGGGTGAGAGCGCCATGTCACTGGGCCCCGAGGACGCGGGCGCCTACCGCAGGCTGATCGCGCCCTTCACCGGCCACTGGGACACCCTCGCGGAGGACTTCCTGCGCACCCCGTGGGACGGTCTGCCCCGCGATCCCTACCGCTGGGCGCGCTTCGGTCTCGACGCGATCCAGCCCGCCACACTGCTCTCCCGGCGGTTCCGGGGGGAGAAGGCGCGCGCGCTGATCGCGGGCCTCGCGGCCCATGCCATCGCGCCCGCCGGCGGCCTCGCCACCGGCGGTATCGCCCTGCTCTTCGCGCTGGCGGCCCACGAGAACGGCTGGCCGGTGCCGCGCGGCGGCTCACAGGCCGTCTCCGACGCGCTCGCCTCCTTCCTGCGCGAGCAGGGCGGCGTCATCCGCACGGGCGTCGAGGTCCGCCGCCTCGACGAACTCCCGCCCGCCCGCGCCTACGTCTTCGACACCTCACCGACCGCGCTCGCCCGGATCGCGGGCCTGGGCAACGCCTACGACCACTACCGCTACGGGCCCTCCTGCTTCAAGATCGACTACGCGCTGTCGGGCCCCGTGCCCTGGACGGCGGAGGCGGCCGGACGGGCCGGCACGGTCCATCTCGGGCCCTCCGCCGCCGAGATCGACACGGCCCTGCGCGCCGCCGTGGCGGGCCGGGCCCCGAGCGTGCCGTTCCTGATCACCTCGCAGCCCGGCGTCGTCGACCCGACCCGCGCACCCGAGGGCCGCCACGTCTTCTGGGTGTACGGGCACGTCCCGGCCCGCTGGGAGGGCGACGCCACCGAGGCGATCGAGCGGCAACTGGAGCGGTTCGCCCCGGGGTTCCGCGACCTGGTCCTGGCCCGCGCGGTCACCGGACCGCCCGGGCTGGCCGCGCGCAACGCCAACTACGTGGGCGGCGACATCGGCACGGGAGCGTTCGCGGGGCTGCAGACCGTGCTCAGGCCCAAGCTGGCCCGCGTGCCGTACGCCACCGCCCACCCCGCGGTCTTCCTCTGCTCGTCGGCCACCCCGCCCGGCCCCGGTGTGCACGGCATGTCCGGGCACCACGCGGCGAAGGCGGTGTGGCGTCGCCTGCGAGCGGCGTGAGCGTTCAGCCCGTGGGCGCCAGTACCGCCGTACGCCCGCCCAGCACCCGGGAGAAGGTGTCGGTGACCTGGGTGAGTGCCTCGGCCGTGCCGGGCGCGACCGTCAGCGTGCCGTCCTCGCCCGAGGTGATGTCCTTGTCGAGCGTGAACCAGCCCGGCACGATGTGCGCCGCCCCCATGGAGCTGAGGACCGGGCGCAGCGCGTAGTCGATGGCCAGCACGTGGGCCGTGCTGCCCCCGGTGGCCAGCGGCAGGACGGTCTTCCCGGTCAGCGCGTACTGCGGGAGGAGGTCCAGCAGGGTCTTCAGCAGCCCCGAGTACGCCGCCTTGTAGACGGGGGTGCCGATGACCACCCCGTCCGCCTCCTCGAACAGCGCGGTGGCCGCGACGACGGCAGGGTGCCGGAAGTCGGCGCCGAGCAGCGCCTCGGCGGGCAGGGTGCGCACGTCCAGCGGTGTCACGTCGTGGCCCTGCTCCCGGAGCCGTTCGTCCAGGTGGCGCAGGAGCCGTGCGGTACGGGACGTGGCGGACGGGCTTCCGGAGACGGACAGGATGGTCGCCATGAGGGACCTCTCTCTTCGGGCTCTCTAGGGGCTCTGCGGACTTGTGCGTGCTTCTGGCGGGTCAGGGACGCCGGCGGCACCGGGCGCGGCCCTGCCCGGCGGCGCTCACCACGCGCTCGAACCGACCGTGACGACCGGCACCAGCCCCTCGCGCAGGGCCTCCAGGAAGGTGACGATCTCCGCGGCCACCGAACGGTGCTGAAGGTCGTTCAGGACGTCGTGGTGCCCGCCCCGCACCACCGAGAGGCGCGCACGCGGCAGGGACTGCGCCGTACGGACGAGTGCCTCGCGGTCCGCGAGCGGATCGGCGTCCCCCACGAGCAGCAGGGCGGGGACGTCCGGCGCGCTGTCCCGGGCGGCCGTGAGCAGCGCCCGGGGCACCTCCTCGCCGAGCGCGCCGCGCCGTACGCCCGCGTCCTCGGTGAGCGTGCCGCGGTGGGCGGGGCAGGAGGTGCGGACGTCCAGTTCGTCCTCCCAGCGGCCGCCGGCCGCGGTCGCCCCCGCGCCGGGGATCCCCGCGAGGACGACGGCGTCCGGCCGTGCCGCGGGCGGTACGCCGTCCCGGCCGAGGAGCGCCGCGAGGGCGACCGCTCCCCGGTCCGCCCCCACCAGCACGAGCGGGCGCACGGCGCCGCCCCCGCCCGTGGCCGAGTCCTCCGCCGCGGCGGCGAGCCGGTCGCCGAAGCGGGTCAGCGAGTCCGCCAGGTCGTTCCCGTCGATGTCCGGCGGGTCGATGACGCGCACCCGGTAGGCGTCGGCGGCGAGCCGCCTGCCGAACCGGGTGTAGGCCGCCCTGGTCTCGCCGCGGCCGGGCACCACGATGACGGTGCCCCGGGTGCGAAGGCCCTCGGGGGCGTGGTGGTCGGTGTACTCGGGCATCTCAGACTCCTGCGTGTACGGGTGCGTGCCGGTTCGCGGGGTTCACGTCCCGCGTCAGTCGTTCACGAGCGCGCGGGCGGCGGTGTGGCGGTTCGCGGGGACGGGCAGCCCCAGGTTGCCGCGCAGGGTGTCCGCCTCGTACTCGGTCCTGAACAGGCCGCGCTTCTGGAGGAGCGGCACCACGCCGTCCACGAAGCGGGCGAGGTCGTCGTTGTTCCGGAACGCCAGGTTGATGCCGTCCAGGGTGCCCGCCTCGGACCACCGCTCGATGGTGCCGGCGACGGTCTCCGGAGCACCCACGAACGGTGAGGGGCGGAACGCGTTGACGGAGTCCGCGACTTGACGCAGGGTCAGGTTTTCTGCGGTGGCGCGCTCGATGATCCTGGCGGCTCCGGTCCTGCCGCCCTTCTCGGCGAGGTGGGCGACGTCCGGGAACGGCGCGTCCAGGTCGTGCGCGCTGAAGTCGTACGCGCCGAAGGAGCGGCCCAGGAGCGCCAGGTTGCTCGCGAAGTCGTTGTCCTCCTCGAAGATCTCCCGCTCCCTGCGCCGGGCCTCCTCGTCGGTCGCGCCGACGATCGGGCCTCCGTGGATGAAGACCTTGATGTGGTCGGGGTCGCGCCCGTAGGCCGCGGTGCGCTTCTTGATGTCGGCGTAGTACTCGCGCGCCTGCTCCAGCGTGCCGCCGGGGGCGTAGATGCCCTCGGCGACGCGCGCGGCGAGGTCGCGGCCCTCGGCGGAGACCCCCGCCTGGAAGATGACGGGCTGTCCCTGCGCCGAACGGGAGATGTTCAGCGGCCCGGCGACCTTGAAGTGCTCCCCGGCGTGGTCGAGCGCGTGCAGCCTGGACGGGTCGAGGAAGACGTCGCGTGCCACGTCGGCCGGGAACGCGTCGTCCTCGTAGGAGTCCCACAGCCCGCGGGCGACCTGGACGAACTCCAGGGCGCGGCCGTAGCGCGTGGCGTAGTCGAGGTGTTCGTCGAGCCCGAAGTTCTTCGACGTACCGGTGTCGAAGCTGGTCACCACGTTCCAGCCGGCGCGGCCGCCGCTGATGTGGTCGAGGGAGGCGAACCGGCGGGCGAGGTTGAACGGCGAGTTGTACGTCGAACTCGCCGTGCCGACCAGGCCGATGCTCCTGGTGTGGGTGGCGACGGCGGAGAGCAGGGTGAGCGGCTCCAGCCGGTTCAGGTAGTGCGAGGGGTAGGTGGCGTTGATGAACTGGCTGTCGACGACGAACAGAGCGTCGAAGAGGGCGTGTTCGGCCGCCTGGGCCTGCTGGATGTAGTAGTTGACGTCGATACTGGCGTTCTTGGCGACCCCCGGGTCCTTCCAGAGGCCGTGCTGGCCGGGGCCGCCGACGCCGTACGGGTGCAGTGCGAGATGGATCCTGCGGGACATGGGGTGTTCCTCTCGGTGGTGCGGGGGATGTGAAGGGGCCTGCCGCCGTGGCTCAGCCGGCGAGCCGCGCGCGCAGTGCCTCGCGCTCCGTGCGGCCGGCGGTGCGCGTGTGCAGCGTCGGCGCGGAGCCGACGAGCAGGCGTGTGTAGGGGTGGCGCGGGTGGTTGATGACGTCGCCGGCCGCTCCGACCTCGACGAGCTCGCCCCGGTAGAGCACGGCGATGCGGTCGGCGGTCCCGGCGATCGAACCGAGGTCGTGGGAGATGAAGACCAGGGACGTCCCGGCGGCGCGCAGCTCCTTGAGGATCTCCAGGACCTGGACGCGGTTGGCGGAGTCCAGGGCGCTGACCGGCTCGTCGAGGATGACCAGGGCGGGCCGCGTGACCAGGGCGCGGGCCACGGCGACCCGCTGGCGCTGGCCGCCGGACAGCTCTCCGGGCAGCCGCCCGAGCAGGTCCCCGGACAGGTGGACCCGGTCCAGGAACGCGCGGGCCCGCTCGGCCGCCTCCTTGCGCGGCACCCCCTGGATGAGCAGGGGTTCCGTCAGGGAGTCCTCGATCGTGAGGTCCGGGTCGAGGCTGCGCAGCGGGTCCTGGAAGACGTACTGGACGACGCCCCGACGGCGCAGGGCGCGCCACCGGCGGTTCCCGTATCCGGTCACGTCCTCGCCGCCGACCCGGATCGAGCCGGCCGAGGCGCGTACGAGGCCGAGCACGGCGCGGGCCAGCGTGGACTTCCCGGAGCCCGTCTCGCCGATGACGCCGACGGTCTCCCCGGGCGCGACGCTCAGCGACACCCCGCGCAGGGCGCTGCGGCTCCGGCGCCCCCGTCCGTAGCGCACGTCCAGGCCCTCCACGGCCAGGACGGGGGAGGGGGCCTCCTCCGCCGGTCCCGCCGTCTCCGCTTCCTGCGACGCGGTCGTCATGACGCCTCCTGCGGGCCGTCGGGGTGCCGCGGGTCCGGGTCCTGCGGGGTGAGGAACCTGTCCAGGCCGTACTGCTCGTGCTCGGCCATGAGCAGCCGGGTGTACGCGTGCCGGGGGTCGTGCAGCACCGACCGCGTCGGGCCCTGCTCCACCACCTCGCCCTGCCGCATGACCAGGACCTCGTCGCACAGCTGGGCGACGACGGCCAGGTCGTGGGAGACCACGACGAGCGCCAGGCCGGTGCGCTCGCGGAGTTCGGCGAGCAGGTCGAGGATCTCGGCCTGGACCGTGACGTCCAGCGCCGTCGTGGCCTCGTCGGCGATCAGCGCCCGGGGTTCGACGGCGATCGCCGCCGCGATCAGGACGCGCTGGAGCATGCCTCCCGACAGCTCGTAGGTGTACTGGCCGTAGACCAGCTCCGGGTCCCGCAGGCGCACCGCGCGCAGGAGTCCGAGGGCCCGCCGGCGCGCCTCGCGCCGCTTCACGCCCTTCTTGACCCGGATGACCTCGGCTATCTGGGCACCCACACGGATCGACGGGTTGAGGTAGGACGCCGGGTCCTGGAAGACGGCGCCGACCGTCGTCCCCCGCAGGGCGGTCCACCGGCGGGGCGTCAGGGTGGCGATGTCGGTTCCGTCGATCTCCACGGAACCGCCGGACACCTCGAAGTGCGGCGGCAGGATGCCGAGCACGGCACGGCAGGTGAGGGTCTTGCCGCTGCCGGACTCGCCCACGATGCCGACCGCCCTGCCGGGGGTGAGTTCGAAGGTGACCCCGTGGACGATCTCCCGGTCGGTGACGCGGTCGCTGACGCGTACGTCGTGGACGGCGATCACCGGTGGGGTCACCGGGGTGTCCGCGCCGGGCGCCCCGGTGACGGCGGGCCCCTCGGCGCGGTCGGGGGCGGTGTACTGGGACAGGGCCGTCATCGGGAACCTCCCACGGGGACGGGGGTGGACGGGCCGGTACGCGCCTCGGCCCTGCGCCGGTTGACCAGGGCGCGTCCCGCTTCGCCGGAGACGTCGCGGATGGCGTCGGCGAGCAGGTTGCAGGCCCAGACGGTGACCATGATCAGCAGGGCGGGTGCCACCGGGGCCCAGGGCTGGTGGCTGAGGTAGCCCAGGTCGGAGGCGAGGAGACCGCCCCAGGTGGGAGCCGGGGGCTGTACGCCGATACCGAGGAAGGTCAGGCTGGACACGATGACGAAGCCCACGCCGATGGTCTGGGCGAGCGCCACCGCGACCGGCGGGAGCACCTTGACCCAGACGTGGCGGCGTACGACCCAGCCGATCGAGGCACCGGAGACGATCGCGGCCTCCACGTACGGGGAGCGGGCCACGGCCAGCGTGGCCGCCCGGGACACCCGGTAGAAGAGCGGGGAGACCAGGGCGCCCGTGACGAGCATGGCCTGGGTGATGCCGTTGCCGAGCAGCGCGATCACGGCGATGGCGAACAGCAGGAACGGCAGGGCGACCAGCGTGTCGGCCAGACGCAGGGTCAGCCATTCGAAGACCCGGCCCGAGTACACCGACAGGATGCCGGGGACCGCGCCGACGACCAGGGCCGTCAGCGCGACCTCCAGCGAACCGAGCACGCTGACGCGGGAGCCGTCCAGGAGGCGGCTGAACACGTCGCGGCCCAGGTAGTCCGTCCCCAGCCAGTGGGCGCCCGAGGCCGACGCGAGCGCGTTGTCGCTGGTCGCCAGGGGATCCTGCGGGGCGATCCACGGCCCGCAGACGGCGAGCAGGGCGACCAGCACGAGGATGACCACGGCGATCCGGCCGGATGTGAGTGAGAGGACGCGGCGCACCATCGTCATACCCCCCGCTGGGATGCCGGCATCACACGCGCCAGCACCAGGTTGATGATCAGGTTGAAGGAGACGACCAGCACGATCGACACCACGAGCACGCCCTGCACCGCCGGTACGTCACCGGCCTGGGCCGAGTCGTTGGCGAAGCGGCCGAAGCCCTGGAGGCCGAAGATCCACTCCGTGATCACGGAGGCGCCGACCAGCGCCGGGAACTTCTGGCCGATCGTGGCGAGGGCGGGCCCCAGGCCGTTGCGCAGGACGTGGGCGAAGAAGATCCGCCTCGGGCTCAGGCCCCGGACGACCGCGCCCGTCACGTAGTTCTCCCCGTAGGACGCGATGAGGCTGGACCGCAGCTGGCGGGCGACGTCGGCGATCACGTCGAAGCTCAGCGCGAGCGCGGGGAGCGTGATGTGGGCGAGCCAGGGCCCGACCCCCTGCTCGGCCGGGACGTAACCGGCCGAGGGGAACAGACCGAGTCCCACCGCGAGGACCGCCACCAGCACGATGCCGACCACGAAGGCGGGCATCACCGAGATCACGGTGACGAACCCCGTGATCGCGCGGTCCACGACCGTGGTGCGCCTCAGCGCGGCCACCGTACCGAGGACGAAGCCGACGACCACGCCGATGACCAGGGCGAAGGTCGCCACCGAGAGGCTCACCCCCAGGCCGAGGCCGATCAGCGTGGAGATGTCGGCCCCGTTGACCCAGCTGGTGCCGAGCTGTCCGTGCAGGACGTCGGTGAACCAGTTCCAGTACTGGGTGAGGAAGGGCCTGTCGAGGCCCCACTCCGCCTCGACGCGCTGGATCGCCTCGGGCGTCGCCTCCTCGCCCAGCTGGATCCGCGCCGGACTGAGACCGCTCATGGACCGCAGCGCGAACGTCACGAAGGTCGCGACCAGGAACACCGGTACGAAGATCGCCACCGACCGGCCGAGTGCGGCCGCCACCCGCCCCGCCGCGTGCCGCGCCCTGGCGGTGGCGACCCGGCGCCGGGGTTCGGGAATGACCTCCGGCATGGTCGTCGTCATGGGGCTGCCCCCTCTCTGGAGTGATGGACGGTCAGGAGCCGGCGGTGATCTTCACGCCGGTCCAGTCGATGTGGGCGGGGTTCCTGGGCAGATCGGACAGGCCCTTGCTCTTGGCGAAGAGGTTGGGCGAGGAGAAGGTGAAGATGAGGGCCCTGCTCTCCAGGCCCGCGCGCGTGGCCGACCGGAGGACCCGCGCGTAGTCGGGTGCGTCCAGCGGTGTCCGGCGGACCGCGGCCACGGCCTCCTTGAAGCCGTCCGGCTGGTAGGGGGTGCTCAGGTTCAGCGGGCCGTCGGGGCCGAAATGGGCGGTGAGGGTCTGCACCGCGGAGTCCCGGCCCGTCGTCGCGTACAGCGAGAAGGCCAGGTCCTTGGCGAAGAACGGCGTCGCCCAGTTCTTGTCGATCTTGATCGTGACCTTGATGCCCACGGCGGCGAGCTGCGACTGGACGATCTCGGCCTGCGGATCCTCCGCCGGGATGACGAGGTCCAGCTTGATGTCGCCGGGCTTGTGGCCGGCTTCGGCGAGGAGCTTCCTCGACTTCGCGGGGTCGTAGGGGTAGGCGTTCTCCGACCCGGTGTCGTAGGCGACGTACCCCTTGGGGAACGGCTGGTCCGTCGCTTCGCCGTGACCGAAGGTCAGTTTGTCGACGAACTCGGCCCGGTTGACCGCGTGGCGGAGCGCGTCGACCACCCTGTCGTCGTCGAAGGGTGCCTTGTTGACGTTCAGACTGATGTTGGAGGCGTTGAAGCCGGGCTGGGAGAACACGTCCAGGCCCGCCTTCTCGGCGGCGGAGGCCTGGCTGGGGTCGAGGTCGGCGAAGTTGTACACCCCGGTCCGGAGCCCCGAGACGACGGTGGAGGCGTCCGGGGCGGACACCAGCTCGACGTGGTCGATGTGGATGTTCTCCGCGTCCCAGTAGTCCGGGTTCTTCCGCAGGACCGCCTTGGTGCCGGGGATCAGCTGGTCGACGACGAACGGCCCGGCGCCGACCGGGTTCTGATCGAGTTCCGCCGGCTTGGCGGCGGCCTTCGGGCTGGCGATCTGCAGGACGCGCTGGCCCAGCAACTGCGGTATCTGGTAGTCGACCTGGGTGAGGTCGAGGATGGCGTCCAGCCCGTCGGCCCGTACCGAGCCGATCGACGTCAGGTCACCGAAGAGCGCCGAGTTCTTCTGCTTCTGCGCCCGCTCGACGGCGGCCTTCACGGCCGCGCCGTCGACCGGTTCGCCGTCGCTGAACTTCAGCCCCGGACGCACGTGGAAGGTGATCCGGTCGCCCTTCTCGTTGTACTCCCAGCTCTCGGCGAGGTCCGGAACGGCCTTGCCCTCCTCGTCGGTGCGCGTCAACGAGGCGTAGACGAGCGCGAGTTCGCGGAACTGCGCGCCACTGCCCGACACCACCGGGTCCCAGTGGCCCGGGAAGTAGGAGGAGGCCCACTTCAGGGTGGCGCTGCCGGCCGACGACGAGGCACTGCCGCCGCAAGCGCTCAGAGCCGGGACGAGCAGGGCGGCGAAAGCGGTTCCGAGGGCGGCGGCCCTCAGGCCGCCCGCCCGTCGGGCCGACCGGACGTCCGGTCGGTGGCGGAACGTGAGTCGTGCGGGCATCTCGTTCTCTCTGATGGGTCCCGGCCCCGGAAAGGGGACGGGAGGAGGCGGGGGAGCGCGGGAGGGCGGCGCGGCACTCGCACCGGACCGTCGTCGCGCACCCGGGCATGCGTCGCCGGAGCGGCGGCCGCACGGCCGGGAGGGGAGCCGGCCCCGCACGGGGAGCCGCGCACGGCACGGCCCCGCACGGGGATACGACGAGGAGGGCGCGGCGGGAGGCGGAGCCGACGCGGGGCCAGGCGCGGATCAGCGGACCGGCCGGCGGCCGGTGCTGCCGACAGAGGTCAGGCAGCGCCTGGGGAACGGGAGTGGTGGGCGGTCAGCGACAGAGTGCGCTGGAGGTGCGCCGCAGGTCCACGTAGCGGCACACCACACCGGGGTGCGTCGTGAGCATGCGCACATCCTGACCGCAGCCGTCCGCACCTGTCAATGGACACCCATTGGTGTCTCATTCAGCGGGACGGGGTCCAACCGCAGCTCAGAGCGGTGCGGGAGGCTCGGTGCGCATGCCCGGACGCTCTGATGCTTCGTCAGGATGCAGCCACAGAAAGCCGTTTCCGGTCACACGGGCAACGGCTCCCGGAGGGGGCCACACCCCCTCGGCCAGCAGGAGGCGTTCGGGTTCGGTCAGGCTCCGGTGGCGCTCCAGCGCCTCGGACGGGGAGAGCGGCGTCCAGGAGTCCCGAAGCCCGGGGCACAACTCCTCGACGGCCGACGCGTAGACCTCGTACGGCCGCCACCCGGGGACCGCGCGGGAGCCCGAGGGGGTGCGCAGCAGGAGCGTCGGCAGCGCGTAGCGGTGACCGCCGTCGGCGGTCTCCTTGGCCGCGCCCGGGTGCGGTGATCCGCTCTGCACGGACAGGACCTCGGGGACCGGCCGCCGCGCCTCCGCGCGGTCGGCGCGCACCCGCTCCAGCACGCCGGGCGACACCGCGTCCGACCTCAGCCGGACCGGGTCCAGGTCCGGGACGCCGTGCGCGGCGGCCACCGCCGCCTCCAGGGTGTCCGCCGGCTCTCCCCGCACGAAGACCGTCTCCCGCAGCCTCCGCAGCACCCGCTCGGCCACGTCGGCCCCCTGGAGCTCGGCGGCGGCGGCGACCAGGGACGACGGCCAGGAGCTCGCGGCGACGCGGTCCAGCCGGACCGCCCGGGGCGCGTGGGTGTGCGCGCCGATCCTCTCGACGTAACCCGCGTAGTAAGCGGTCTCCGCGGCCGGATCGGGGGCCGGGTCGTCCTCGTCGTCGAAGAGGACCGCGTACACCCGCCGCCAGCGCGCCCGGCCGGCCAGCGCGGTCCGCAGCGTCCGGAAGACCGGCTCCGAACCCCAGGCCCACGGGCACATCGGGTCGGTGTACTCCACCACCTCCAGGGCCGGCACGTCCGGGCCCCCGCTCACGCCGCACCGATCGCCGACGGACGCCCGCGCGCCGCGGCGGGCAGCAGCGCGGCCAGCGTGAGCCCGCCGAGAACCGCGGCGGCGTCCGACTCGACCCGCCTCCACACCCCGGGCAGGGCCGCCGCCGGACCGGGATAGTCGAGCCCGGCCAACGACTCGCCCCGCAGGGTGATGAGTTCGCCGTCGACGGCGCGTACGACATCCAGCAGGGCGATCTCGTCGGCCGGTCTGCCCAGCCAGTAACCGCCCTCGCAGCCCCGCTGGCTGCGCACCAGGCCCGCCCTGCGCAGCTCGCCCACCACGGATTTGAGGAATCTGAACGGAATCTCCTGCGAGGAGGCGATGGCTTCACAGGAGAGCGGACGGCCGGGATCACTCGCGAGCTCCAGAAGGGCGCGCGTGGCGTAGTCCGCCTTCGCGGAGATATGCATGCCCACATCATGCCCCGGCGCCGGGCCGCGGGCGAGGTTCCGCCGGCCGGAGCGCCTCGGCCGCGACCTGTGTTGCGGGAACATTGCCGCAGGTGAAGGGGAAAGGACACCTCTTGACATCCTTTTCGCCGCCGACCTAACGTCCCTGCCATGAGCGAGCCGTTGACGACCCCCGGAGAGGGGTTCCACCCTCACCTCCACGACACCCCGGGCCGCGCTGCGGCACCCCTGCGCACCCGCCTGCACCACGTCCGCGCGGACGCGCTGGACGGCGACACGGCGCAGACCGGCGGCATGCGCAGGTTCAGCGCCGTGAGCGGCAGGACCGTCGGGTCCGAGAAGCTGTGGATGGGACAGACGCACGTGGCCCCCGCGACGGCCTCCTCCGACCACCACCACGGCGAGTCCGAGACCGCCATCCACGTGGTCAGCGGACACCCGGAGTTCGTCTTCCTCGACGACTCCGGCGACGCGCCCGAGGAAGTGCGGCTGCGCACCTCACCGGGGGACTACATCTTCGTCCCGCCGTTCGTCCCGCACCGCGAGGAGAACCCGGATCCCGCCGAGGAGGCCGTGGTCGTCATCGCCCGCAGCACCCAGGAGGCGATCGTGGTCAACCTGCCGCGCCTGTACGCCCTGGAGCCCGACGCGACGCACTGACCCGCGCGCTGTACTCCCTCTCCCCCCTCGGTCCGCCCCTCCTCGGACCCCGGGCCGGGCCTCTCCTGGCCCTGACGCGCGGTTGACCCGGCGCAGGGCCCGGCTGTCCGGCGGACGACCCCGCGGCCACCCCGCCCGCCCCGCCGCGCTCCCCACCCGGGGGCGCCGCGCGGCCCGGGGTCCCGCCCGGCCCGTGGCGACCGGGCATTACCCCGGCGGTAATCGACCCGTCGCGGCGCGTGCGGAACGCTGCGACAGGCAGAACGGGACGGCGCGCGGTCAACGGGCGCGCCGCCCGGCCGGGCTCCCCAGCGGTCACGCGGAAAGCCCGGCCCTGTCGCGGACGCGCCGTCCGGGCGCGCCCGTACCCACGAGAGGACACCGCTGTGACCCTGCACGAGGACGCCGTCGCGCGCTACTTCACCGCCTGGAACGCCACCGGGCCCGAGGACCTGGCCACGAGCGTCGCCGCGGCGTTCACCGAGGACGGCACCTACACCGACCCGCTGGGCGCGGCGGCGGGCCACGACGGGATCGCGGCGGCCATCACCGCCGCCCAGCAGGCGTTCCCCGGATTCACGTTCCGGCTCACCGGCACGCCCGACGCCCACCACCACCTGGTGCGCTTCACCTGGGACCTGGTCTCCACCGCCGACGGTTCCTCCCCCGCCGCGGGCTTCGACGTGATCACACTCGCCGACGACGGCCGCATCGCCGGTGTCGCGGGCTTCCTGGACCGCCTGCCCGGGGCGTGAGCCGCCCCCTCAGGCCGCCTGCCCGGGGCGTGATCCGACCCCTCAGGCCGCCGTACGAAGGGCGGCGGCCGTCTCGGTGTCCGCGGGAAGGAAGGTCTCGACCGCCAGCTCCGAAACGGTCACGTCCATCGGTGTGTTGAACGTGGTGGCCGTGGAGATGAACGACAGGACCCGGCCGCCCACCTCGATCCGGAGCGGCAGCGCGTACGGATGGGCGGCCGGGTCCTGCCCGTCCGTACGCCCCGCCGGAGCGGCGGGAGCGCCGCCGTCGGGCACCGGATAGCCGGCCACCTCCTCGTACAGGCGGTGCAGCGCGTCCGAGGAACGCAGTGCGGCCTGCCGCTCCATCCGCTCCAGCAGGTGCGCACGCCACTCACCGAGGTTGCGGATCCGGGGGGCCAGCCCCTCCGGGTGCAGCGTCAGGCGCATGGCGTTCATGGGAGGGCTCAGCAGGTGCCCGGACACCCCTTCGAGCAGCATGCGTACGCCGTCGTTGGCGGCCACCACGTCGTACATCCCGTCCATCACCAGGGCGGGGAGCGGTTCGTAGGCGGTCAGCAACTGCTCCAGGCCGGCCCGGAGCGTCGTCATCGCCGGCTCGGCCAGCGGCGTCTCCGGATACGAGGGGGCGTAACCCGCCGCCACCAGCAGCGAGTTGCGGTCCCGGACGGGAACGTCGAGGCGCTCGGCGAGGTGCAGCACCATGGAACGGCTCGGCGTGGAGCGGCCCGTCTCGATGAAGCTGATGTGGCGTGCGGAACTGTCCGCCCTCAGGGCCAGTTCGAGCTGGGTGACGCCCCGGAGCTTGCGCCACCCCCGGAGCAGGCTCCCGACGCTCACGTCCTCGCCCGTCCTGGTCACGGCAGTCGTCATGACCAGGACGGTATCCGATCCGGCACACCCCCGGGCACGTGTGCCCGCGCGGCCCGGCGCGGCCGCCTGGCCTGGACGGCGCCTTCGGCCCCCGGCTCGCCCGTGCGGTCCCGTACGGCGGTCTCACGGGCAGCGCCCGCACCTTGCCGGGCCATGGTGGAACCCGGGCAGCCCCGCGCCCCCGGTGCTCCGTCCGGCGGGGGCCGGACGCACCACCGGGGGCGGCGAAGTGCCCGTAGCCGTACGCGGCTACGGCGTCACCTTCTTCCCGCCGAAGGTCACGACGAGGGAGCCGTCCCCGGCGAAGGACCAGTCCATCGCGCCGGAGTAGGCGGAGCACGCGGAACCGTTCGCACCGCTCCAGAACTGGTTCGAACCGTCCGCGTCGCCCACCGTCTTGTCGTTGGAGCCGTCGCCTGAGCGGCACGAGACGTTGTCGCGGAAGACCGAAGTGCCCTTGTCGAAGGAGAAGTTGCGCTCGGCGTTGTCGATGCTGACGTTTCCGGACACCGTCATGGAGCCGGGGTTGCTGTTGTACGTGAACCCGTGGTGCCCGTTGTTGTACGCGATGTTGCGGCGTACGACGTGGTCCACCTCGATGCCGTCACCGCCGAGCTTGTAGCCGTTACGGTCGCCGTCGGGGTTCACCGTCCCGTCGGAGAGGGTGCCGTTGTCGTACGAGAGCGAGTCCTCGATGGTCACCGGACCGATGGGGCCCGTCTCCGACTTGGTGTACAGGTCCCAGCCGTCGTCGATGTTGTTGTGGGACACGGTGTAGCGGAAGACGTTCCCGGGGCCCGAGGTGAGCTTCGAGGCGAAGCCGTCGGCGTCCTCGCCGTCGGAGTCGGCGTTGTCGTGCGACTCCGAGCTCAGGACCAGGTTGCCGGCGGGCCACTCGTCCTCGGGGGTGTCGGAGGCGATGCGCGAGATCTGCAGGCCCGAGTCGTGGTTGAAGCGCGTCACCACGTGCTCGATGACGTTGTGACTGCCGCCCACGAAGATCCCGTTGTCGCCGGCGTGCTCGACGACGACGCCGTCGATGTGCCAGTACGAGCCGTTCACGGCGAGGCCGCGGTTCGCCGGATCCTCGGCCATGGCGCCGAAGTCCAGCACCGGCGTCTCGCCCGGGTAGGCGGCCAGCGTGGTGCGGGCGGCCGCCGTGCCGTCGTTCCCCGGCGGGATGGTGACCGTCTCGGCGTACGCGTACGTGCCGCCGCGCAGATAGACCGTCCCGCCGGAGGCCACGCGGCCGATCGCCGAGGCGAGTGTCGTCGGGGCCGCCTCCGTGCCGGCCGCGTCGGCACGGCCGTCCGGCGCCACGTACAGGGCGTCGGCGGCCACCGCGGCCGGTGCGGCGGCACCCGCGGAGGGGGACGCGGGCCGGTCCGTGACGCCGGACGTGGCCTGCGCCACCGTGCCGGACAGGGCGACGAGTGAGCCGGCCAGCAGGCCGATCCACGCGAGGGCGGGCTTCTTCTGCTGCATCGTCGGTCTCCAGATCAGTCGGTACGACGGACCAGCGCGCGTCGGAGCGGCGCGTCGGGCGCCCCGTGGACCGCCGGCCGGGGTCCGGTACGGGACCCTTCGGACCGAACGGGGCCGAGCGGGCGCACGGGGGTGGGCCCTTCCTGTCGTCGCGGCTCAGGTGCGGCAGCCCCATCCGTTCAAGTCACTGAACGAACGGTGCGGCTGACGCTACGCTGGGTGGGGGGAGCAAGCGCTTTCCCCGAACGTAAGTGCCTGTTGTGTACGCGTCAATACATGTGTACGTGATTCTTGTTCAGCGATATGAACGTGTATCCGAGAGTGGATCATTCGTGCGAAGGCCGGATCGACAGGGACCGGCGTCGGATTCCCGCGCAAGGTCAATGTCGGATTTCCGCCAGCCGCACCGGCCCCCGTGCCCGATGCTTGGAGCATGCACACCGATACCGAGCGCTGCGTGCGGGCCGTTCAGTCGAAGGACGCCCGTTTCGACGGATGGTTCTTCACCGCCGTGCTGACCACCCGGATCTACTGCCGGCCCAGCTGCCCGGTCGTGGCGCCCAAAGCCCGGAACATGACCTTCTACCCCAGCGCCGCCGCCTGTCAGCAGGCGGGGTTCCGCGCCTGCAAGCGATGCCGGCCCGACACCAGCCCCGGCTCCCCGGAGTGGAACGCCCGCGCCGACTCGGTCGCCAGGGCCATGCGCCTCATCCAGGACGGCGTCGTCGACCGGGAAGGGGTGCAGGGGCTCGCCACCCGGCTCGGCTACTCGGCCCGGCAGGTCGAACGCCAGCTCCTCGCCGAGCTCGGCGCGGGGCCGCTCGCACTGGCCCGGTCCCAGCGCGCCCAGACCGCCCGGGTGCTCATCGAGACGACCGCGCTCCCCATGGCCGAGGTCGCGTTCGCCGCCGGGTTCTCGTCGATCCGTACGTTCAACGACACGGTCCGGGAGGTCTTCGCCCTCGCCCCGGGTGAACTGCGCACCCGCGCGGCGCGGGGGCGGCGCACACCGGGAACCCCGGGAGTCATCTCCCTGCGGCTCCCGTACCGCGCACCCCTCAACCCCAGCAACCTCTTCGGGCACCTCGCCGCGACCGCCGTCCCCGGCGTCGAGGAATGGCGCGACGGCGCCTACCGCCGCACGCTCACCCTCCCGCACGGACACGGCATCGTGTCCCTGTCCCCGCGGGCCGGCCACATCCGCTGCCGGCTCTCCCTCACCGACCCCCGCGACCTCACGCAGGCCATCAGCCGCTGCCGCAGACTCCTGGACCTGGACGCCGACCCGGTCGCCGTGGACGACCAGCTGCGCTCCGACCCGCTGCTCGCCCCGCTGGTCGACGCAGCCCCGGGACGCCGGGTGCCGCGTACGGTCGACGCCGCGGAGTTCGCCGTACGCGCGGTGCTCGGCCAGCAGGTCTCCACCGCCGCGGCCCGCACCCACGCCGCCCGGCTGGTCCATGCCCACGGGACCCCGCTGGAGGATCCCGAGGGAGGTCTGACCCACCTCTTCCCGGCCCCCGGGGCGCTGGCCGGTCTCGACCCCGAGGCGCTCGCCCTCCCGCGCAGCCGCCGGACCACGCTCACGACCCTCGTGGGCGCCCTCGCCGACGGGTCCCTGAGCCTGGGGGAGGGCACCGACTGGGACGAGGCCCGCGCGGAACTGGCCGCCCTGCCGGGCTTCGGCCCCTGGACGGTCGAGGTCATCGCCATGCGCGCGCTCGGGGACCCGGACGCCTTCCTCCCCAGCGACCTCGGGATCCGCAGGTCGGCGGAGCAGCTGGGCCTCCCGGCGACCCCGGCGGCCCTCACCGCACGCGCCGCGCGGTGGCGCCCCTGGCGGGCCTACGCCGTGCAGTACCTGTGGACGGTCGACGACCACCCCATCAACCACCTGCCCGCCTGAGGGCGTGAGGACGAACCATGACCACCACATCCATGACGGCGACCCGGCGGCACACGGTCGTCGACAGCCCCTACGGGGCGCTCACCCTGGTCGCGACCGACGGCGTGCTGTCCGGCCTCTACATGACCGAACAGCGGCACAGGCCGCCCGAGGAGAGCTTCGGCGCGGCGGACCCGGCGCCCTTCGGTGAGACCGTCCGGCAGCTGGCCGCCTACTTCGCGGGCGAGCTGACGGAGTTCGACCTCCCGCTCGACCTGGCGGGTACCCCGTTCCAGCGGAGCGTCTGGGCCGAACTCGTCCGCATCCCCTACGGTGAGACGCGGTCCTACGGCGAACTGGCCGAGAGCCTGGGCAAGCCCGGCGCCTCCCGCGCGGTGGGCCTCGCCAACGGCAAGAACCCGGTCGGGATCATCGTTCCCTGCCACCGTGTCATCGGCGCCTCGGGCAGCCTGACGGGGTACGGCGGCGGGCTGGACCGCAAGCAGCGGCTGCTCGCCTTCGAACAGGGGGGCCAGGACGAGGTGGCGACGCTGTTCTGAGCCGGGACGGGCCGGGGCGGCCGGGCGGGACCCGGCCGCCCCGGCCCGCGCACTAGCTCGTGAAGATCTCGACGACGGACCAGATGGCCAGGCCGAGCATGCACAGACCGCCGATCCGCTGCACGGTCTTCAGCGGGACCCGCTTGGCGATGAACCGGCCCGCCAGCAGGGCCAGGGCGGACACCGACATGAGGGCGACCGCGGAACCGATGGCCGTGGACCAGGCACCGTTGCTCGCCGCGAGGTTCGCGGTGGTGATCTGGGTCAGGTCGCCCCACTCGCTGATGAACACCGCCATGAAGGCGGTCGAGTAGACCGGCCAGAAGCCCGTGACGGTCTTGATCTCCTCGTCCTCGTCGTCGTCACCCCCGCCGTTGCGCAGCAGCATGAACGCGCCGAACGCGAAGAGGGCGGCCGAGACGAGCCGGACGATCCAGTCGGGGAGCAGGCCGATCAGCCCGCCCGCCCCGACCGCGATGGCCACGTGCACGATGAACGCGGACGAGGTGCCGAACCAGACGTAGAGCGGCCGCATGCGGGTGCCCATGGCCAGCGAGGCGAACATCGTCTTGTCGGGGAGCTCCGCGAGGAAGATCAGCCCGAAGGCGGTGAGGATCGCCAGGAGGTCGAGATGCATTCCGGGTGGCTTTCTGTGTGAGCCGGGCCCCGGGTCTCCGCGAAGTGCCGCTCGGGCTTTTCGGAGGACCACTCGGCCCGGCATGACCGCAGCACCCGCGGGGACGCGGGCGTGTCATACCTGACCGAAGGTCTCGCCCGCCCGCAACGCTCTACGGGCCCGGCCACCGGGAACCCGGAGGTTCCAGTGTGTCGACGACCGGTTTGCGGGGCTACTCCCCTTCGCAGCCCTCCACACTACCCCACCGGACCTGCGGGGGAGCCGCTCGGTACAGTCCTGGGTGACCGCCCACACCACCCCCGGGAGTGCCCGACCATGAGCCGCCGTCCCCGCAAGCCCGCCGGTACGGGGCCGTCCCGGCCCACGGTGAGCGTCTGCCGGGGCTGCTGCTGCGGTACCCCGAAGATCCCCGGCGTGGACCACGCGGGGCAGCTCGCGGAGCTGCGGCGGACCCTCGACGGAGCCGCCACCGTGCGGGCCGTGGAGTGCCTGGACGCGTGCGAGCACGGCAACGTCATCGTCGTACAGCCCTCGGCCGAGGGCCGTCGCGCGGGCGGCCGCCCCGTCTGGCTCGGCCTGGTGAACGACCCGCACGCCGTCGCCGACATCGCCGCATGGGCGGGGGAGGGCGGTCCCGGCCTCGCGGACCCGCCGGAGATCCTGGACCTGTACGCCTTCAGCCCCTCCCGCCGGATCCGGGCCGGGCTGGAGGGCGAGGAGTCCTAGCCCGCCGTTCCCCGGCCGAGAGGAACCGGCGAGGGGGCCTGGCCCGTTGTTCCATCGCCTGTGAAGGATCCGGAGGCGCCGGTCACCGGAGGAACCCGGCAGGATCGGCCGGGTGCCGGTCGAGGCGCGGCTGTGAGTCCGGGTCCGAGTTCCGGGCCGGGTGTGAGTCCGGGGCCGAGTTCCGGGCCGGATGCGAGTCCGGGTCCCAGTTCCGGGCCGGGTGTGAGTCCGGGTCCGAGTCCTGGTCCGCACGGAGTTCGGGGAAGAGGAACAGGAAGCAGGAACAGGGCACGGGCAGTTCCGGCTCAGCCCTGTGCGGAGAGCCGTTCCAGCAGCGCGGGCAGGGCCGTTCCGATGGGTTCGCGCACCGTCTCCTCGGCCAGTCCGTCGTACGGCGTCGGCTCGGCGTTCACCACCACGAGCCGGGCCCCGTGCTCCACCGCGATCCCGGCCAGCGAGGCCGCGGGCTGCACCTGGAGCGTCGTCCCCACCGCGATGAACACCTGGCTCGCCTTGGTGATCGCCATCGCCTCCGCCAGCACCCGGGGATCCAGCCGCTCGCCGAACATCACCGTCGCCGGCTTCAGGATGCCGCCGCAGACCGGGCAGGGAGGATCCGGCTCACCCGCCTCGACCCGGGCCAGCGCGTCCTCCATGGCCGACCGCGCGTGGCAGCGGGTGCACACCACCTCGCGGGCGGTGCCGTGGAGTTCGACCACCTTGCGGGCCGACAGCCCCGCCCTCTGGTGCAGTCCGTCGACGTTCTGCGTGAGCACCCTGACCGGGGTGCCCGACCGTTCGAGAGCGGCCACCGCGCGATGGGCGGCGTTCGGCTCGGCACGGACCGCGGCGGCGTCGCGGCGCATCAGCCAGGAGCGGCGCCGGATGTCGGGATCCGCCATGTAGAAGTCGTACGTGACGAGCTTCTCCGCTTCCGGGTCCTCGCGCCAGAGGCCCCGCGGACCGCGGTAGTCGGGGATGCCGGAGTCCGTGGAGACGCCGGCGCCGCTGAGGATCGCGACGAGAGTCATGGCCGGAGCCTACGGACGCTCCCACCGCGCCGCGACGGCATTTCCGGGGAGCCGGGCCCGGCCGGGACGGTACTTCCGAGGGGCCGGGCCCGGCCGGGACGGCGTCAGCCCGCCTCGCCCGGGACCCGTACCCCGTCCTCCAGTTCGGCCGCACCCGCACCGGAGTCCAGCACCTCCAGCGCCGCGGCGACGCGCGGTCCGAGGCGGCCGAGCAGATGGCCGGGGAGGCCGGCGCGGTCCACCAGCCGCCAGGAGAGCAGCTCGTCCTCCTGGATCCGGATCGCGTCGAACTGCTCCCGGTCCAGCACACCGCCGTCGTAGACGTAGGCCACGACCGGCGGACGGTTCGCGCCGCGCGCCCAGTCGACCGCGAGCAGCCGCCCGGGCGCGAGGTCCAGTCCGATCTCCTCCGCCGTCTCGCGGCGGGCCGCCTCCCGGGGGGTCTCGCCGTCGTCCGACTCGATGGTGCCGCCGGGCAGCGCCCAGCCCTCACGGTAGTTCGGCTCGACGAGCAGGACCCGTCCCCGCTCGTCCCGGAAGAGAGTGGCGGCCCCGGCCAGCACGCGGGGGAGGCCTGCGATGTAGGTGGCGTAATCAGAGGTGGTCACGGAGGCAGCGTAGGGGCCCGTCACGTGCTTTCGGACAGCCATGGGCAGATCAGGGGTGGTGCGGATAGGGTCGGGGCGGCGCGACTGCCTGTTCGAAAGCAAAGGGATGCAAGGTGACGGACGGAGCAGTGATGGAGACCCCCCGCGTGCTCGTGGCGGCGGACAAGTTCAAGGGCTCGCTGACGGCCGTACAGGTCGCGGAGCGGGTGACGGCCGGGCTGCGGCGCGTCGTACCAGGGGTGCGGGTCGAGACCCTGCCCGTCGCGGACGGCGGTGACGGTACGGTCGCGGCCGCCGTGGCCGCGGGATTCGAACGCCGCGAGGCCCGGGTGACAGGGCCGCTGGGTACCCCGGTCACGGCGGCGTACGCGGTGCGCGACACCACCGCCGTGGTCGAGATGGCCGAGGCCTCCGGCCTCCAGCACCTGCCGGCCGGGGAGTTCGCGCCGCTCACGGCGACGACGTACGGATCCGGGGAACTGCTGGCGGCCGCGCTCGACGCCGGTGCCCGCACGATCGTGTTCGGGGTCGGCGGCAGCGCCACGACGGACGGCGGCGCGGGCATGCTCGCGGCGCTCGGGGCGCGCTTCCTGGACGGCGACGGCAAGCCCGTCGGCCCCGGAGGCGGCGCACTCGCCGAGCTGGCCGAGGCCGACCTGTCCGGCCTCGATCCCCGGCTCGCCGGCATCGACCTGATCCTGGCCAGCGACGTGGACAACCCGCTGACCGGCCCGAAGGGCGCCCCCGAGGTCTACGGGCGCCAGAAGGGGGCCACCGAGGACGACATCGCCGTCCTGGACGCGGCGCTCGTCCACTACGCGTCCGTGCTGGGCCCCGGGACGGCCGGGCTGCCCGGAGCGGGCGCCGCCGGAGGCATCGGCTACGGAGCACTGGTCGCGCTGGGTGCCCGCTTCAGGCCCGGTATCGAGGTCATGCTCGACGTCCTGGGCTTCGCCCCCGCACTGGCCCGCGCCACCCTCGTCGTCACCGGCGAGGGCTCGCTCGACGCGCAGACGCTGCACGGCAAGGCCCCCGCGGGCGTCGCCGCCGCGGCGCGCACCGCGGGCGTGGAGACGGTCGCCGTGTGCGGACGTCTCACCCTGCCGCAGGAGGCGCTGAGCGGGGCGGGCATCAGCCGGGCCTACGCCCTGACCGACCTGGAACCGGACCCCGCCGTCTGCATGGCGCAGGCGGGACCCCTGCTGGAACGCGCGGCCGAGGCCATCGCCCGCGACTTCCTGTCCTGACGCACCGGCCGTGGGGGGGGGCCCCCCGGGCGCCCCCCCCCGCCCGGCGCGCCCGGCACCCAACCCCCCGGGGGCGGGGGTGGCGGATAAAAAAAAACGAAC
>NZ_JBHVQX010000015.1:5222-75536 GCF_042886395.1 Streptomyces sp. NPDC058008 | reverse complement strand
TGCTTTTTTTTTTTAAATCCCCCGCGGTGGGCCCGGCGGGCCCCGCCCCCCCCCCCCCCACACCGGGCCCTCCCCCCCGGGGGGGGGGGGGCCCCCCCGGGCCCCCCCCCCACGGCCGGGCGCGCCGGACTCCCTCCCCGAGGGGTACGGACCCCGACCGCGGCGCGTACGCCCGCCGGTTCGCGGTGCGCCCGCCCCACCGCCGGACCCGACCCGCGACGTACGTCGGCCGCTTCTCCGTCGGGCCCGACCCGTGGCGCACGTCGGCACACACAGCGGCCGCGACTCCATCGGACCCGACCCGTGGCACACGTCGGCCGCTTCTCCGCCGGGCCCGACTCCGCGACGTACGTCGGCCGCTCCTCCGTCGGACCCGGCCCGTGGCGCACACCGGGCCGTCAGCCGCCGAGGGGCCCATCTCCGCGACGTACGTCGGCCGCTCCTCCGTCGGACCCCGCCCGTGACCCACACCGGGCCGTCGGCCGCCGAGGGGCCCGGCTCCGCGACGTGCGTCGGACCCCTCGCCGCACCCCTCAGGGGTGCGGGGCCGTCAGCCTGAACGCGTCCAGCGCCAGTACCATCTCGATCAGTTCACGGGGCCGTGACAGCGACCGCGACGTCAGCCGCTCCAGCCGCCGCAGGCGGTTGAGCACCGTGTTGCGGTGGCAGTACAGCCGCCCCGCCGCCTTCCCCGCCGATCCCCCGCACTCCAGCCACGCCTCCAGCGTCCGTACCAGCAGCGCCCGGTCCGCCGGGTCCAGCGACAGCAGCGGGCCGAAGACGTCCGCGAGCAGCCGGGCGGACAGCTCCGGCTGACCGACCACCAGCGCCGTCGGCAACCGGTCCTCCAGCCGTACGATCTCCGTGGTGCCCGGCGGGCAGGTCAGCAGCGCCACCTCGGCCAGCCGGCGCGCGGCCCCCAGCCCCGCCAGGCCGTCGGCCACCGGGCCGATCCCCCCGGGGCCCGGGAACCACCGCCCCAGCAGTGCGGCGAGGGCCGCCGGATCCCGGTCACCCAGGGCGACGACGACGATCTCGCGGCCCGCCCGTCCGCGCCGGACGAACCGCAGCCCGTCCTCCTCCCTCACCACGCCCGGCCGCCCGCCCCGCACCTGGCGGAGCACCGCCACCGCGTAGCGCCCCCGCTCCGGAAGGTCCAGGGCACCCGCCGCGCGCGCCGCGAGGCCCGGCTCCGAGCGGCCCTCCAGCAGGGCGTCGAGCAGTGCCCGGCCCCGCTCGTCACCGCGCCGCCGCATGTCTTCGCTCCGTCCCGCAGCCGAGCCGCCCATGGGTGGTGAGGATGCCACCGGCCGCCCCGGGAGCGACGGCCCGTCACCTCCCTCTGTGCACGCGCACAACCGGGCCCTTCGAAGACTGGTCACCCGCAGCGATTGCGCCCGGGGCCGTGGACGCGCGCCGTGCCCGCTGCTGGTCTGTGGCACCACGACGACCAGTCGGAAGGAGGAGGACGCATGGCAACGCTCGAGATCCGCGGACTGTCCGTGGGCTACGGCCCTGTACGGGCACTGCGCGACGTCTCCGTCGACGTGCCGGCCGGCGCGATCACCGCCGTGCTCGGCGGCAACGGCGCCGGCAAGACCACGCTGCTGCGGGCCGTGTCGCGGACCCTCGGCTTCCACCGCGGCACGGGCACCGGCACCATCCGCTTCGACGGCCGCCCGCTGGACGGGCTCCGCCCCGCCCAGGTGGTGGCGGAGGGAGTGGTCCAGGTACCGGAAGGGCGACAGGTGTTCGCCCGGATGACGGTGGCGGACAATCTGCGGGCGGGCGCACTCGGGGCCCGCGGCGGCCGGAAGGCGGCAGCCGCCGCCCTGGACCGGGTGCACGAGCTGTTCCCCGTGCTCGCCCAACGCGCGCACCAGCGGGCCGGACTGCTGTCCGGCGGGGAGCAGCAGATGCTGGCGATGGGCCGGGCCCTGATGGCCGGACCCCGCCTGCTGCTGCTGGACGAGCCGTCCCTCGGCCTCGCCCCCCTGATGGCGGCCAGGATCGCCGAGACCGTCCAGGAGATCAACGCGGGCGGCACCTCCGTCATGCTCGTCGAGCAGAACGCGGCCATCGCGCTGCGGCTCGCCTCCACGGCGTACGTCCTGGACGTCGGCGAGGTCGCCCTCGAAGGCCCCGCCGCCGATCTGGCCGCGTCCGACGAGGTCCGCCGCCGCTACCTCGGCGTCGTCGACGAGACCGCCGCCGAGGACGCCGCGCAGGCGCGGCCCCTCACCCGCACCCTGGGCAGGTGGTCGGCGTGACGGCCGCACCCGCCCCCCTCGCCGTGCGCGACGTGACCGTGCGCTTCGCCGGGCTCACCGCACTCGACGCGGTGTCCTTCACCGTCGAGCCGGGCAGTGTGCACGCCGTCATCGGACCCAACGGCGCGGGCAAGTCCACCACCTTCAACGTGCTCTCCGGCGTCTACCGCGCCACCTCGGGCAGCGTGCGCCTCGGTGACACCGAACTCACCGGGCTCCCTCCGCACCGCATCGCCGGACTCGGCGTGGCCCGTACCTTCCAGAACCTGGCCCTGCCCCCGCACGCCACCGTCGCCGAGAGCCTCATGCTCGGCCGGCACCGGCTCACCCGCGCCGGCTTCGTGGCCTCCGGGCTCAGGCTCCCCTCCGCGACCCGCGAGGCCCGCGGGCATCTCGAACGGGTGCGGGAGATAGCCGAGTTCATCGGCCTGGACGGAGAGATCGACTTCCCCGCCGCCGCCCTCCCGTACGGCAAGCAGAAGCTCGTCGAACTCGGCCGCGCCCTGTGCATGGAGCCCGAGGTCCTGCTCCTGGACGAACCCATCGCGGGCATGACCGCCGACGAGCGCCGCCGGACCGCGGCCGTCGTCGCCGGTGTGCGCGACAGCCTCGGCATCTCGATCGTCATGGTCGAACACGACATGGGGGTGGTGATGCGGCTCGCGGACGCCGTGACCGTACTCGACTTCGGACGCAGGATCGCGGGTGGCACGCCCGCCGAGGTGCAGGACGACCCGGCCGTCGTGCAGGCCTACCTGGGGGCACAGGAATGACCACCTTCATCGAACTCCTCCTCGGCGGGCTGTCCATCGGGTCGGTCTACGCGCTGATCGCCCTGGGCTTCGTCGTCATCTTCAAGGCGACCGAGGTCGTCAACTTCGCCCACGCCTCACTGCTCCTGGCGGGCGGATACGTCACCGCGGTGCTCCACGACGACATCGGCTTCTGGCCGGCGCTCGGCGTCGGGATCGCGGGCGCGGCCGTCGTCGGCGCGGCGGTCGAGTTCCTCGTGATGCGCCGCTACCGGGGGAGCGACCAGAGCGTCCTGGCCATCGTCACCATCGGCGTCGACATCCTCCTCACCACCGAACTCACCCGCCGCATGGGGACGGACGTGATGTCGCTCGGCGACCCCTGGGGCGACGGCGTCGTCACCGTCGGGGGCGTCACCCTCGCCGAGACGCGCATCGCGGCGTTCCTCGTCGCGGGGCTGCTCATCACGGTGTTCCTGCTCGCCTTCCGCTTCACCTCCTGGGGCGTCTCCATGCGGGCCGCGGCCGAGAACCCGCAGACCGCCGCGCTGATGGGCATCCGGCTCGGCCGGGTCTCCCTCTCCGCCTGGGCGGTCGCCGGAGCACTCGCCGCCGTCGCCGCGCTCTTCCTGACCGTGTTCCCGACCCCGGGCCTGGAACGGGCCACCTCGCTCGCCGCGCTCAAGGCGTTCCCCGCCGCGATCCTCGGCGGCCTCGACTCCACGACCGGCGCACTCGTCGGAGGGCTCGTCGTCGGAGTCACCGAGTCACTCGCCACGGGCTACCAGAGCGACCTCTCCTTCCTCGGACGCGGCATCGGTGATCTCGCGCCGTACCTCGTGATGGTGGTCGTCCTGCTCGTCCGGCCGGCGGGCCTCTTCGGTACGAAGGAGCTGTCCCGTGTCTGAAGCCACCACCAAGGACGTCCCCGCCAGGGCGCCGGCCGACCGGCTGCCGCGCCGGCCCGCCCCCTACCTCTGGCTCGCCGGATCGGTCCTGCTCCTGCTGTTCCCGTTCTACCTGGACCGCTTCTGGCTCCAGGCCGGACTCTTCGCGATGGCCGCCGCGATCGGGGCGATCGGGCTCAACCTCCTCACCGGGTCCACCGGCCAGCTCTCCATGGGGCACGCCTTCTTCCTGGCGGTGGGCGCGTACGGCTACTGCGTCCTGGCGGGGGAGAGCAGTACGGAGAACGGCCACACCCTCACCGGCCTCGGCCTGCCCACCTGGCTCGCGGCCGTCCTCGCCGTACTCCTCGCGGGTGCCGCGGGCGGGCTCTTCAGCCCCATCGCGGGCCGGCTGAGCGGCGCCTACCTCGGCATCGCCACCCTCGCGCTGATCTTCATCGGCCAGCACCTCCTGTTCAACGCCGGTTCGCTGACCGGCGGTTTCAACGGCCGCCCGGTACCGCCCCTCTCCCTGTTCGGGTTCACCTTCGACGACGCCGAGGTCGTCGTCGCCGCGGTGCCCTTCCAGTCGTCCGAGAAGCTCTGGTACCTCGCGCTGGCGGCCCTCGCGGCCGGCGCGCTCTTCGCCCGCGGGGTGCTCCGAGGCAGGCCGGGCCGGGCGCTCAACGCCATCCGCGACCACCGGATCGCCGCCGGCGTGATGGGGGTGCCGGTGGCCAGGTACCGGGCCGGCGTCTTCGTCCTGTCCTCGATGTACGCGGGCCTCGCGGGCGTCCTGCTCGCGCTGGTCTTCCAGCGGACCGTGCCCGAGTACTTCGGCATGATCCTGTCCCTCGAATACCTCGCCATGATCGTCATCGGCGGGCTCGGCAGCGTCGCGGGAGCCGTCGTCGGCGCCGCGTTCGTGTCGCTCCTCCCGCAGCTGCTCACCCACTACAGCGACTCCCTGCCCCTGGTGTCCGCCCCCGGTACGGGCGGCATCGCACCGGGCGAGGCGTCCCGCTACCTGTACGGCGCCGCGGTCGTCCTGGTCGTCCTGTTCCTGCCCGGCGGCATCGCGCGTTCGAAGACTCCAGGGGAGAAGAAGAAATGAAGCCACGTGTTGTCGGAGCCGTTGTGGCGGCTCTCACCCTCAGCCTCACCCTCGCGGGCTGCAGCGGGAAGGCCAAGCCGTCGGACGACGGCGCGGCCGACCCGGGCGGGGTGAAGACCGGGCAGGGCGTCACCGGGTCGAAGATCACCCTCGGCGCCCTGACCGACATGACGGGGGTGTACGCCTCGCTCGGCAAGAGCGTCACCCAGGCCCAGCAGCTCTGGGTGAAGGAGACCAACGCCGCGGGCGGAATCTGCGACCGGCAGATCGAACTGACCGTCCGCGACCACGGGTACGACCCGCAGAAGGCCATCGGTGCCTACACCGAGCTCGAACCGGACGTCCTGGGCTTCACCCAGTTCATCGGCTCCCCGTTCGTGTCCGCCGTCGAGTCGCGCATCGACGGCCAGGACAAGGGCATCGTCCTGCCCCAGGCCTGGTCGGCCAACCTCGTCGGATCCCAGTACGTCCGCGTCATCGGCGCCACGTACGACGTCGAGACGATCAACCTGATCGACTTCCTCCTCGACGGGAAGCGCATCGCCAAGGGCGACAAGATCGGTCATGTCTACTTCGAGGGCGACTACGGCGAGAACGCCCTGGCCGGCTCCAGGCACGCGGCCCGGGAGGCGGGCCTCACCGTCGTCGAGCAGAAGATCAAGCCGACCGACAACGACATGACCGCCCAGGTCTCCGCGCTCAAGCAGGCCGGGGTGAAGGCCGTCGTCATCAGCGCGGGACCGCGCCAGGCGGCCTCCCTGGTCGGGGTCGCCGCGGCCACCGGCTTCGACGTCCCGGTCGTCGGCAACAACTCGGCGTACGCCCCCCAGCTGCTGGCCACCCAAGCCGGTGCCGCCCTGCAGAAGGACTACTACGTCGGTGCCTCGACCCTGCCCATCGGCGACGCGGGCGAGGGCCCGGCCAAGCTCGCCAAGGCGTACGCGGCCCAGTACCCCAAGGACGGCCTCGACAACGGCGTCATCGCCGGGTACAACGCGGCATCCGTCTTCGGCGAGGCGCTGAGGAAGGCCTGCGAGTCGAAGGACCTGACCCGCGAGGGCGTCGACAAGGCCCTGCTCACCATCAAGGACTTCGGCGCCGACTTCGGGATCTCGCACGACTTCACCGACCCGGCCGCGCCGTCCACCCGGCAGACCGTCGTCATGAAGCCGGACGCGAAGACCCCCGGCGGCCTCAAGGTGGTCCGCCCGGCCGAAGTGGCCCCGGCCGCCGAGTCCTTCTCGCCCCAGCCCTGACCTTCCCGCACGGCGACGGGCCCGGCCACCGGCCGGGCCCGTCCCCCGTGCCCTCAGCTGGTGTAGGCCTCCACTTCGGACAACTGGCCCGCCGGCCAGCCGCTGTTCGCGGTGAACGTCAGCCGCAGGTAGCGGACCGGAGTCCCGGTGAGCGTCACCGTCGCGGTGTTACCGCTCGACGGGGCGAACGTGTAGCCGGCCGGCGCCTTGAGCGAGCCGTAGGAGGAGTTGTCGGTGCTGCCGGTGACCCCGATCGTCTGCGTGCGGGTCGCCCACGCGGCGGACGGGGGAAGCTTCAGCACCAGCCGCTTGACGGCCTTCGCGGCACCGAGGTCGACCGTGACGGACTGCGGGAAGGCGTTGTTGACGCTCTCCCAGTAGCTGTTGGCGTTGCCGTCGACCGCGTTGGCCGCGCCGTACACGTCGGCGTGACCGGACTCGGTGACCGGGCGTCCCTGAGCGAGGTTGCCCGTCTCCTCGGGCGGGTCGGTGGGGTCGGTCGGGTCCGTGGGATCGGTCGGGTTCGTGGGCCCGCCGCTCCCGGGCACTCCGCCGTTGGTCCACACGGGCGCGGGCCAGACACCCGTGCAGGCGGGCGGGTTGGCGTACCAGCCCGAGTTGCCGGTGCCCTGGGTGATCTGGAAGCCGCTGCCGACGCAGTTGTGGATCGGGTTGGACTGGGCGATGTGCGTGGCGACGACCTTGTTGAACGAGGCGGTGCCCGGAGCCTGGATCTGCAGCGCGTACGTACCGGCCCCGTCGATCTTGATGTTGTCGAAGTGCAGCCCGTTGCTCGCGCCCTCGATCAGGTGGATCGCGGCGTAGGAGCTGTCCAGGATCTCGCTGTCGGTGATGTTGATCGTGGCGTTGGAGATCGGTTCGTTGAGACCGCTGAACCAGATCGCGCCGACGCCGAAGCGCCAGTTGAAGTCGTTGTTCCCGGTCCGGATCAGGGTGTTGCGGGCTGCCGTGTGCGTACCCGAAACAGCCGTGCCCTGACCGGAGTTGACCCCCGGGTAGCGGTTGGCGATGTGCAGGCCGCCGCCGTTGGTGATCGTGTCCGACATGACGTTGTCGGAGATCGTGATGTCCTTGCCGCCGTACGTGACGATGTTGTTGGCGAGGATCGGCAGGATCACCGTGTTGAACGTGAACTTGTTCTTCACGTTCGGGACGTTCTCCGCCCACATCGCCAGACCGTCGTCACCGGTGTTGCGGACGAAGGTGTTGGTCACCGTGGAGTTCGTGACGCCGTAGTGGAAGTTCACCCCGTCGGCGGTCTGGTCCAGGATCCGGCTGTTCCTGATGGTGAAGTTGTCCATCGGGCCGTCCATCCAGGCGCCGCACTTGGTGTGCTGCATCCAGACGTTGTCGACGACCGAGTTGGACATGGCCCCGCCGATGGCGTTGACCTGGTCGTCGTCCACCCGCTCGCGGATGTCGCCGATGATGGCGAAGTCCTTGAGGGTCACGTTGCTGCTGCCGCCCTGCGCCGCGTACTTCCCGTAGACACCGACCGCCTTGGCGCGGTCCGTGGGATGACGCCCGGTCAGCACGCTGTACCAGGGGCCCGCACCGCGCAGGGTCACCTTGTCCACCACGATGTGGTCCTGGACCTTGAACGTGCCCTGCGGGATGTACACCTCCTTGCCCTGGGTGCGGCCGGCGTCCACCGCGGCCTGGATCTTCGCGGTGGAGTCGGAGGCGCCCGTCGGGTCGGCCCCGAAGTCGCCCACCACGTCCAGCGCCCCGGCCGGCTTGCCGACCGGCGCGCCGACCTGCTCGAAGTCCGCCAGGTCGATGGTGAACGACGGTGACGCGGCCGTGGAGGTCACCTGGAGCCGCACCTTCGTACCGGCGGCCAGGGTGGACCCGAACATGGTCCGGGTCTCGTCGTAGAAGTGGTGCGGGTTGGTGTCGCCCGGGTTGTTGTTGAAGGGGTAACCCCCGTAGAACCAGCCGTACTTCGAGGTCACCGGCACGCTCTTGAGCGAGGAGCCGTTGATCCGCAGGTCCAGGGAGGCGTCCCGGCCCGTCCCGGCCGCGTTGTCGGGCAGCGAGTAGCGGAAGGTCATCGCGTTGGCGGGGGCGGTGAGCGTGAACTCGACGTACTCGCCGGCGGCGTCGAGCGTGACGGCCTGGCGGCCCGAGGCCTCGGACGGCAGGGAGCCGTAGAGGCGGTCGGGGCCGATCAGGGAGCCGTTGGTGGCGGCGTACTCGGCTTCCTGTTCCTTGAAGGGCACGGTGGCGCCCCGGCCGGATATCCCGACGGGTGAGGGCGCGGGGACCGCGGCGGCCTGGGCGGGGGGAGCGCCGGCCAGTACGACCGTCGCCGCGGCGCCCGCGGCGACGAGGGCGAGGGAGAGCGAGGCGGAGAGGGAGCGTCTGAGGAGACGTGGTCCAGGGGGTGGTGGGGTCACGTGTGGGTCGTCCTTGCGGCTCGAAGGGCTCTTCGGACGCCCCACAGGCTAGGAGCACCGGAGTAAAGAAGTCCACGGTCATGCGCAAGATTTCGTCTGCATCACTCAAATAAACGACTCAAGACGGGAATACTGCATGGGTGTGACCGGAGCGCACCTTCAGGACGTGAAGTCTTGTCATGTGCATTGACAGTCGTTCCGTCGCACTGGCTTCATGTGAACAACGGAATGGGAGCGCTCCCATAGGCGCTTCCCGCCCACTCCCGCGAAAGGCGGCGACGGATGAAGCCATGGACGAGGAAGCCGTGGGGTACGGCGCTCGGCGCGGCCGTGACCGCTCTGCTGATGACACTGTCCGGCCCGGTCGCCGCGCAGCCGGCCCCGGCTGCACCGGCGGCGGCCGGGACCGGGACGGACTGGCTGCACACCGAGGGCAACCGCATCGTCGACGAACAGGGCCACCGGGTCTGGCTGACCGGAGCCAACTGGTTCGGCTTCAACACCACCGAACGCGTCTTCCACGGGCTCTGGACGGCCAATCTGGACACGATCACCCGGCAGATGGCGGAGCGCGGCATCAACATCCTCCGCGTCCCGATCTCCACCCAGCTGCTGCTCGAGTGGAAGAACGGCCAGGCCACGACGTCCAGCGCCGTCAACACCTGGGCCAACCCCGAGCTCAAGGACCGAACGACCCTCCAGGTCTTCGACGCCTTCCTCGGGGTCGCGGAGAAGTACGGCATCAAGGTGATGCTGGACGTCCACAGCGCCGAGGCCGACAACTCCGGCCATGTGCACCCCGTGTGGTGGAAGGGGTCCGTCACCACCGAGCAGTTCTACTCCGCCTGGGAGTGGGTGACCGCGCGCTACAAGGACGACGACACGCTCGTCGCGATGGACGTCAAGAACGAACCGCACGGCACGCCGTCCGACAGCCCCCGGGCCAAGTGGGACGGCTCCACCGACCAGGACAACTTCAAGTACGCCTGCCAGACCGCCGGCAGGCGCATCCTGGCGGTCAACCCCCGGGTGCTGGTCATGTGCGAGGGCATCGAGGTCTACCCGAAGGACGGCGTGAGCTGGACCTCCACCTCGGCGGCCGACTACCACGGCATGTGGTGGGGCGGAAACCTGCGCGGGGCGAAGGACCACCCGGTCGACCTCGGCTCCCAGCAGGACCAGCTGGTCTACTCCCCGCACGACTACGGCCCCCTCGTGTACCAGCAGCCCTGGTTCCAGGGCGAGTGGAACCGGACCACCCTGGAGCGGGACGTCTGGGACCCCAACTGGCTCTACCTGCACAAGAACGGCACCGCCCCGCTGTTCATCGGCGAGTGGGGAGGCCACCTCGACAACGGCCCGAACCAGAAGTGGATGACCGCCCTGCGCGACCTCATCGTGGAGAACGGCATCCACCAGACGTTCTGGTGCCTCAACCCGAACTCCGGTGACACCGGCGGCCTGCTGGGCTACGACTGGGCGACCTGGGACGAGGCCAAGTACGCCGTGCTGAAGCCCGCCCTGTGGCAGTCCGGCGGGAAGTTCGTGAGCCTCGACCACGAGGTCAGGCTCGGCGGCCCGGGCAGCACCACCGGCATCAGCCTGGGTGATCTGTACGGCGGGCGGCGTTGAGCAGCAGCAGCGCGATGTCGTCCGTGCCCGGGGTGGCCCGCTTCGCGTACCGCACGAGCATGTCGGCGACGGACTCCATGTCCTGGTCGAGTGCGAGGGCGAAGTGCGCGGCCAGATCGGCGGTTGCGTCGTCGAAGGCGACGCCCGGCGCCTCCACGAGGCCGTCCGTGAACAGGGCGAGCGCCGCACCCGGCGGCAGCGGGACCTCCGCCGTCGGGTAGCGGGACGCCGGGTCGATGCCGAGCAGGAGGCCGGGCGGCAGACCGAGCACCTCGGTCTGTCCGTCCGGCTGCCTCAGCAGCGGCGGGGGATGACCGGCGGTGGCCATGCGGGCGCTGTGCCCGGCGAGGTCGAGATGGACGTAGACACAGCTGGTGAAGAGTCCGGAATCGAGGTCGGTGAGCAGCCGGTTCGTGCGGGCCAGGACCTCGTCGGGCGGAGCCCCCGCCGAGGCGTGCACGGCGGTGCGGACCTGCCCCATGAGCGCGGCGGCGTTCTCGTTGTGGCCCTGTACGTCGCCGATGGCGGCGGCGGCGGTGGTGCCGTCCAGCCGGATCAGGTCGTAGAAGTCTCCGCCGACACCCATGCCCCGGGTCGAGGGAAGGTACCGGGCCGCCACGTCCAGGCCGTCGATCGCGGGGAGGGTCTGGGGCAGCAGGTGCGCCTGAAGGCTGTGCGCGAGCCGGTCCTTGGTGTCGTAGAGGCGGGCGCGGTCCAGTGCCTGGGCGAGCAGCCCCGCTATCGAGGTGAGCAGGGCGCGCTCCTCGGGTTCGAAGACGTGCGGCCGGTCGTAGGCGAGGACCAGGGAGCCGACCGGACGCCCCGAGACGATCAGCGGGAAGAAGGCGCAGGCGGCCACGGCGTCGCGGAGGTCCGCCGCGGGGTAGGCGCGCTCCAGCGCGGTGAAGGTGGGGAAGAAGTCGGGCACGCCCGTCATCAGCACGTGCGCCGCCGGGGTGGGCGAGGTCAGGGGGGCGCCGTCGAAGCGCCGCATGAGGGCGGGATGGCTGCCCCGGGTGCCCTCGACCCGCAGCCGGCCCTCCGCCGACGTCATCACGACGAGCGTCTGCACGCGGAAGGCGGGCATCAGCTGGTCGGCGCACAGCTCGATCACGTCCCGGGTGCCGACCGCCTCGGTGAGGGTCGCCGCCAGGTGCATCAGGTGGTACAGCGCGGTGGCCCGGTTCGGTACCGCTTCGGCGGTGGGCAGCGAGGGCGCGGGGACGTCGCTGGGGCCGGGCCGCGCGGTGGGCACGATCCGGACGCTGATGCCCGTGGCGTTCGGGAAAAGGTGGAAGCACAGCCATCGGTCCGGTGGGCGCAGCACGGTGAAGGACGTCTGCTGACGGCTGATGACGGCAGCCCGGTAGTGGTCCTCGACGGCGGGGTCGTCCAGCCAGGGGAGCGACTCCCAGGGAAGCGTGCCCAGGACGTCCTCGGCCCGCGTTCCCAGGAGGGCGACGGCCGCGTCGTTGAGGTAGGTGATCCTCCCGTCGATCGTCAGCGAGCAGCTCCCGCCGGGCAGCCGCCGCACGAACTCCGCGACGGCCGTGGCCTCGGCCGCACCGGGTGCGGCCGGCTCCGGCGGAGGCAGCACCCGCGGCACGATGCCGGGCAGGACCGGATAGCCGCCGCCCTCGGCCTGCTGGAGGAGTACGCCGATGCCGTGGCAGCCCCGGCCGACGGCGTCACGCTCCTCGGGAGACAGCTCCGGGGGGTGGGACCCGGGCCACAGGAGGGTCAGCCCGCCGCGGGTGGTGCCACCGGCGTGGATGGGGGCGGCGGCCAGCGCGAACTGGTACGGGAGCACGAGCGCCGGGCGCGGGTAGCGGCGGGCCATCTCCTCCTGGCTGCCGAGCCAGATCAGGCACCGCAGGCGCACGGAGTCGGCCACCGGTATCGGGGCGGACAGCGGGACCCGGGTCCACGGGGTGGCGAACTGGCCGGGCACCCCGGTGAGCACGGCCAGGTGGAGCGTTCCGCCGCCCGGCTCCAGCAGGTACAGCATCACCGCGGACGCCCCGGTCTCGCGTACGAGGTGGGCCACGGCACTGTCCAGCAGCTCCGTGCCCGAACCGGTGGTGGCGACAGAGGCGCCGGCATGGTCCCGCACGCCTACCAGCGTCCCCCGTGAGGGGTGGCACCGCACCCGCTGAGGCACACCGCCGGACGTACGGGCGCCGCCCGCCCCCCGGAGCGCGGTCACGACGGGTCCGCACCCGGTGTGCCGCGCCCGGCGCCCCTGACGGCGGGACCCGGACGCATGAGGGCCCCGGACGTGGGAGCCCCGGACGCGCGAGGGCCCGGATGCCGGGGAGCATCCGGGCCCTCGTGGAGTCGCGTTCCGCGTGGCTACGGGAGCTGGGCCGCCCGCGCCTCCCGCCGGTTGTCACGGAAGGTGTTCACCCGCCGCGCCGTGGCGAAGAGCGGGATCACCGCCCCCAGGACGACCTGCAGCGCGCAGCCGGTCTGCAGGAGCAGCTGTCCGCCGGGCGCGTCGAACGCCCAGGCGGCGAGGAGCCCCATCGCGGCCACGATCCAGCTGAGCATCGCCACCGCGAGGACACCCCGCGGCTTCGGGTACTCGACCCGGCTGACCATCAGCCACGCCACTCCGATGATCGCGAGGAGCGTCGGCACGAAGGGCAGCTCCAGGAGCACGATCGAGACGACCGTGAGCGCTCCGAAGGGGCTGGGCATGCCCTGGAACATGCCGTCCTTCAGCGTCACGCACGAGAAGCGCGCGAGTCTGAGCACCACCGCCAGCAGCACCACGATCGCCGCGAGCGCCGACACCCTCTGGTGTGCGTCGTCCGCGACCATGCCGTACACCAGGACGAAGTACGCCGGTGCGAGGCCGAAGCTGATCAGGTCCGAGAGGTTGTCCAGCTCGGCGCCCATCGGCGAGGAGCGCAGCTTGCGCGCCACGAGCCCGTCGAAGAGGTCGAACACGGCCGCCAGGAGCATGAGGATCACCGCGGTGGCAGCGGAGTGCCGGGCCATGCCCGACTCGTCACTGCCGGTGAGGTGCGGGATGAGGATCCCCGTGGTGGTGAAGTACACCGCCATGAAGCCACAGGTGGCGTTACCGAGAGTGAGGGTGTCCGCTATCGACAGCCGCATCGAGAGCGGCATGTCCTCGGCGTCGTCCTGCTCCTCGGCCTCCGGAACCCAGCTCGCCTGAGTGTCTGGATCAATCACGGTCAATTCGAGTCACCCCCGCGGTCGTGGCCTGGCCGACCTCGACCGCGACATCGACACCTTCCGGAAGGTAGATGTCCACGCGCGAGCCGAAGCGGATCAGACCGATGCGTTCGCCCTGCTCCACCTTCGTGCCCTGCGGGATGTAGGGGACGATCCGACGGGCGACCGCTCCCGCGATCTGCACCATCTCGATGTCGCCGAGCTCGGTGTCGAAGTGCCAGACAACGCGCTCGTTGTTCTCGCTCTCCTTGTTGAACGCCGGGACGAACCCGCCCGGGACGTGCTCGACCGAGGTCACCGTGCCGGACAGGGGCGCCCGGTTCACGTGCACGTTCAGCGGGCTCATGAAGATCGCGACGCGGGTGCGCCCGTCCTTCCACGGCATGATGCTCTGCACCACGCCGTCGGCGGGCGAGATGACGCGGCCCTGGGTGATCTCGCGCTCGGGGTCACGGAAGAACCACAGCATGCCCGCCGCGAGCGCGGTGGTGGGCACGGCCACGGCGGCCCAGCGTCCGGACTTGCGGGCCCGGGCGAGGCTGAGTGCCGCGGTGGCGACGGTCGGGAGGAGCCACGGCGATGCTCCGCGGGCGAGGCGGACCCCGCCGCGCGTTGCAGGGATTTGGCTGTCGGGCATGGATGACCTTCGTAGCGGATGATGCCGCGCTGGCAACGGGGGGACGGCGGCTTTCCCGCGATGCTATCGGGTGCGAGCGGCAACTGGGCAAGCCAGAAGCCGAGTCGGACAGCTGAAAGGCTCCGGACGGGGTTGACCGGGTGTGATGTTCTTCGCCACCAAATCACCTCGAAAGGGACGTTTCAGCCCTGGAACCGGTACTCCTCGAGCAGCCGGCGACCGATGATCATTTTCTGGATCTCGGCGGTACCTTCACCGATCAGCAGCATCGGGGCCTCGCGGTAGAGGCGCTCGATCTCGTACTCCTTGGAGAAGCCGTAACCGCCGTGGATACGGAAGGCGTCCTCGACGACTTCCTTGCAGTACTCGGAGGCGAGGTACTTCGCCATCCCTGCCTCCAGGTCGTTCCGCTCCCCGGAGTCCTTTTTGCGCGCTGCATTCACCATCATGGCATGGGCGGCTTCGACCTTGGTGGCCATTTCGGCCAGTTTGAACTGGATCGCCTGGTGCTGGGCGATCGGTTTTCCGAAGGTCTCACGCTGCTGGGCGTAGGAGATGCCCAGTTCGAACGCACGTTGTGCGACGCCGCAGCCACGCGCGGCGACATTCACCCGCCCGACCTCGACACCGTCCATCATTTGGTAAAAACCTCGGCCGGTGACGCCTCCCAGGACACGATTGGCCGGAATGCGTAGTCCGTCCATGATGAGCTCGGTCGTGTCGACCCCCTTGTAGCCCATCTTGTCGATCTTCCCCGGGATGGTGAGGCCGGGGCGGACCTCGCCGAAGCCCGCCTCCTTCTCCACCAGGAAGGTCGTCATCGACCTGTGCGGAGCGGTCCCCTCGGGGTGTCCTTCGTCACTCCGGCACAGAACGGCCACCAGGGTGGACGTCCCGCCGTTCGTCAGCCACATCTTCTGGCCGTCGAGGACGTACTCGTCGCCGTCCCTGACGCCCCTGGACGAGATCGCCGAGACGTCCGAGCCCAGCGCCGGCTCGGACATCGAGAACGCGCCTCGCACCTCGCCCAGCGCCATCCGCGGCAGGAACGTGTCCTTCTGCTCCTGTGTGCCGTGCTGCTTGAGCATGTACGCCACGATGAAGTGCGTGTTGATGATGCCGGAGACGCTCATCCATCCCCGGGCGATCTCCTCGACGCACAGCGCGTACGTGAGGAGTGACTCGCCGAGGCCGCCGTACTCCTCCGGGATCATCAGCCCGAACAGGCCGAGTTCCTTGAGTCCTTCGACGATGTCCGTCGGATACGCGTCGTCGTGTTCCAGCCGGGTGGCGACAGGAATGATCTCCTTGTCGACGAAATCCCTGACCGTGGAGAGGATTTCCTGCTGGACGTCCGTCAGACCTGCGGTCCGGGCGAGTCGGCTCATGGCTGCTTCTCCTGCTTCTCCGCGTTCCTGTCCGGCGGCTGAACGGTCTCGGGCCGGCCCGGCTGCTCCCCGCCGCGCGCCCGGACGTACGCCTCGGTGGGGACCATCACCTTGCGGCGGAACACGCAGACCAGCGTCCCGTCCTGCTTGTGCCCCCTCGTCTCGACGTGGACGATGCCGCGGTCGTTCTTCGACCTCGACGGGGTCTTGCCGAGCACGGTCGTCTCGCCGTAGACCGTGTCGCCGTGAAAGGTGGGCGCGACGTGTTTCAGCGACTCCACCTCCAGATTGGCGATCGCCTTGCCGGAGACGTCGGGAACCGACATGCCCAGCAGCAGTGAGTAGACGTAGTTGCCGACGACGACGTTCTTCCCGAAATCCGTCGTGCTCCCGGCGTAATTGCTGTCCAGGTGCAGGGGGTGGTGATTCATGGTCAGCAGGCAGAACAGGTGGTCGTCGTATTCCGTGACCGTTTTCCCCGGCCAGTGCTTGTAGACAGCACCGACCTCGAACTCCTCAAAGGTGCGTCCGAACTGCATCTCAGGCCTCCGGGGCTTCGAACTCGGAGGTGCGGCGCATGCCGGCCGCGCGGCCCTTGCCCGCGATGACCAGGGCCATCTTGCGGCTGGCCTCGTCGATCATCTCGTCGCCGAGCATCGCCGAACCCTTCCTGCCGCCCTCCTCCGAGGTGTACCAGTCGTACGCGTCGAGGATCAGCTCGGCGTGGTCGTAGTCCTCCTGCGACGGCGAGAACACCTCGTTCGCCGCGTCGACCTGGCCCGGGTGCAGCACCCACTTGCCGTCGAAGCCCAGGGCCGCCGCACGGCCGGCCACCTCGCGGTAGGCGTCCACGTCGCGGATCTGGAGGAAGGGCCCGTCGATGGCCTGGAGGTCGTGCGTGCGGGCCGCCATCAGGATGCGCATCAGGATGTAGTGGTACGCGTCCGCCGGGTAGCCGGGCGGCTGCTGGCCGACGACCAGGGTCTTCATGTTGATCGAGGCCATGAAGTCGGCCGGGCCGAAGATCAGGGTCTCCACCCGGGGCGAGGCGGCGGCGATGTCGTCGATGTTCACCAGGCCCCTGGCGTTCTCGATCTGCGCCTCGATCCCGATCCGGCCGGGTTCGAAGCCCATCGTCTTCTCGATCTGGGTCAGCAGCAGGTCCAGGGCGACGACCTGCCGCGCGTCCTGGACCTTGGGCAGCATGATGCAGTCGAGGTTCTGGCCCGCCCCCTCGACGACCGTGATGACGTCGCGGTACGTCCAGTGCGTCGTCCAGTCGTTGACCCGTACGACCCGGGTCTTGCCCGTCCAGTCGCCCTTGTTGAGCGCGTCGACGATGTGGTGGCGGGCGCCCTCCTTGGCGAGCGGCGCGCAGGCGTCCTCCAGGTCCAGGAAGACCTGGTCGGCCGGGAGGCCCTGGGCCTTCTCCAGGAACCGGGGGTTGGAGCCCGGCACGGCCAGACAGGAACGGCGCGGGCGCAGCCGGTTCACCGGGGCGGTGGGCGTGGTCATGCGGAGACCTCCAGAGGGTCGAGCTTGTTCGCTTTCCGGATCTCGTCGACGATACGGCCGATGATCTCGGTGATGCCGAAGTCCTTCGGGGTGAAGACGGCGGCGACTCCGGCGGAGAGGAGCGCGTGCGCGTCGGCCGGGGGGATGATGCCGCCGGCGATCACCGGGATGTCCGGCGCACCCGCCTCGCGCAGCCGGCGCAGCACGTCCGGAACCAGCTCGGCGTGCGAGCCGGACAGGATCGACAGGCCGACGCAGTGCACGTCCTCGGCCAGCGCGGCGTCGGTGATCTGCTCGGGCGTCAGCCTGATTCCCTGGTAGACCACCTCGAAGCCGGCGTCCCTGGCCCGTACGGCGATCTGCTCGGCGCCGTTGGAGTGCCCGTCCAGGCCGGGCTTGCCGACCAGCAGGCGCAGCCGCCCGACGCCCAGGTCCCCGGCGGTGCGGGCGGCCTTCTCCCGGACCAGTGCGAGGGGGGTGCCCGCCTCCGCGGGGACGGTCACCGGCGCGGACGAGACGCCGGTCGGCGCGCGGAACTCGCCGAACACGTCGCGCAGGGCCCAGGACCACTCACCCGTGGTGACCCCCGCCCGTGCGCACTCGACGGTCGCCTCCATCATGTTCTCGGTGCCCGCCGCCGCCTTCTTCAGGGCCGCCAGCGCCTCGGTGGCGCGGGCCTCGTCGCGGTTGTCGCGCCAGTCGCCGAGCGCGGCGACCACCCGCGCCTCGTTCTCGGGGTCCACCGTCATGATCGCGGCGTCCAGGTCGGCGGTCAGCGGGCTGGGCTCGGTCGTCGTGTGGATGTTGACGCCGACGATCTTCTCCTCGCCGCCCTCGATCCGCGCCCGTCGCGCCGCGTGCGAGGAGACCAGCTCCGACTTCAGGTAGCCGGACTCCACCGCGGCCATCGCGCCGCCCATCTGCTGGATGCGGTCGATCTCGGCCAGCGACTCGGTGACCAGGTCGTCGACCTTGGCCTCGATGACGTGCGAACCGGTGAAGATGTCCTCGTACTCCAGCAGATCGCTCTCGTGCGCCAGTACCTGCTGGATGCGGAGCGACCACTGCTGGTCCCAGGGGCGGGGCAGCCCCAGGGCCTCGTTCCAGGCGGGCAGCTGCACGGCGCGGGCGCGGGCGTCCTTGGAGAGGGTGACGGCCAGCATCTCCAGCACGATGCGCTGGACGTTGTTCTCCGGCTGCGCCTCGGTGAGCCCCAGGGAGTTGACCTGCACCCCGTAGCGGAAGCGGCGCTGCTTGGGGTTCGCGATGCCGTACCGCTCCCGGGTGACCCGGTCCCAGATGCGGCCGAAGGCGCGCATCTTGCACATCTCCTCGATGAAGCGGACCCCCGCGTTCACGAAGAACGAGATGCGGGCGACGACGTCCCCGAACCGCTCCTCCGGCACCTGCCCGGAGTCACGGACGGCGTCGAGCACCGCTATGGCCGTCGACATGGCGTACGCGATCTCCTGGACCGGGGTGGCCCCCGCCTCCTGGAGGTGGTAGCTGCAGATGTTGATCGGGTTCCACTTCGGGATGCGGTTGACCGTGTACGTGATCATGTCGGTCGTCAGCCGCAGCGAGGGCCCCGGCGGGAAGACGTGCGTCCCGCGCGAGAGGTACTCCTTCACGATGTCGTTCTGCGTGGTGCCCTGGAGCCGGCCGGGGTCCGCGCCCTGTTCCTCCGCGACCACCTGGTACAGCGCCAGCAGCCACATCGCGGTCGCGTTGATCGTCATCGAGGTGTTCATCTGCTCCAGGGGGATGTCCTGGAACAGCCGCCGCATGTCACCGAGGTGCGAGACCGGCACCCCGACCCGGCCCACCTCGCCGCGGGCGAGCACGTGGTCGGGGTCGTAGCCGGTCTGCGTGGGCAGGTCGAAGGCGACCGAGAGACCCGTCTGGCCCTTGGCGAGGTTGCGCCGGTAGAGCTCGTTGGACGCCTCGGCGGTCGAGTGCCCGGCGTACGTCCGCATCAGCCACGGACGGTCCTTCTGACGTTCGGTCATGGAGGGACCTCAGACGTTGCGGGTGGATGGGTTGGCCCGCTCCGCCGATGTGTCACGGAACAGGTTGATGGCGTCGACGTGCCGCTCCCGCAGCTCCGGGTCGCTCACGCCCATCCCCTCGCGGGGGGCCAGCGCGAGCACACCGACCTTGCCCTGGTGCAGGTTGCGGTGCACGTCGTACGCGGCCTGGCCGGTGTCCTCCAGGGAGTAGACCTTGGAGAGCGTCGGGTGGATCTTCCCCTTGGCGATCAGCCGGTTGGCCTCCCACGCCTCCCGGTAGTTGGCGAAGTGGGAGCCGACGATCCTCTTGAGCGACATCCACAGGTAGCGGTTGTCGTACTCGTGCTGGTAGCCCGAGGTCGAGGCGCAGGTGACGATCGTGCCGCCCTTGCGGGTCACGTACACGCTCGCGCCGAAGGTCTCGCGGCCCGGGTGCTCGAAGACGATGTCCACGTCCTCGCCGCCGGTCAGCTCGCGGATGCGCTTGCCGAAGCGCTTCCACTCACGCGGGTCCTGGTGGTGCTCGTCCTTCCAGAACCTGTAGTCCTCGGCGTTGCGGTCGATGATCGCGGTGGCGCCCATCCTGCGGCAGATCTCCGCCTTCTGGTCGCTGGAGACGACGCAGATCGGGTTGGCGCCGCCGGCCAGCGCGAACTGGGTCGCGTACGAGCCGAGTCCGCCGCTCGCGCCCCAGATCAGCACGTTGTCGCCCTGCTTCATGCCGGCGCCGTTGCGCGAGACGAGCTGGCGGTACGCGGTGGAGTTGACCAGGCCCGGAGCCGCCGCCTCCTCCCAGCTGAGGTGCTTCGGCTTGGGCATCAGCTGGTTGGACTTGACGAGCGCGATCTCCGCCAGGCCGCCGAAGTTGGTCTCGAAGCCCCAGATGCGCTGCTCGGGGTCGAGCATCGTGTCGTTGTGCCCGTCACTGGATTCGAGCTCGACGGACAGGCAGTGCGCGACGACCTCGTCGCCCGGGGCCCAGGCGTTGACGCCGGGCCCGGTGCGCAGGACGACACCCGCCAGGTCGGATCCGATGACGTGGTACGGCAGGTCGTGCCGCTTGCTGAGGTCGCTGAGCCTGCCGTACCGCTCCAGGAAGCCGAAGGTCGAGACGGGCTCGAAGATCGACGTCCACACGGAGTTGTAGTTGACCGAGCTGGCCATGACGGCCACCAGGGCCTCGCCCGGCCCGAGTTCGGGCACCGGCACGTCCTCGACATGGAGGGACTCGCGGGGGTCCTTGTCGTGGCCGGCGACGCCGGCGAACATCTCGGCCTCGTCCTTGTGGACGGTCACCGCGCGGTACGACTCGGGGATGGACAGGCCCGCGAAGTCCGCGGCCGTGCTGTCCCGCGATTCGATCGCGTCCAGGATTTCCTTCACGGTGTTGCCTCCGGCAGATCGGGTCTCCGGCTCGGGAGGACGCCGGAGTACCCCTGTGGTCAGGGGGAGCGGTGCGGTGTGGAGGTGTGCCGTCGGTTCGGCAGGTGGTGCTGCGGGCCTGCTCGGTGGAGCAGAAGGGTGTGCCTGTGACGCAGGCGCCCGGGCGCGCCGACACGTGGTCTGCGGGGACAGCCGGCGTACGAGAGGTCTCTGCACGCCGGCCGCCCGGACACCTTCAACGTATGGCACTCCGTGACAGGTGGCAAGGCACCCAGTGCCAACAATTTCTCTCAGTTGTCATCTCGTAGGCACGCATGAGCAACATCATGGGCGGTATGCCTGATTGCTCCCCTGTTTGTGGGCTCCATGGCGCGCTGCGGTACCCGTACGGCGTCGTCGGCGCGGGACCGGCCGCACGGCCGGGTGCGTCAACCCGTGGCCCCTGGGCAGACGAAAGTGATCTTGACGGGACCGTGAGGGACAGGGGTGGGTACGCGATGGGCATACCGGTGCGCAGAGGGGCCCGCAAGGGCCGCAGATCCGAATTCGACCTCCGCCGGACCACGTTCGGCTTCGTGTTCCTCGCCCTCCTGGTCTGCGGCGGCGGACTGGCGGTGCGCACCGCGCTGAAGAGCGCCGAACGGCATCCGGTGGCCGTCGCCGTCCTGGCCGTCGTCCTGGTGGCGGTGCTCGTGGCGCTGCTGCGCGGGCGCCGTGTCCGCGGGGCGGCGGCCGGGGTCGCGGGGAGCGCCCTCGGGGCCGCCCGCGACGCGGTGGACGCCGCCCTGGAGGAACGGCCCGTGGAGGGCGGCGTTCCGGACGCGGGGCAGGACGCGGGGCCGGACCCCGACCCGGAGCCGGTGCCGGCCGGCGGGACGCCGGAGGATCCGTACGGGTACGCGGCGATGGACCCGTACGACTTCGAGGAGGCCGTGGCCGCCCTCTGCGGGCGGGACGGCTGCACGGACGCGGAGGTCGTCGGAGGCGCCGGCGACCTGGGCGCGGACGTGGTGGCCACCACCCCGGACGGCCGCAGCCTGGTGATCCAGTGCAAGCGGTACACGGAGGGCAACAAGGTCGGCTCGCAGGACCTCCAGCGCTTCGGCGGCACCTGCTACGCGGTGCACGGCGCCGACACGGCGGTCGTCGTCACCACCGGCGCGTTCACGGAGCCCGCGCTGGAGTACGCCGGGAGGTGCGGCATCGTCTGTGTCGGCATCGAAGGACTCACCGCGTGGAGCGAGGGCTCGGCCCCGCCGCCCTGGTACGCGGAGGCGGCCCTCGGCCCCTCGGGGTCCTTCGTGCGGACCGGGCCGGACCAGGCGCCGGAACACGTGAGCCCGGCATGATCGGGGCGGGAGGACCCCGGAGGGCCGGGGCCCGTCCTCAGTGCTCCTTCAGGGCCTGCTGGATCGTGCGCATGACCTCGTCGAGCGGTGCGTCGGTACGGGCCACGGCGACCAGCACCTCGCCCTCCCTGGACACCGAGGCCGCGGGGGTCCTGGCGGGCTCGCCCCCCACGGTCCGGCCCGCGCCGATCCCCGTGCCGAAGGTGTCCCGGACGATCGCGAACGCGTGGTCGAGCTGCGACTCGACGTCGCCCTTGCCGCCCGCCCGCAGCCAGCGCCGCAGCACGTGGTTGTGCGCGGTCACGACCGCGGACGCCGCGACCTCCGCGAGCAGCGGGTCGTCGTTGCCCACGTGATGGTCGCGCTCGTCGAAGTGGCCCAGCAGATAGCGTGTGAACAGCCGCTCGTAGCGGGCCACCGAGGCGATCTCGGCCTCGCGCAGCGTGGGCACCTCACGGGTCAGCTTGTAGCGCGCCACGGAGACCGCGGGCTTCGCCGCGTACATCTTCATGACCTCTTTGATGCCGCGGCACACGGTGTCGAGGGGGTGCTCGTGCGCGGGGGCCGCGTTGAGGACGGCCTCGGCCCTGACGAGGGTGTCGTCGTGGTCCGGGAAGATCGCCTCCTCCTTGGAACGGAAGTGGCGGAAGAACGTGCGCCGGGCGACCCCGGCCGCCCCCGCGATCTCGTCGACCGTCGTCGCCTCGTACCCCTTGGTGGCGAACAGTTCCATGGCCGCCGCGGCCAGTTCACGGCGCATCTTGAGCCGTTGCGCGGCCGCCCGGGTGCCTGCGGCACTCTCCGGGGCGTCCTTCGCGGCGGAGGAACGGGGGGGCTTGGCGGGTTGGGACATGAGGTGAACGTAACCCATCGGCGCAGGGGAGCGCGCCTGTGGGGGCGGGTCGCCCGACGGCCCCAGCAACCCGCCCCACCCGGCCCCGGGGTCAGCGCCGGGCATATTCGCGGAAGCCGCGCCCCGTCTTCCGGCCGAGGCAGCCCGCGGCCACCAGATGCTCGAGCAGCGGCGCCGGGGCGAGGCCCGGGTCGCGGAACTCGCCGTGCAGGACCTTCTCGATGGCGAGGGAGACGTCGAGGCCGACCACGTCCAGGAGCTCGAAGGGCCCCATGGGGTAGCCCCCGCCCAGCTTCATGGCCGCGTCGATGTCGTCGAGCGTCGCGTAGTGCTCCTCGACCATCTTGATCGCGTTGTTGAGGTAGGGGAACAGCAGCGCGTTCACGATGAAGCCGGCTCGGTCACCGCAGTCGACGGGATGCTTGCGCACCTTCACGCAGATCCCGCGGACCGTGGCGTGCGCCTCGTCCGAGGTCAGCACCGTGCGGACCACCTCGACCAGTTTCATCGCGGGCGCCGGGTTGAAGAAGTGCATCCCGACGACGTCCCCGGGCCGCGAGGTCACGCTGGCGACCGCCACGACGGGCAGGGACGAGGTGGTCGTCGCCAGCACCGCGCCCGGCCTGCACACCTTGTCCAGGGTCCGGAAGAGCTGCCGCTTGACCTCCAGGTCCTCGGCGACCGCCTCGACCGCGAGGCCGACGTCGGAGAGGGAGTCCAGCGTTCCCGACGCGGTGATCCGGGCGAGGGTCCCGTCCCTGGCCTCTTCCGTCAGCCGGCCCTTGGCCACCGAGCGGTCCAGCGACGTGGCGATCCGCGCCCTGGCCGCGTCCGCCTTCTCCTGGCTGCGTGCGGCGAGCACCACGGCGTAGCCGGCCTTCGCGAACACCTCCGCGATGCCCGAGGCCATCGTCCCCGAACCGGCCACGCCCACCGACGTCACCTCCCGCCCGGCGGAGGCACCCGCGCTCCCGGCCGGGGTCAGCGCGTCCGGCACCACGTCCTGGCCGCCGGGGGCGTCGTACGTGTAGAAGCCGCGCCCCGCCTTACGGCCGGTCAGGCCCGCCTCGCCGAGCTGCCCGAGCACCGGGGCCGGGGCGTGCAGACGGTCGTGGGACGCGGCGTACATGGCCTCCAGGACCGTGCGGGCGGTGTCGATGCCGATCAGGTCGAGCAGGGCCAGGGGGCCCATCGGCAGCCCGCAGCCCAGTCTCATGGCGGCGTCGATGTCCTCGCGGGAGGCGTAGTTCGCCTCGTACATCGCCGCGGCCTGGTTGAGGTAGCCGAACAGCAGGCCGTCGGCGACGAAGCCCGGCCGGTCGCCCACGGCGACCGGCTCCTTTCCCAGCTCACGCGCGAGCCGGGTGACGCTCTCCACGGCCGGCGGCGCGGTCAGCACCGAGGAGACCACCTCGACGAGCTTCATGACCGGCGCGGGATTGAAGAAGTGCAGGCCGAGGACGCGCTCGGGGTGCTGCGACTCGGCGGCCAGCCGGGTCACCGAGAGGGCGTTCGTGCCCGTCGCGAGGATCGCGGTGGGGGAGACCACCGCGTCCAGCTCACGGAAGACCTGCTGCTTGATCTCGTACGTCTCCGGCACGACCTCGATGACCAGCTCGGCGTCCGCCGCGGCCCGCAGATCGCAGAACGTGCGGAACCGGGCGAGGATGTCTCCCCGCTCCCGCTCCGTGATCCGTTCCCGGCGCACGGAGCGCGCCGTGGAGGCCTCCAGGGAGGCGACGGCCTGGCGGGCGGCGGCTTCGCTGACGTCGATGCCGACGACCTCGCGGCCCGCACGGGCCAGGACCTCGGCGATGCCGGTGCCCATGGTGCCGAGGCCGACGACGGCGATGATGGTGAGAGGGGTGTCCATCACGGGACTCCAGGGTGAGTGACGACTGGGAGGAGCGCGGGAGCGGGCGGGCTCGGGGAGCAACCGGCGTTCCGTGCGCGGGAATCACGCGTCGTGGTGCGGGTCCCGGGCGCGCACCGCACCCGGGGGAGGGGGACGGGCTCTGTCCCGAGCCGCGTCGCACGAACTGCCGAACCGACGAGCACTCCGGGTGGCTGCGTCACCAGGCCACCGGAGCCGGCGGGTGTGTGTCCCGCTCACTTGAGATTAACCGGCGGGTAACGAGCGCGCCAGCCCTGGTCAGTTGTGCACTGGCACACAGTTTCCCCGAACACCCTGCGTGTTCGGCGCTAGACTCAGGGTCATGGATGAGGAGTTCCGCTCGCTGGTGGACAGGCTCGGTGACGAGGCGGGTGGGTCCGTGGCCTTCCGGAGACTGCTCACCACCGAGGACGACGAGGAGCTGGCCCTGGCCCTGGTCGCACCCGAACGCCCCCTGTGGGCACGGGAGATGGCGGCCTTCCGGCTCGGCTGCCGGGGCGACCGCCGGGCCTTCGAGGCCCTGGTCCTCCTCCTCAACCACCGCGATCCCGAGCGCTGCGTATCGGCCGCGTACGCCCTCAGGCTCCTCGGCGACCCCCGGACACCCGGCGCGGCGGCCGCGCTCGCCACCAACCGCATGCGGACCGCCTACGCCCTGCACCCGGTGCGGCTCCTGACCGCCCTGCGCGCACCCGAATCGGTCCCCGCCCTGGTCAGCACCCTGCACCGGCTGCTGGCCCCCGGCGAGCCGCACTGGCGGGTCGCGCTCGCCTGCGTCGAGGGGCTGGGGGCGCTGGAGGACGGGAGGGCCCGCCCGGTCCTGGAGGCCGCCCTGCCGCACCCGCGCCTGGGTACGGCGGCGGCGGAAGCCCTCAGCCGGATGCCGGCGGGCTGAGGGGGCGAACGTAGCGGACCTCGGGCACCAGGGCGCCACCCGCCTCGAAGGCCTCCTCCGCACCGTCCGGGCGGAAGCCCGCCCGCTCGTAGAGGCGCCGGGCCCGCACGTTCTCCTTCAGTACCCAGAGCGTCATCGTGAGGAAGCCGCCCGCCGAGGCCCGGCCGGTCGCCTCGGTCAGGAGCGTGCGCCCGGTGCCCGTGCCGATGCGGTCCGGACGCACGTAGAGCGCGTACAGCTCGGCGCTCCCCGGCCGGGCGTCTCCGTCGCGGCACGGTCCGTGGCACGCCCAGCCCGTCACCGTGGCGTGCGGAGCCTCGGCCACCAGGTTCATCTGCCCGTCGTCCGCCGTGAGGTGCGCGCGCCGGCGCTCGGCGTCCCGGGCGGCGTCCATCGCGTCCAGGTACGTCCGTGGGACCAGTCCCGCGTACGCGTGCCGCCAGCCGCGCACCCTGATGTCCGCCACCGCGGCACAGTCGTCGAGGGTCATCTCCCGGACACGCACGCCGGGGGCGTGCGCCGGGACGGTCCGTGTGGTCACGCGGCCCATCCTGGCGTACGCCCCCGGCGCGGGGCCCGGCATTTCTCAGTCGCGGATCAGCCGCGGAAGCCGAGCAGGCCGTGCAGCGTGGTGCCCTTCGTGTCGGCGGCCGCCTTCGTCACCGTGGCGGCCTTCGGCTCCGGCTGGGCGGCGCAGACCGCGTCCGGGCCGCTGCCGCCGCCGGACGGGAGGGTGCCGTCGGTGAGGTAGGCCACCAGGTGCCTGTCCAGGCACCCGTTGCCGCTCAGCGTGATCCCGTGGTTGCCGCCGCCCTGCTCGACGACGAGAGCGGCCCCCTTCAGCCCGCGGCTCATGGTGACGCCGCCCTCGTAGGGGGTGGCCGCGTCGTCGGTGGCCTGGAGGACCAGGGCGGGCGGGATCGCGTCGTTGGTGACCTCGACGGGCTCCAGCGGCTCCACCGGCCAGGTGGCGCACGGAGCGTTGTACCAGGTGTTGTTCCATGACATGAAGGGCGACTTGCGGTGCGCCTGCCAGGTGTCGTCGCGCCACGTGCGCCAGGACCGGGGCCAGCCGGCGTCGCGGCACTGCACGGCCGCGTAGACGGAGTACCCGTTCTCACCGCTCGCGTCGACGGCCGCGAAGTCCTCGTAGGCCGTGGCGAGCGCGTCCTGGTCCTTGTCGTTCACGTACGCCGCGAACGTCTCGGCGAGGCGCGGCCAGTAGCCGTCGTAGTAGCCGCCCGGCAGGAACGTGTCCTCGAGCTCGGAGGGCCCGACCTTCCCTGCCGCGGGGTGCTTCTTCACCGCGGCGCGCATCCGGTACCACGCGGCTTCCACCGCGGCGGGGTCCTTGCCCAGGCGGTACACGGCGTCGTTCTTCGCCACCCACCCGGCGAAGGCCTTGTGGCGCGCGTCGAACGCGTGGTCCTGGCCGAGGTTGTCCTCGTACCAGACGCCCTTCGGGTCCACGACCGAGTCCAGCACCAGGCGGCGGACGCGCTCGGGGAACAGCTTGGCGTACACCGCGCCCAGGTAGGTGCCGTAGGAGTATCCGAAGTAGCTGATCCGCTGCGCGCCGAGGGCCCGGCGGATGACGTCGAGGTCCTTCGCGGCGCTGACCGTGTCCATGTACGGCAGCAGGTCACCGTGCTTCTCGCCGCACGCGGCGGCGAAGGACGCGGCGCGGTCGCGCGAGGCCTTCTCCGCCTTGCGGGAGTCGGGCACGGAGTCGGGGCGCACGGGCTCGAAGTACTTCGGTACGCAGTTCAGGGCCGGGGTGCTCCTGCCGACCCCGCGCGGGTCGAACCCGATCACGTCGTACTGCGCGGCGAGCTTCGCGGGCAGGGAGGACGCCACGAAGCCCGCCATGGAGAGCCCGCTTCCGCCGGGGCCGCCGGGGTTGACCAGCAGCGGGCCCTGCGAGGTCTTCGCCGTGTGCGGGATCCGGGAGAGGGCGAGCGTGACCGGCATGCCCGACGGGTTGTCATGGTCCAGCGGGGCGCGGACGGTCGAGCACTGGAGCGTCGGGTACGCCTTCGTCCCGCAGCCGGTCCACTTGAGGGACGCGGCGGACGGGGAGGGCGCGGACGCGGTGGACGGTACGGCGGTCACCAGACCCGCGACCGTCGCACCGACCGCGACCAGGATTCCTGCACGTTTCGTCATGGGGCCTCCCTGGGTCGGGGAACGCGGCTGTGGGGGGCACAGCCCGGCCGCATGCTTCCCGGATCCGGGGGCGGGGGGTCGCCCGGCGCCGAGAGTTGACCCGTTCGGTGAGGGAGGCCGGTGCGGTCAGAGCAGTGACAGCTGGGTGGGGCCGTCCGCAGGGCCGTCCGGGGCTCCGTCCGGGGTCTCGCGGACGACGCGCCGGGCGCCGCCCCGGTCCGCCGGGCCGATGCCGTACTCCGCCGCCAGCTCGTGCACCCGGCGGGTGATGCCCTGCTGGTACCAGGTCGGCGCGTACGCCCCGTCCGCGTACATCTGTTCGTACCGCCGCACCAGGTGCGGATGGTGGTGGCCGAGCCACCGCATGAACCACTCGCGGGCGCCGGGCCGCAGGTGCAGGACCAGCGGTGTGACCGAGGTCGCCCCGGCGGCGGCGATGGCGCGGACCGTGGCGCGCAGCTGGTCGGGGCGGTCACCGAGGAAGGGGATGACCGGGGCCATCAGCACACCGCAGCCGATCCCGTTGTCCGTCATGGCCCGGACGACGTCCAGGCGGCGCTCGGGGGAGGGGGTGCCCGGCTCGACCGTGCGCCACAGCTCGCCGTCGGTGAACCCGACGGAGACGGAGACGCCCACCTCGGTGACCTCGGCGGCCTGCCGCAACAGGTCGAGGTCGCGCAGGATCAGCGTTCCCTTCGTGAGGACGGAGAAGGGGTTCGCGTGGTCGCGCAGGGCCGCGATGATGCCGGGCATCAGCCGGTAGCGGCCCTCGGCCCGCTGGTAGCAGTCCACGTTCGTGCCCATGGCGATGTGCTGGCCGTGCCACTGGCGTGAGGCCAGGTGGCGGCCGAGCAGCTCGGGTGCGTTGACCTTGACCACGATCTGGGAGTCGAAGCCGAGGCCGGTGTCCAGGTCCAGGTAGCTGTGGGTCCTGCGGGCGAAGCAGTACACACAGGCGTGGGTGCAGCCCCGGTACGGGTTCACGGTCCATTCGAACGGCATGCGGGAGGCCCCGGGCACCCGGTTCACGATCGAGCGGGCCCGTACCTCGTGGAAGGTGATGCCCCGGAACTCCGGGGTGTCGAACGTGCGCGTGGTCACCGCGTCCGCGGCGAAGAGGGCGCCGTTCCCTGTTTTTGTCGTGTTCTCTGCCAGATTGTCCCAGCGCATGTGCGCCTCCTCGGTAGTACTCCGCAGAGAATAGAACATATGTTCCCTTGATCGTGCGGGGTACGAAGCGGGACCCGATTTTGAGGGGCCGCACCCGAGGTGGTTGGCTCAGCAGCACCCCGAACAACCGAGTGCTGGAGGAACAGGCATGGCGCAGGTCGAGGCCACGACAGAGCGGATCATCGCGGCGGACGCGGAGGCGGTGTTCGATGCGCTGGCCGACTACAAGGAGGTCCGGGGCAAGGTGCTGACCGGGCACTTCAGCGAGTACGAGGTGCGCGAGGGCGGGGACGGCGAAGGCACCCTCGTCCACTGGAAGCTCCAGGCCACCAGCAAGCGGGTCCGCGACTGCCTGCTCGAGGTCACCGAGCCCACCGACGGTCAGCTGGTCGAGAAGGACCGCAACTCGTCGATGGTCACCACCTGGACCGTCACCCCGGCCGGTGAGGGGAAGTCCAAGGCCGTCGTCTCGACCGTCTGGAACGGAGCGGGAGGCATCGGCGGGTTCTTCGAGAAGACCTTCGCACCCAAGGGGCTCGGCCGGATCTACGACGAACTGCTCCAGAACCTGGCCACCGAGGTCGAGAAGTAACCCTGCTCCCCCTGCTGTTGGCGTCACGGCCGGCCTCACCGGAACGGGTGGTTTTCCGGGGTGGCCGGTTGTGCGCCGTAGTGCCTCCCACCGGGGCATAAGCCCTCCGCGCGCGCCGAGCGCGCACCTGTTCGCGTTTGCCCCGCCTCACCGCCTGGTGCGAGAAATGGGCGGCGCAGCTGCGACGAGGGGAGCGTCACGTGGTGGGTGGGATCACTCTGGTGGAGGACGAGCCGGGAGGCGCGGGCTACGGTCCGCCCGGGGTCCGGGCGGCACCCGGTGACCCGGTGGCGGCCGAGCCGCCCCGCCCGCCGTCCGCCGCCGGACCGCCCGCGCCGCCGGACGGCATCAGCCCCCGCAGGGTCAGGCTGGTCTTCCTCGGCCTGATGCTCACCCTGCTGCTCGCGGCGCTCGACCAGATGATCGTCGCCACCGCCCTGCCGAAGATCGTCGGCGAGCTGCACGGCCTGGACAAGATGTCCTGGGCGGTCACCGCCTACCTGCTCGCCTCCACGATCGGTCTGCCGATCTACGGCAAGCTGGGTGACCTCTTCGGCCGCAAGAGCGTCTTCCAGTTCGCGATCGTCATCTTCGTCATCGGGTCCGCCCTCGCGGGCTGGTCGCGCACCATGGACGAGCTCATCGCCTTCCGGGCCGTCCAGGGCATCGGCGGCGGCGGGCTGATGATCGGCGTCCAGGCGATCATCGCCGACATCGTCCCGGCCAGGGAGCGGGGCCGCTACATGGGCCTCATCGGCGCGGTCTTCGGCCTCGCCTCCGTCGCCGGCCCCCTCCTCGGCGGCTTCTTCACCGACCACGCCTCCTGGCGCTGGTGCTTCTACATCAACGTGCCGTTCGGCATCGTCACCCTCGCCGTCATCGCGCTCGTGCTGAAGCTGCCGAAACCCTCGGTCCGCCCCCGGCTCGACGTACTGGGGGCGCTGCTGCTGGCCGCCGCCTCGACCTGCGTGGTGCTGCTGACCAGCTGGGGCGGCACGGAGTACGCCTGGGGCTCGCGGACCATTCTGGGACTCGCCGCCGGGGCCGCGGGAACGGCCCTGCTCTTCCTGGTCGTCGAGCACCGCGCCGCCGAACCCGTCATCCCGCTGCGGCTGTTCCGTGACTCGGTCTTCAACGTGACCTCGCTGGTGGGCGCCGTCGTCGGGGTCGCGCTGTTCGGGGCCGCCAGTTACCTGCCGACCTACCTCCAGATGGTCGAGGGCGTGTCCGCCACCGAGTCGGGGCTGCTGATGCTGCCGATGATGGGCGGCATCGTCGTCGCGTCGGTCGTCTCCGGCCAGCTCGTCTCGCGCACCGGCCGCTACCGCGTCTTCCCGCTGGTGGGCGGAGCCGTGTCGGCCGTCGGCATGTGGCTGCTCTCCCTCCTCGACACGAGTACCTCGCCGTTGCAGTACGGCGTCTTCCAGGCCGTCCTGGGCATCGGCATCGGCCTCGTCATGTCCATCCTCGTGCTGGCCGTGCAGAACTCCGTACGCCCGTCCGACCTCGGCACCGCCACCAGCGCCCACAACTACTTCCGGCAGATCGGCGGCAGCATCGGCGCCGCGATCTTCGGCACCCTGTTCGCCGGTCGGCTCGCGGACGCGCTCGGGGTGCGGCTCCCCACCGGCGCGGACCTGCCCGACCCGGAGTCGATCACCCCGCAGCTCGTGCACACCATGGAGCCCGCGCTGCGCGACGCCTACATCCAGGCGTACGCCGACGCGATGCCGCGGATCTTCCTCTACCTGGTGCCGGTGCTCCTGCTCGGCCTGTTCCTCGCCTTCTTCCTCAAGGAGAAATCGCTGGTGTCCCACCCCACCCCGCAGACGGCCCCCGACCCGGCCGTGGCGCCCTCCGCGATCCCCTCGGCCCGCACCGACCCCGGCCCCCCGCCGTCCGGTCCCCTCACCGGGACCCCCGTGCGCGGATGCGTCCAGCACCCCGACGGGACGCAGGTGGGGAGGGCCGCGCTCACCCTCATCGACGTCCAGGGACGGCAGGTCGGACGCGGGGCGAGCGGCGACGACGGACGGTACGCCCTGAGCGCGCCCGTCGCCGGCGCCTACGTCCTGATCGCCGCCGCGGGCGGCCACCAGCCACAGGCCGTCAGCGTCACGGTGGGCGACCGACCGGTGGAGCTCGACGTGGTGCTCGGCGGGGCCGGCCGGCTCGCCGGGGCGGTCCTCACCCCCGACGGCACGCCGGTCGGCGACGCGGCGGTCACCCTCACCGACGTTCGGGGCGAGGTCGTCGCGACCACCCGCACCGGGCGCGAGGGCGCCTACGTCATCAGCGAGCTGGTGGCCGGCGAGTACACCCTGGCGGCCAGCGCCCCCGCCTTCCGTCCCGCCGCCCTCCCGGTCAGTGTGCAGGCGGCCAGGGAGACCCGGCAGGACATCGAGCTGGCGGGCGGTGCCGTGCTGCGCGGCGTCGTACGCGCTCCCGGCGGGCGGGTGGTCGAGGACGCCCGGGTCACGCTGCTGGACGCGGCGGGCAACGTGGTCGACACCCTCACCACCGGCGCCGACGGCGCGTTCCGGTTCGTGGACCTGTCCACCGGTGAGTACACCGTGATCGCCGCGGGCTACCCGCCGGTCGCCACGGTGCTCCAACTCCCCGGCGGGGGACGGACCGAACGCGATCTCCAGCTCGGGCACGAGGACTGAGAGCGGCCGGGCGGCGGGGGTGTGCGGGTGTTCCCGCACACCCCCGGACCTGTGGAGACGGCAGCCGGTGTCTCCCGCCCGGCCGCGACGCCACGCGGCCCCGGGCGTCTGGGCGGGACCCGTGGCCGTCCTCCGCCGTGCGTCAGGGCAGGAGCCGGGGCCGTCCTCCGCCGTGCGTCAGGGCGGGAGCCGGGGCCGTCCTCCGCCGTGCGTCAGGGCAGGACCCGGGGACGCCCTCCTCCGTGCTCAGGGCAGGAGCCGGGGACGCCTTCTCGCCGCGACGTCCTCGACCCAGCCGAAGCACACCACCGCCGCCGCGATCAGCACCCACGCGACGCCGAACTGCACCCACGGGCTGTCCAGCGGCAGATGCCGCTCCAGCGCGGGCACCTCCCACATCAGGTCGATCAGCGGCACCGCCGCCATCAGCGCCACCTCGTGCCAGAGGTAGACCGTCACCGCGCGGGCGTTGAGGACCGTGACGAGGCGGTCGGCCGCGGGACGGCGTGCGAGACCGTCGAAGCGCGGCCGGAAACGCAGCAGGAGCAGGACGAACCCCGCCGACCACAGCGCCTGGGCGAGCGGGATGTCGTCCAGGTCGAACGAACCGTCCGCCGGGTGCCCGGCCGCCCACGAGGCACCCGCCGCCATCAGCGGCACGGCGACGGCCACCGCTCCCGGGCCGCGCAGCCGGTCGAGCACCCCGTCCCGGTGGGCGAAGCCCAGCAGCCAGCAGAACAGGAACACCGACGCGTCGCCGACCGCGCTCCCGATCCGGCCGTCCGGCACACCGGACACCGTCTCCAGCACCACGACGGGCACCAGCGACAGGGCGAGCACGGGAAGGGGCGCGAACCTGAAGAGGCGCAGCAGCAGCGGCGAGAGCAGCACGAACCAGAGGTAGGCGCGCAGGTACCAGAGCACCGCCCAGGCCTGCTCACCCCACGCGTCGCCCGGCGGATCGCCGACCGGCAGCACCCAGAGCAGCACGTCGGGACCCGGCACCCAGCCGTGCAGCAGCATCGCCACCCCGAGCACCAGGCCGAACAGCCACACCGGGATCAGCAGTCTGCGCAGTCTGCCGCGCAGCACCCCGGCGGCCGGCCGCTCCAGCGAGCGGGCCATGAGCGATCCGGCGAGCGCGAACATCACGCCCATGGAGGGGAACACGTAGCCCAGCCAGGGCCATTCGAAGGTGTGGTAGGTGACCACCCGGACGAGCGCCACCGCCCGCAGCACGTCGAAGGACCGGTCGCGGCCGGTGCCCGGGGCGGCTGCGGGGGACGGCGCGTTCGCCGGCCTGCGGTGCGCCCCCGCCATCACGGTCCCCCCACCCGGGACGTGCCCACCTCGCCGGTGCGTTTCAGCTTCTGCCAGCGCAGCCGGCCGCCGGTCGCTGCCGTGACGCAGGAGTGGATCAGCACGAGGTACATCAACTGCCGGTAGGCGAGCTGCTGGAGCGGCAGCATCAGCAGGTAGCGGTACTTCTCCCGGTCGAGGCGGAAGGCGTACGCCGCGCAGACCAGCTGCACGGCCAGGACCGCCAGCCACGCGAGCAGGGAGGCGCGGAAGTCCACGAAGAGCATCGCGTACAGGGTGAAGACGTCAATGAGCGGGGCGAAGACCGGCGTCACGATCTGGAAGAGGACGACGAGCGGCATGCCGACCCGCCCGAAGCGCCCGGAGTGTCCCCGGTCGACGACGGACCTGCGGTGCTTCCACAGCGCCTGCATGGTGCCGTAGCTCCAGCGGTAGCGCTGGCGCCACAACTGGCCCAGTGATCCAGGTGCTTCGGTCCAGGCACGGGCGTGCTCGGCGTAGACGACACGCCAGCCCGCGCGGTGCAGCGCGATGGTGATGTCGGTGTCCTCGGCCAGGGTGTCCTCGCTCATGCCGCCGGCCTCCAGGACCGCCCGGCGGCGGAACGCCCCGATGGCGCCGGGGATGGTGGGCATGCAGCCGAGCAGGTCGTACATCCTGCGGTCGAGGTTGAAGCCCATCACGTACTCGATGTGCTGCCAGGCACCGATCAGCGTGGACCGGTTGCCGACCTTCGCGTTGCCCGCGACCGCGCCGATCCCGGTGTCGGCGAACGGCTGGACGAGCGCGTGCACGGTGCCGGGTTCGAAGACGGTGTCCCCGTCCATCATCACGACGATGTCGTACCGCGCCTGCCGCACCCCGTTGTTCAGGGCCGCAGACTTGCCGGCGTTCTCCTGCCTGATCACCCGGACGTTGGGCAGGCTCAGCGATTCGGCGATCTCCGCGGTGCCGTCCGTCGAGCCGTCGTCCACGACCACGATCTCGATCGGATGGGTGCTGGCGGCGAGGGAGCTGAGGGTCCCGGCGATGCACTCCTTCTCGTTGTACGCCGGGACGATCACACTGACCGGTTCCGTCACCTCCGGGCCCCAGGTGAATCCGCGTCTGTTCCGCTGCCGGTGGTGGCGCCGGGCGAGCAGCAGCATCATGCCGAAGCGGGCCAGGACCGCGACCCCGACGACGGCCAGCACCGCGGCCAGCCCCGGCACCGTCCACTCCGCGACGGCGACGGCGGCGAGCAGCGCGCGGCCCTCCCAGAGGCTGGCGGTGTCCGCGCGGCGGTGGGCGGCCTGCTCCGGGTCGCCCGGCGCGGCCCCGGCCGTGGCGGGGCCCGCCTGCCCGGCACCGGACTCCCCGGCGGCGGAACCGTCCTGCTGCTGCGCGCCGCTGACGGTGGTGAAGGTGTACCCCTTCGCCTTCATCTTCTTGATGTACGCGGGCAGCGCGGCCAGCGTCTCGGAACGGTCGCCGCCCGCGTCGTGGAAGAGCACCGCGGCGCCCTCGCCGTCCTTTGGTGTCGCCCACTCCACGATCTTCGCAACGCCCGGCTGCTGCCAGTCCTCACTGTCGGCGTCGATGAACACGCTGGTGTAGCCCATCGCGCCGAGGCGTTCGTAGACGGGCCAGCTGTAGTCGTCGATCGCGTCGTTCTTCGAGGAGTACGGCGCGCGGAACAGGGTGGTCGTGATGCCCGCCGCGCCCGCCAGGGCGAGCTGCGTCTGGGCGATCTCCCGCTTGACGCGGGCCTCGCTCTGGTAGGAGAGGTCGACGTGGGTGAAGGTGTGGACCCCCACCTCGTTGCCCTCGTCGACCATCCTGCGCACGACGTCCGGATAACGGGAGATCATCGAGCCGACGAGGAAGAAGGTGCCCGGCACGTCGTTCTCGTCCAGGATGTCCATCACCTTCCCGCTCCACTCGGGATCGGGGCCGTCGTCGAAGGTCAGCACGATGGTCCTGTCCGGCACGGACCGCGTACGCGCGGTGCCCCCGGGGAAGCTCAGGATGGGCCCGCCCTCCAGCACCTCGTCGGGCACCGTGTCCGACGACGCGTCGGAGCGCACCCGCTGGTCGTTGCCGACCTCGGCGCGCAGGTAGCCGTCCAGCAGCATGGTGCAGACGAGTCCCAGCAAGAGCAGCAGGGCCATGATCACGCGGGGCCGTGGGACGGCCTGCCGTCCCACGCGGCCGATCCTGCCGGGTGTGGCGTGCCGGCGGCGCCGAGCGGCCATCAGCCGGCCCCGCCCGGCGCGGACGCCGCCGCCCCGCCGGACGCCGGTGCCGACGGCGCGCCGCTCGGGGGAGCGGTGCCACCGGGCGGTACGCCGTACCCGGGCCGCGTCCCGCCGCCCGGTCCGGCCTCGGCGGCCGGGCCGCCGTCGAAGGGGAGCAACTGGGAGGGGGTCAGGGAGATGCCGCCCATGAAGGCGAGCCCCAGCACGGCGGCGTAACCGACGCACACGGTGCCCAGCAGCACGCCGGCGCGGCGCAGCAGCCTGGCCCGGCGTCCTGAGCTGTCCACGAAGACGGGCCCGTCCTGGGGGCGCGCGGTGGTGCGGCGGCGCCCGGCCGCGCGGGCCGGTCCGGCGTGTGCCCGGCGTCGTCCGCGCGGCGCCGGGTCTTTCTCGATGACGGGGTCGGATTGCATGTGCGCATGGTGGCGAAGCTTGTTGTGCGAACTCTGGAGCTTTCCTGGCCGCCCGCTGTGAAACGGGCCCGAACCTGTCGGACCGCTGAGAGTGCGCCGGGCGCCGCGAGCCGGCGCCGTACCGCTCGAACCGTGCACGGATGGGGAGTTGGCGGCTCGGGGCAGCTGTTCGCGACCCCTTCCCGTGCGTTGCCTGTGTCTTCGCGCGGGCTCGTGGTGTGAGAGGTTCGAGGGGTCCAGGCAGCACCGGCTGCCGTTCAGGGCGACTCTCCGGGAGCGGGTGCAGATACGTCATGCAAAGGCGCACACGGGTTTCCTCGGCGCTCGCCGGGCTGGTCGCGTTCGGCCTCGCCTGTTCCGCGTGCTCGACGGGCGGCGTCGCCGATCAGACGCAGGGGTCCGCGCCGCCCCGCGCGGCGGCCGCGCGGACCGGGTACACGCCGTACGTGAGCGCCACGACCGCCGCCGGCACAGACAGCGCGGGGTCCCCCGACACGTACAACCTGGCCTTCGTCACCTCCGGCGCGTCCGCCTGCACCCCCCTCTGGGGCGGCACCACGGCGATCACCGCCGACACGGTCGCGGACCGCGTCGGGAAACTCACCGGGACCGGGGCGGACATCCGGGTCTCCTTCGGCGGCGCGGCGGGCACCGAAGCGGCGCTGGCCTGCGACAGCGCCGAGGAACTGGCCGACGCCTACGCGGAGGTGCTCGACGCCGTCGGCGCGACGAAGGCCGACTTCGACATCGAGGGCGACGCGCTCACCGACACCGCGTCCGTCACCCGCAGGAACGAGGCTCTGGCCCTGCTCCAGGACAAGCGCGACCTCGATGTCACCTACACCCTGCCCGTCATGCCCGGCGGACTGGAGGACACCGGGACCGCCGTCCTTCAGGACGCGGTGGACCGGGGCGTCGAGGTCTCGGCGGTCAACATCATGGCGATGAACTACAGCACCTCCCACGACGGCGACATGGGCGACTACGCGCAGCAGGCCGCCCAGGCCGCCCACGACCAGCTCGTGGACGTCCTCGGGCTCTCGGCGGACGCGGCGTGGAAGGCCCTGCACATCACCGTGATGATCGGGGTCAACGACGTGGCGGGGGAGACGTTCACCCTCGACGACGCCGCCTCCCTGCGCGCCTTCGCCACCCGCCGGGGGGTCGGGGCGCTCTCGCTGTGGGCGTCCTTCCGGGACCGGCAGTGCGCCTCGGGCGAGGACGCCACGACCGCGTCGGACACCTGTAGCGGGGTCGGCCAGGACGCGGGCGCGTTCGCCGAGGCCCTGAGCGGCTGACGGGCACCCGGCGGGCGATGACACGGCGCCAGGAGCCGGGAGTGGCCCGGTAGGTGCGGACGGTGGCCACCCGGAAACGTGAGGCGCCGGTCGGTGTGCGGACGGGGGCCGCCCGGAAAGGGGCGGCCCCGGGGCGGTGGTCACCCGGAAACGTGAGGCGCCCCGGTCGGTGCGAACGTGGCGCCCGGAGCCGGGAGGCGGCCCCGGTCGGTGCGCCGCCCGGAGCCTGGAGGCGCGCACGGCCGGCATGGTGTGGCCGCCCGGAAACATGAGGCCCCCGGTCGGTGTGCGGACGGTGGCCGCCCGGAAACGTGAGGCGCCCTGACCGGTGCGGACGTGGCGCCCGGAGCCGGGAGATGCCACGGCCCGTGCGACCGTGGCGCCAGGAGCCGGGAGGCGCCCCGGTCAGCGCGGCGTGGCTGCCCGGACCAGGGTCATCAGCGCGCTCGCCCCCGGGCTCATCGCCCTGGCCGGCGGGAGGACCACGACGCTCTCGTAGACCGGCCGGTGCGTGCCGTCGACCTCCACCGCGGTCAGGCCGCCCGCCTCCTGCTTGCGCGAGAAGTGGTGCGGGACGACCGCGATCCCGAGGCCTTCGTGCACCAGTTCCAGCAGGCTGTGCACGTCACTCACCTCCAGCGCCACCGTCCGGCGGACCCCCGCCACGGCGAACGCCTCGTCCGCCGCGCGCCGCGGCCCCCAGTCCGGGTGGAAGTCGATGAACGACTCACCGCGCAGGTCGTCCCACGCCACCCGCGCGCCCTCCCGGGCGAAGCGGTGGCCGGGGGAGCACAGCACCACCATGGGCTCCCGCGCCAGCGGCACGAGTTCCCCGCGCCACTCCGGCGGGGAGACGGTCGCGGCGAACGCCAGGTCCAGCCGGCCGCCGGCCACCCCCTCCAGCAGGCTGGACGTACCCTCCTGCCGGAGCCTGATCTCCATGTGCGGATGCTCCCGGTGGAAGGCCGCGAGCAGCCGCGCCGGGCTGACCCCGGCCACGCACTGCTCGACCCCCAGCGTCAGGGTGCCGCGCAGCAGCCCCCGTACGGCGTCGACGGCGTCCCGCGCCGCCCTGGCACCCGCGAGGGTGCGCTCCGCCTCCACCAGCAGGGCGGCTCCCGCCTCGGTGAGCCGCACCGTGCGGGTCGTACGGCTGAACAGCGGCGTCATCAGCTCGTGCTCCAGCGCCCGGACGGACGCCGACAGCCCGGACTGGGAGACGGCCAGACGCTCGGCCGCCCGGGTGAAGTGCCGCTCCTCGGCGACCGCGACGAAGTGCTCCAGCTGACGCAGTTCCATGATTGAGCAATCTAGACGATGAATCCCAGCGGAATCTCCTGTTGGACCGCTGGATCGTTCTCCGACAGTCTTGGGGGCGCGCACCGGATCCGGCGCGCGCCCCCAGCCGTGTCCCGTGGAGTGCCCGCATGTACCTTCCGTCCGCCGACCGCTACAGCGCCATGCCCTACCGGCGAACCGGACGCAGCGGCCTGCTGCTCCCCGCCCTCTCCCTCGGGCTCTGGCACAACTTCGGAGGCGACCGGACCCCCGAGAGCCAGGGCGCGATCCTGCGCCGGGCCTTCGACCTCGGCATCACCCACTTCGACCTCGCCAACAACTACGGCCCGCCGCCCGGCTCCGCCGAGACCGCCATGGGCCGTGCCCTCAGGACGGACTTCGCCGGGCTCCGGGACGAGATCGTCGTCTCCACCAAGGCGGGCTACCACATGTGGGACGGGCCGTACGGTGAGTGGGGATCCCGCAAGAACCTGCGCTCCTCCCTGGACCAGAGCCTGACCCGCCTCGGCCTCGACTACGTCGACATCTTCTACTCGCACCGCTTCGACCCCGACACCCCGCTCGAGGAGACGATGGGGGCGCTCGACACCGCGGTGCGCCAGGGCAAGGCGCTCTACGCCGGCGTCTCCAACTACTCCGCCGAGCAGACCCGCGAGGCCGCCCGCATCCTGAACGAGCTGGGCACCCCCCTCCTCATCCACCAGCCGCGCTACTCCATGCTCGACCGCTGGGTCGAGGACGGGCTCCTGGACGCCCTGGACGAGCTCGGGACCGGCTCCATCGCGTACTCCCCGCTGGAGCAGGGCATCCTCTCCGACCGCTACCTCAACGGTGTCCCGGAGGGCTCGCGGGCCGCCGGGAGCAGCCCCTTCCTGTCGGCCGAGGCCGTCACCCCGGACCTGGTCGCCCGGCTGGGCGCGCTGGACGGACTGGCGCGGGAGCGCGGCCAGTCCCTCGCCCAGATGGCGCTCGCCTGGGTGCTCCGCGGCGGCCGGGTGACCTCCGCCGTCGTCGGCGCGAGCAGCGTCGCCCAGCTGGAGAACAGCGTCGAGGCCGTCCGGAACCTGGAGTTCGGCGAGGACGAGCTCGCCCGGATCGAGGAGCTCGTCAAGGGGACCGGCCGCGCCTGACCCACCGGCCGTCCGCCGCCCGGCACCCGGGCGGCGGACGGCTTCACCGGACTGGACCAGTGACAGATCACCGGGGCCCTGGCCCGGTGCTGTCCCGGCGCGTACCGTGATCCGGCACGAAGATCCTCTTCCCGGGAACGGGCGGGGGAGCGACCGACCAGGGAGAGGGCCGCGCACCGTGAAGATCCTCGTCAGCGCCGACATGGAGGGCGCGACCGGAGTCACCTGGCCGGCCGACGTGCTGCCCGGCACCCCGCAGTGGGAGCGGTGCCGTGCGCTCTTCACCTCCGACGTGAACGCGGCGGCGCTCGGGTTCTACGACGGGGGCGCCGACGAGGTGCTCGTCAACGAGGCCCACTGGAGCATGCGCAACCTGCTCCTGGAGCGGCTCGACGACCGCGTCCAGATGCTCACCGGCAAGCACAAGTCCCTCTCCATGGTCGAGGGCATCCAGCACGGGGACGTGGACGGGGTCGCGTTCGTCGGCTACCACACGGGAGCCGGCACCGAGGGCGTCCTCGCCCACACCTACCTCGCCAACTCCATCACCGGGGTCTGGCTGAACGGCGTCCGCGCCAGTGAGGGCCTGCTCAACGCGCACGTCGCGGCGGAGTACGGCGTCCCCGTCGTCCTCGTCACCGGCGACGACCTGACCTGCGAGGACGCCGACGACTACGCCCCCGAGGCCCGGAAGGTGGCGGTGAAGGACCACGTCTCGCGCTACGCCGCCGTGTGCCGCACCCCGGCCCGTACCGCCGCGGACATCAGGGCGGCCGCCGCCGGGGCCACCGCCCTCGCCGTGCGCCACGCCCCCGTGACCAGCGGCTCGTACACGGTGGAGCTGGAGTTCGACGCCGAGCATCTGGCGGCGGCCGCGACCGTGGTTCCGGGGGTGGCGCCGAGCGGCGAGAGGCGCGTCGCCTACACCAGCGGGACGATGTACGAAGGTATTCGCACGTTCAAGGCGGTGACGACGATCGTGTCGGCCGCCGTGGAGGAACAGTATGGCTGAGCCGGGCGACCCCACCGGACCGGTCGACGAGCGGGCGCTCGACGAGTCGGTGACGTTCACCTCCGAGCTGATCCGCATCGACACGACCAACCGCGGCGACGGCAGCTGCCGCGAGCGCCCGGCCGCCGAGTACGTCGCCGAGCGGCTGGCCGGTGCCGGACTGGAGCCCGCCCTCCTGGAGCGCACGCCGGGACGGACGAACGTCGTCGCCCGGATCGAGGGCACCGACCGGTCCGCGGACGCGCTCCTCGTGCACGGTCACCTCGACGTGGTGCCCGCCATGGCGGCCGACTGGTCGGTCGACCCCTTCTCCGGGGAGGTGCGCGACGGCGTCGTGTGGGGGCGCGGGGCCATCGACATGAAGAACATGGACGCCATGGTCCTCGCGGTGGTCCGGGCCTGGGCGCGCGCCGGCGTACGCCCGCGCCGCGACATCGTCGTCGCCTACACCGCCGACGAGGAGGCCAGCGCCGACGACGGCGCCGGCTTCCTGGCCGACCGGCACGCCGGGCTCTTCGACGGCTGCACGGAGGGCATCAGCGAGTCCGGCGCGTTCACCTTCCACGCGGGACCGGGCATGGCGCTCTATCCGGTCGCCGCGGGGGAACGCGGGACGGGATGGCTGAAGCTGACCGCCGAGGGCAGGGCCGGCCACGGATCCAAGGTCAACCGCGCCAACGCGGTCAGCCGGCTCGCCGCCGCCGTCGCCCGGATCGGCGCGCACGAATGGCCGGTGCGCCTCACCCCGACCGTGCGGGCCGCGCTCACCGAGATCGCCGCGCTCCACCACATCCGCGTCGACCTGGACGCCCCCGGGTTCGACGTGGACGAACTCCTCGGCAAACTCGGCCCCGCCGCCGCCCTGGTCGCGCCGACCGTGCGCAACAGCACCAACCCGACGATGCTGGACGCCGGTTACAAGGTCAACGTGATCCCGGGCCGGGCCACCGCGCACATCGACGGCCGCATGGTGCCCGGCGGCGAGGACGAGTTCCGGGAGACCCTGGACCGCCTGACCGGGCCCGGCGTCCACTGGGAGTTCGCCCACCGCGAGGTCGCCCTCGAAGCCCCGGTCGACGCGCCGACGTACGCGAAGATGCGCACGGCCGTCGAGCTGTTCGACCCGGACGCCCATGTCGTCCCGTACTGCATGTCAGGCGGGACGGACGCCAAGCAGTTCTCGCGCCTCGGCATCACCGGCTACGGCTTCTCCCCGCTGAAGCTGCCCGCCGGCTTCGACTACCAGGCCCTCTTCCACGGTGTGGACGAGCGGGTCCCCGTCGACGCCCTGCACTTCGGCGTGCGGGTCCTGGACCACTTCCTGCGCACCGCCTGACGACCCCGGGTCCAGTGCCCGGGAACCGCACCGCCCGACCGAGGAGGGGGAACCGACCATGGTGTCCACAGCCGCGTACGGAACATGGCCGTCACCGATCGACGCGGCGCTGACCGCCTCGCACGACGGACGGCCCGAGTTCACCGGCACCGTCGGCGACGAGGTGTGGTGGACGGAACCCCGCCCGGCCGAGGGCGGCCGCCGCGCGCTCCTGCGCCGCCGGGCCGACGGCACCGTCCGGTCCGTGCTCCCGGAGCCGTGGAACCCCCGCAGCCGCGTCATCGAGTACGGCGGCACGCCCTGGGCCGGCGCCGCGCGCGAGGAGGGCGGACCGCTCGTCGTCTTCGTCCACTTCCCCGACCAGCGGCTGTACGCCTACGCGCCGGACGCGCCCGGCGAACCGTGGCCCCTCACCCCCGTCTCCGGCGTCGGCGGCGGACTGCGCTGGGTGGACCCGCAGGTGCACCTGGACCGCGGCGAGGTGTGGTGCGTGCTGGAGGAGTTCACGGGGGAGTCGCCCACCGACGTGCGGCGCCTCATCGCGGCCGTCCCGCTGGACGGCTCGGCCGCCGGGGACCGGGCCGCCGTACGCGAACTCACCGACGACCGGAACCGGTTCGTCACCGGCCCCCGGCTGTCGCACGACGGCCGGCACGTCGCCTGGATCGCGTGGGACCACCCGCGGATGCCGTGGGACGGCACCGTCGTGAAGACGGCCGACGTCACCCCGCGGGGCGAGTTCACCGGCGTACGCCCGCTGGTCGGCGACGTCGACGAGTCGGTCGTGCAGGTGGAGTGGGACCGGGACGGCTCGCTGGTCTTCGTGTCCGACGCCGACGGCTGGTGGGAGCTCCAGCGGATCAGGCCCGACGCCGTCGCCGACGCGGTCGTACCCGCCAGCCGGCTGTGCGCCGTACGGAACGAGGAGTTCGGCGGGCCGCTGTGGAAGATCGGCCTGCGCTGGTTCCGGATCCTGGACAACGGGCTGATCGCGGTCATCCACGGCCGGGGCACCACCGCGCTCGGTGTCCTCGACCCGGAGACCGGCGAACTCGTGGACGCCGTCGGCCCCTGGACCGCGTGGGCGGAGACGCTCGCGGTGCAGGACACCAGGGTCATCGGCATCGCCGCGAGCCCCCACACCTCCTACGAGGTGGTCGAGCTGGACACGGCGACGGGACACACCCGGATCATCGGCGCACCCCACCAGGACGCGGTCGACCCGGCCTGCCACCCCGAGCCGCTGATCCGCACCTTCACCGGACCGGCGGGCCGCGAGATCCACGCCCACGTCTACCCGCCCCGGCACCCCGGGTACACAGGCCCCGACGGCGAGCTGCCCCCGTACGTCATCTGGGCGCACGGCGGCCCCACCGGCCGGTCCCCGCTCGTACTCGACCTGGAGATCGCCTACTTCACCTCCCGGGGCATCGGCGTCGCCGAGGTCGACTACGGGGGCTCGACCGGCTACGGCCGCGCCTACCGCGAACGGCTCCGCGAGCAGTGGGGCGTCGTCGACGTCGAGGACTGCGCGGCGGTCGCCCTGGGGCTCGCCGACGAGGGCACGGCCGACCGCGACCGGCTGGCGATCCGGGGCGGCAGCGCCGGGGGCTGGACCGCCGCCGCCTCCCTCACCGGGACCGACGTCTACGCCTGCGGGGCGATCAGCTACCCGATCCTCGATCTGGAGGGCTGGGCGACCGGCGAGACGCACGACTTCGAATCGCGGTACCTGGAATCGCTCGTGGGCCCGTACGCCGAGGTGCCCGAGCGGTACCGGGAGCGCTCGCCCGTCCACCACACGGACCGGCTCACCGCACCGTTCGTGCTGCTCCAGGGCCTCGACGACCCGATCTGCCCGCCCGTCCAGTGCGAACGCTTCCTCGCCGCGACCGAGGGACGCGGCATCCCGCACGCCTACCTCACCTTCGAGGGCGAGGGGCACGGCTTCCGCCGCGCCGACACCGTGCGGCGTGCGCTGGAAGCCGAACTGTCCCTGTACGCGCAGACGTTCGGCATCGACCGCGCGGACGTGCCCCGGCTGGAGCTGAGGAAGTGACCCTGGAGCCCCTCGCCCGGCCCGCGCGGCTGCGGCCGGGCGCCCGGGTCGCGGTCGTCGCCCCCAGCGGACCCGTGCCCGCCGACCGGCTGGAACGCGGCCTCGACCTGCTGCGGGGATGGGACCTGGACGCCTTCGCGGCACCCCACGTGCTCGACCGGCATCCGGAGCTCGGCCACCTCGCCGGTACGGACGAGCACCGGGCCCGGGACCTCCAGGAGGCCTGGTGCGACCCGGCCGTGGACGCGGTGCTGTGCGCCAGGGGAGGCTACGGCGCCCACCGCATGGTGGACCTTGTCGACTGGTCCGCGATACGGGCGGCCGGACCCAAGGCGTTCGTCGGCTACAGCGACATCACCGTGCTGCACGAGGCGTTCGCCCTGCGGGCCGGATTCGCCACCCTGCACGGTCCGATGACCGCCACCGAGGTGTTCCTGAAGGACGAGGCCACCCAACAGGCGCTGAGGTCGACCCTGTTCGAACCCGAGTCGGTGCGCACCCTGGGCCTGGACACGGCGGCGGTCCTGGTGCCGGGCACGGCCCGGGGGATCACCTTCGGCGGCTGCGCGAGCCTGCTCGCCGCGGACGCCGGCACCCCGCACGCCCGGACCTCCGCCCGGGGCGGCCTGCTGGTGATCGAGGACACAGGGGAGGAGCCCTACCGGCTCGACGGCATCCTCACCCGGCTGCTGCGCATCGGTGCCCTCGACGGGATATCCGGTGTGGTGTGCGGCTCCTGGGAGGCCTGCGGGCCGTACGAGGGGGTGCGGGCCGTGCTCGCCGACCGGCTCGGCGGTCTCGGGATCCCGGTCGTCGAGGAACTGGGCTTCGGCCACGGCCCCACGGCCCTGACCGTCCCGCTCGGCGTGCCGGCGGTGCTGGACGCTCCGGCCGGCGGCGGCCGGTGCACGCTCACCACCGAGGTCCCGGCGCTGATCTGACGCCCCGGAGCCGGCGGCGCGCGGCGGATCTTCCCGTAACACTCGGCTACCGTACGTTGACAGACGTATGAGCTGTGTCACAGCATGGGCCGGAACCGGTACTTACCAGTCGGTAAGGTGTCCTCGGTGTGGAGGTCCGTGTGTCGCGTGCTGTACCCCTGTCCCGCCGTCCACTCACCTTGCTCGCGGGGGCGGCACTTCTCGCCCCGCTCGCGCTGACCGGCGCCCCTCCGGCGTCCGCGGCCGGCCGGTACACCGTCACTCCGCTGGAGTTCACCGTGCGGGCCGGGGACCGGTCCTGCACGGTGGACGCCGACCTCTACCGTCCGGCCGGCGCCGACGCGCGCCACCCCGCCCCGGCGGTGCTCGCCACCAACGGCTTCGGGGGCAGCAAGTCCGACGGCACCACCGACGTCATCGGCAGGGCGTTCGCCGAGCGCGGCTACGTCGGACTGGTCTACTCGGGCCTCGGATTCGGGAAGTCCGGCTGCCTGATCACGCTCGACGACCCCGCGATCGACGGCCGGGCGGCCTCCGCGCTCGTCGACTTCCTCGGCGGTACGCGCGCCGCCGACGACGGCACCAGGGCCGACTACGTCGCCTCGGACGCCCCGGGCGACCCGGTGGTCGGGATGATCGGCGGCTCGTACGGCGGAGCCGTCCAGCTCGCGACCGCCTCCGCCGACCGCCGCGTCGACGCGCTCGTCCCGCTGATCACCTGGAACGACCTGGCCTACTCGCTCGCCCCCAACGCCGCCGGGGCCTCCCGGGGCGTCACCTCCGACACGCCCGGTGTCTTCAAGTGGCAGTGGACCAACGGCTTCTACCTGATGGGTGAGGGCCAGCCGCTGCTGGTCCCGGGCCTCGACCCGTCGCGCTTCGGCAGCCCCGGCTGCCTCCACTTCGCCGCACGGGTCTGCGACACCATCCGCCTCCTGAACTCCGGCCGCTACCCGGCCGCCCGGACCCAGGAGGTGCTGGCGTACGCGCGCAGCGTCTCGCCGGCCTCCTACCTGTCCGGGATCACCGCGCCCACCCTGCTCGTCCAGGGCCAGGCCGACAGCCTGTTCAACCTCAACGAGGGCACCGCCACCTACCGGGCGCTCAAGGCCCAGGGCACCACCACGAAGATGATCTGGCAGTCGTGGGGCCACAGCGGGGGCTCGGTGGACGGTGAACTCGACCTCACCACCGGCGACCTGGAGGCCAGCTACGTCGGCCGTCGCGTCCTCGACTGGTTCGACCGCTACCTCCGCCACGACGAAAGCACCTCCACCGGACCGGAGTTCGCCTACTACCGTGACTGGGCTGACGGTTACGGCACCGCCGGGACCGTGCCCGGCCCGTCCCGCACGATGTACCTCTCCGGCGACGGCGCGCTCGTGGACAGCCGCTCCGAGGTCACCAGCGGCAGCCGCCGGTACGCCAACCGTCTGCTGCCGAGCAGCCACTCGGAGAACTCCCTCGCGGGGATCCTCGGACTGAGGGACCCGGAGCCCTACGACACCAAGGGCACCTACCTCGGCTGGACCAGTGCCCCGCTGAAGGCGCCGGTGGACGTCGTCGGCGCGCCGAGGGCGACCCTGAAGGTCCTCTCCCCGAAGGCGGAGCGGGTCCAGAACAGCGGAGACGCCGCCGACAAGCTGGTGCTGTTCGCGAAGGTCTACGACGTGGCGCCCGACGGCACCCAGACGCTGGTGAACCGGCTCGTCGCCCCGGTGCGCGTCCCCGACGTCACCCGGCCCTTCACCGTCGAGCTCCCCGGGATCGCGCACCGCTACCGGACCGGGCACCGGCTGCGGTTCGTGGTCGCCGGCAGCGACACGGCGTACTTCGGCAACAAGGGCGTCAAGCCGGTCACCGTGGTCAGCGCCCCGCAGGACACCGGCGTCCTGGAACTCCCCGTGGTCCGCTGACGTCACCCGTACGGCCCCGCCCACCGCCCCCCGGGCCCGGGACCCGGGCATCCTGGGGGGCCGGGGACCGGCCCCGGACCCCAGGACCCAGCGAAAGGGCCGCTCATGAGCCCCAAGGACGTATCGAGCGGGAACACGAGCGCGTTCGGTCCCGCCCGGATCGTCGTCACCCTCCTGGCGGTGCTGACGATCGTCTTCATCTGCGTGAACACCGCCGATGTCACCATCCGCGTGATCATTCCCAAGGTCACGATGCCGCTCTGGGCCGCGCTGCTCGGCGTCTTCCTGGCGGGCGCGCTCTGCGGCGCCTACCTGTTCCGCCGCAGGGCCGCCCGGTAGGGCGGGGCCCGGCGGACGTCCCGCCGGGCGGTGAACGGGTGGGCGGCGACTTCACCGGTCGGGCGGACGCCCGCCCGCCGGGGCGGCGAGGATGGGCCGCATGCGCACACGTGTGGTCCTCGACGCCCCCTCGAACCTCGGACTGCGGCCCCCCGCGCCCGGCACCGTACCGGGCTGCTGCAAACTGGCCGGCGCTCTCCGCGACCGGCGGGTCGTGCAGCGGATCGGGGCACTCGAAGGCGGCGTCGTCGTACCGCCCCGCTACGACCTGGGCGACTGGCGGGAGGGCGACGGAGTCTTCAACGCGGACGCCGTGGCCGGCTACACCCGCACCCTCGCCGACCGCATCGAGGGCCACGTCAGGGCGGAGGAGTTCCCGGTCGTGCTCGGCGGCGACTGCTCCATCCAGCTCGGCGCCACCCTCGCCCTGCGCCGCCTGGGCCGCTACGGGCTCGCGGCGGTCGACGGCTCCGCGGACTTCCGGCACCCGGGCAACAGCGACCGGATCGGCGCGGCGGGCGGGGAGGAACTGGCACTGTCCACCGGACGCGGGCAGAGCGGCCTCACCGATCTGGAAGGACTCGGGCCCTACCTCAGGGACGAGGACATCAGGCTCCTCGGCCTGCGCGACCGCGACGAGGACCGTGCCGAGCTGACCGCGCTGAAGATCTCCCACGCGACGGTCGGGGAGATCAGGGACCGGGGGCCGGCCGAGACCGCCGGCGCCGTGGTGCGGTCCCTGGAGGTTCCCGAGCTGGACGGCTTCTGGGTCCATCTGGACGCCGACGTCCTCGACCCGAGCGTGATGCCCGCCGTCGACAGCCCTGACGACGGCGGCCTGTTCCCCGGCGAACTCGCCGCGCTGCTGCGCACGCTGGTCGGCTCCCCGCGCTGCGTCGGACTCGACGTCACGATCTACGACCCGGACCTGGACCCCGACGGCACGGCCGGCACGCTGCTCACCGACCTGGTCGTCGGCGCCTTCGCCGAGGTGTAGCGGGCGGCGGAGCCGTCTCCCGGGCCGCCCACCGGTGACCGGAGCGGCCTCCGCCGTCCCCGTGCGCGTCCTGCCGCCGACGGGGATCCGGGCGGCGGCGCGCCCCGCCGGGGGAGCCGGACACGGGCGGGCCCGGCTGCCCCGGCGCCACCCGCCCTGTGCCGGGTCAGGCGGGCACGTTGCGGTCGACGTACTCGAAGACCGAGCCGTCCGGGTGCAGGGCGATCAGATTGCGGCCCGCCGGGGTGGGCACCGGGCCGGCGATGACCCTCGCGCCCACCCGGGTCAGCGCGGTGTGCGCCTCGTCGACGTCCTTGACCGCGATGGTCGCCGACACCTTGCGCAGCACCTCCAGCTCCGGCTCCGGACCGCTCATCAGCAGGAAGCAGCCGATCGCGGCGACCGAGACCCCGCCGCGATCGAAGCGCAGGGCCGGGGTGCCGGTCAGGCCCTCGTAGAAGACCACCGCGGCCTCCAGGTCGTCGACACAGATACGCAGCGTGGTTCCCAGGATCTCCATGCCCACGAGGGTAGTTGCCGACCCGGACGGATGTGATCGGTTCCACGCCCCGCCGCCGGATCAGGCCCGGCAGAGCACCTCGCCGTGGGGCACCATGAACCACCCGTCGGGCTCCTCGCCCCACGCGTGCCAGGCGTCCGAGACCGCGGTCAGCCGCTCCGCGTCCGCGTGGCCGCCGTCCACCGCCAGCCGCGCGTACGCCGACGCCGTCGTGCGGTCCGCCCACAGGCCGCTCCACCAGGCACGCTCGTCCGGGGTGGCGAAGCACCAGGCCGCGGCCGTCGGGGTGATGTCGGTGAAGCCGGCCTGCCGCGCCCAGGACAGCAGCCGGCGTCCGGCGTCGGGCTCGCCGCCGTTGGCGCGCGCCACCCGGCCGTACAGCTCCTGCCACTCCCGCATCCCGGGCACCTCCGGGTACCAGGTCATGGCCGCGTAGTCGCTGTCGCGGGCCGCGACGACACCGCCGGGCCGGCAGACCCGGCGCATCTCGCGCAGCGCCTGTACCGGGTCCCCCACGTGCTGGAGCACCTGATGGGCGTGGACCACGTCGAAGGAGTCGTCGGGGAAGTCCAGCGCGTGGACGTCGGCGACGGCGAACTCCACGTTCTCCAGGCCGCGTTCGGCGGCGGTCTGCGCCGCCTGCTCCAGCACGTCCCGGCTCGTGTCCACCGCGGTCACCCGGCCGGGCGCCACCAGCGCGGCGATGTCCGCGGTGATGGTGCCCGGCCCGCAGCCCACGTCCAGCACCGCCTGGCCCGGACGGAGTCCGGCGATCAGGTACGCCGCCGAGTTGGCGGCGGTCCGCCACCGGTGCGAGCGCAGTACCGACTCGTGGTGACCGTGTGTGTAGACGGCTGTTTCCTTCGGCATGGCCGTACGTCCTCTCTCGGGCCCCAGTCACGGGCGATGGGGCCGACAGTACGCCGCCATGTCGGATCCTGAGATCGACATCTCACCATGTGATCTGTCAGACGGGCATCGGGCAGTAGACCGTCAGCGCCTCGGGCAGCTTGTCGATCAGCAACTCCGTCCCGGAGTGGGCCACTTCACCGTCGTAGGCGTACGGAGTCCCCGGGGCGAGCCCGGCGAGCCGCACCCTGCGGCGCCGCACGGCCGCGTGGACGGGGGAGCGGCTGAGGGGTCCGGCGACCGCCGCCGCGAGCAGCCGGAGGCCGGGGGTGCGGCCGCCGTGCACCACGCGGACGTCCAGCAGACCGTCCGCCAGGTTGTGGCGCCGGCCCGGTGCGGGCCCCACCCGCTGGAACAGCCCGTTGCCCACGAACAGCAGCCACAGCGGCCGGCGCCTGCCCTGGAGTTCCGCGGTCAGCGGGCGGGAGCCGCGCAGCGCTTCGAGGGCCGCGAGCACCCCCGCGGGCCAGCCGCCGATCCTGGGTGCCCAGTGTTCCCGGGTCCGCACGAGCTCCGGATACACGCCCAGGCTGAAGGCGTTGAGGAAGTAGCCGTGCGCCCCGCCCGGCCCCTGCGGGCCCGGCCGGAACCGGCCCAGGTCGACCCGGACCGCGTCGCCCGAGGTGAGCGCCGTCACCGTGTCGTGCACGGTCTCGATGCCGAGGTCGTACGCGAAGTGGTTGAGGGTTCCGCCGGGGAACACGGCGAGGGGCACGCTGTGGGTCGCGGCGACGGCCGCCGCCATGTTCACGGTTCCGTCGCCCCCGCAGACACCCAGCGCCTTGCCCTGGCGGGCCGCCTTCTCCAGGCACCCGGACAGGTCGGAGGGCGCGCACTCCACGGTCTCCGCGAGCGGCAGCGCGTCGCGGATCACGGTCGCGGCGCTGGTCGCGGAGCCGGACTCCCGGTTGACGACGACCACCAGCCCCTCGCCGCCCGGCAGGGCCGGGGCCTCGGCGGGCGGGCGGCCCGGGGCGGGCAGCTGTCCACGCGTCGGCACCACGCCCCGCAGGGCGAAGGCGGCCCCGACGCCGAGCGCCGCGCCGGCCACCACGTCGCTCGGGTAGTGGACCCCGGTGTAGACGCGGGAGGCCGCCACGGCCACCGCCACCGGGGCGACGACCGCGCCCCACCCCTTCGACTCCAGCGCCACGCCCGTCGCGAACGCCGCCGCGGACGCCGCGTGCCCCGAGGGGAAGGACGTCGTGAAGGGCTGCCGCTTCAGCTGCCGCATGACCGGGACCAGGTCCACTATCGGGCGCTCCCTGCGCACCGCGCCCTTGCCCACGGTGTTGATCGCGGCCGAGGCCACGCCCAGGGAGGCGACCCCGCGCAGGGCCGCCCTGCGGGACCGCGCGCTGGAGCCCAGTGCCGCCATCCCCGCGGCGGCCCCGAACCAGAGCAGCCCGTGGTTGGCGCTGCGGCTGAGCCGGGGCAGGACGGGCGCGGCGCCGGGCCAGTGTCTTTCGGCCACGCGCTGGAACGCGGCGAGGTCGCGCTGGTGGAACCAGGCCCGCCAGCGTCCGGGGAAGGGGAGGCTGCTCGTTGTCGACATGGGACAGCGAATACCCTGCGACCGGGCGGTGAACCAGGAGGCGCGCACGACGGGTTCCGCCGAATCAGGGGCGAATCGGTCGAACGGTGTCGAATCACCTTGTCCCGCCCGCTCCGTCGCGCCATGGACGTTGCCCGGGCAAGTGCCCTCCGGCTAGCCTGCGTTCGTGATTCCGGCCATTGGCCGGAGTGTCGAACGAGATTGGCGGGCGATCATGGGACGACTCGTCCCTGCGGTGACCAGGGCGCTGGATGTTCTCGAGCTCTTCCTCCAGGGCGAGGGAACCCTCTCCGCCCCCGAGGTCACCCGCAAGCTCCAACTGCCGCGGACCACGGTCCACGAACTGCTCACCACGCTCGCCGCACGGTCCTACCTGGTCACCGTCCCGGGACAGCCGGGCCGCTACCGGCTGGGTGTGCGCACCTACCAGCTCGGCAGCCGCTACGCCGAGCAGCTCGACCTCGCCGCCGAGGGCCAGCAGGTGGCCCGCGAGGTCGCCGAGACCTGCGGCGAGACGGTCCACGTGGCGATCCTGGAGGACGCCGAGGTCATCTACATCGCCAAGGTGGACTCCACCCACGCCGTCCGCATGGTCTCCGCCGCGGGCCGGAAGCTGCCCGCCCACTGCACCTCGGTCGGCAAGCTGCTGCTCGCCGCGCTGCCGGAGGCGGAGCTGGACGCGCGCCTGGACGGGCGCGAGCTCGTGGCCATGACCGACAACAGCCTCACCGACGCGGCCGAGCTGCGGGCCGCGCTCGCCGTCGTCCGCAAGCGGGGGATAGCGGTGGAGCACCGGGAGTCGAATCCGGACGTGAGCTGTGTGGCCGCTCCCGTCCGGGACCGCTCCGGGAGGGTCGTCGCCGCGCTCTCCATCTCCGTACCGGTCATCCGCTGGAGCGAGGAACGCGAGGCGGAGCTCGCGCAGCTCGCCGCGGGCGGCGCCGACGCGCTGTCCGGCCGGCTCGGACACCACCGGGGGCAGATGTGAGGGCGCCGTTCGAGGTGGCCGTACGCGAGCACGCCGAGCTGGGCGAGGGCCCCACCTGGGACCCGGCCGCCGGCAGGCTGATCTGGGTGGACATCCTCTCGTCGCGGGTCCACACCTACGACCCGTCGACCGGCCGCCGCACGGTCGGGGACACGGGCCAGCACGTCGGTGCGGCGAAGCCGCGGGAGGGCGGCGGCCTCGTGCTCGTCCTGAGGGACGGCGTGGGCCTCCGCGACGCCGACGGAACCTTCTCCTGGCTGGTCCACGACCCCGTTCCCGGGCGGCGGGGCAACGACGCGGCGGTGGCACCCGACGGCGCGCTCTGGGCCGGGACCATGCGCTACGACGAGGCCGAGGGGGGCGGGACCCTGTCCCGGATCGCCCCGGACGGCGCGGTGCACCGCGCCCTGGACGCGGTGACGGTCAGCAACGGCACGGGATGGAGTCCGGACGGCCGGCTCATGTACTACGTCGACACCCCCACGCGGCGGGTCGACGTCTTCGACGTGGACGGGGAGCGTGTCGTGAACCGGCGCCCCCTGGTCGCCGTCGAGCAGGGGGCCGGCTGGCCCGACGGGCTGACCGTGGACGCCGAGGGCTGCGTGTGGGTCGCCTTCTGGGACGGCGCCGCCCTCAGGCGCTACACCCCGGACGGGCGGCTGGACCGGGTCGTGGAGCTGCCGGTCCGGCGGCCCACGGCGTGCGCGTTCGGCGGCTCCGGGCTCCGCGACCTCTACGTGTCCACCGCCCGGACGGGCCTGGACGCTCCGCACCCGCTGTCGGGCTCGCTGCTCGTCCTCCCGGACGCGGGGCAGGGCATGCCGGGGACACCTTTCGCCGGGTGAGCGGCTGCCCCGCGACACCGTCCGGCGCCGGAGCGGGCGGCCCGAGGCACGTGTCCGGCGGAGACGGGCGGGGGGCCCGGACGACCGGTCGCCGGATGCGCGGGTGCGCCTCGGCCGGCGGTGAGGGGGCCGTCCCCGGCACGCCGTGCGGGGGCGCGTGGCCCCGCCGCCTTCCGGGCCGGTGCGGGGGCGGACCCCGGAGAACCTCCGTATAAAGGGGCCTGAGGGCGACGCGGCGGAGGGAGGCCCCCGGATGCACCGGAGCGAGCGGGACCCGCGCCGTCCCCTCGGGGCGGACCACGGACCGGTCCGGTACGGGCCGCCCGCCCCGGACCCCGGCCTTCCCGTACTGCCCGAGCTCGCGCGCGTCCTGGCCGCGTCCGCCGCGTGGACACGGCCCGAGCCGCCCGGTGGCGGAACGATCCTGCGCGAGGCGGCCTGCGGCTACTGGGGGCGGCGGAGCCTGCACTGCGGGCCCGGGGACATCGCGGCGGCCCCGGGCGTCCAGCCGCTCCTGCTCGCGCTGATCGCCGCGCACGGCGGCGACGTGCTCATGCCCCGGCCGTGCCCCGCCACCTGGATGCCGCAGGCGCGGCTGCTGGGGCGGCCCGCCTACCACGTGCCCACGCCCGCCGAGTGCGGCGGCATCCCCGACCCGTACGCCCTGCTGGAGACCGTGCGCAGGGTGCGGGCCGAAGGCGGCAGGCCCCGGCTGCTCCTGATCTCCGTGGCCGACGACCCGACGGCGACCCTCGCGCCGCCGGAGCTGGTGCGCGAGGCGTGCGAGGCCGCGGTCTCCGAGGGCCTGCACATCGTCAGCGACGAGACCTGGCGGGACACCCTGCACCGGCCCCGGGACACCGTCCTGCTCAGTCCCGCCGAGATGTGCCCCGACGACGTCACCGTCCTGTCCGACCTCGCCGGAGCGCTCACCCCGTCCGCCTGGCCGGTGGCCGTCGCACGCTTCCCGGCCACCCCGCGCGCCGCCGCGCGCCGGGCCCGGGTCCTCGACGTCCTCACCGCCCTCGGCGCGCTCGTCGCGGAGCCGGTGGCCAGGGCCGCCGCCCACGCGCTGGGCGAACCCGAGGCCGTCACCACCAGGATCCGGCAGGCGGCGAGCCTCCAGACGCACGTCGCCTCCGCCGCGCACCGCGCGGTGCTCACCGTCGGCGCCCTCGCCCGGCCCCCGCAGGCCGGCCGGCACCTCTACGCCGATCTCAGCCCCCTGCGCGCCCGGCTCGCCGCCCGGGGCGTCACCGACTCCATGGAGCTGGAGGACTACCTGACGAAACGTCTCGGCGCCCCGGCTCCCGGAGGCCACCGCTTCGGGGACGAACTGGGAGCGCTGCGGGTACGGCTCGGCACCGGACCGCTGCTCGGCTCAACCCCCGGGGAGCAGACGGAGTCCCTCACTGCGGTGGAGCCCCTGGAATTGCCGCATGTCGCCCGGGCGCTGAGCATTTTCGCAGCAGCCCTCGATGAACTCCGATGACAGGAGCCTCTCGATGACGGAACAGACGGAGCGACCGTTCGCCGGAGCCGGCCGTGCGCCCGCGGGCCGCCCTGTCGCCCCACCGCGGCGCCTCGGCGAGCCGCGCACCTGGCCCCGTAGCTTCGCCGACCGGCTCACCGCGCCGCTTCCGGGTGTCAGGGGCATGACTCGTCTGGCCAGGGAGCGCGCGATGCGCCCCAACGCGGAGGGCCTCCGGGGCATCCACCGGCTGCCGTACGCCCCCCGGCCGCTGCCCGACGCGGGCCCGGACACGACGGCCGTCACCTGGGCCGGACACGCCAGCTGGGTCGTCCGCATCGGCGGACTCACCGTCCTCACCGACCCCGTCTGGTCGCGGCGCATCCTGGGCACCCCGGCCAGGATCACCCCGGCCGGCGTCCGCTGGGAGGAACTGCCGCCCGTCGACGCGGTGCTGATCAGCCACAACCACTACGACCACCTGGACGCCCCCACGCTCCGCAGGCTCCCCCGGAGCACCCCGCTGCTCGTCCCCGCCGGGCTCGGCCGCTGGTGCCGCCGCCGCCGGTTCACCTGCGTCACCGAGCTCGACTGGTGGGAGTCGGTGGACCTGGGCGGCGTCCGGTTCGACTTCGTCCCCTCCCACCACTGGTCCAAACGCACCCTCCTGGACACCTGCCGGTCCCTCTGGGGCGGCTGGGTCATCGGCGACGGGGCGGGGCGGCGGCTCTACTTCGCGGGGGACACCGGCTACGGCCACTGGTTCAAGGAGATCGGCCGCCGCTACCCGGGACTCGACCTGGCCATGCTGCCGATCGGCGCGTACGAACCGCGCTGGTGGCTCTCCGACGTGCACACCGACCCCGAGGAGGCCGTACAGGCGTACGCGGACCTCGGTGCCCGCGCGATGGCCCCGATGCACTGGGCCACGTTCCTGCTCTCCGCCGAACCCGTGCTCGAACCGCTCACCCGCCTCCGCACGGCCTGGCAGCAGGCCGGATACCCGCGCGGCGACCTCTGGGACCTGCCCGTCGGCGGCTCACGCGTCCTGGAGGCCTGACCGTGCCCGGCCGGCGCGCCACCGGCCCCTCAGCCGGCCATCCGCGCCCGCAGCCGCCGCCACAGCGCCGGGCTCCCGCTGATCAGCAGCGTCAGCACGACCGCCGCGAGCACGCCCTCCCACGGCTCCGGGAACAGCGAACCTCCCAGGATCCCGATCAGCTGATACGTCGCCGCCCAGGCCAGACAGGCGGGCACGTCCCCCCGGGCGAACCGCCGCAACGGCATCCGGCCCAGCAGACAGGCCAGCATCACCGGTATCCGCCCGGCCGGCACCAGCCGGGACAGCACCAGCACCGTCCCGCTCTGCTCCTCCAGCTTCCGCTGCGCCTGCGCGAGCCGCTCCGGAGCGGCCCGTCCGGTGATCGTCTCCAGCCACTTCGAACCGTTCCTGGACCGCACCCCGCGCTGCCCCAGCCAGTACAGGCAGACGTCCCCGAGGAACGCCGCCCCCGACGCCACGGCGAACACCACGAGCAGGGCGAACGGTGACGTCTGGTGGAGCGTCACCACGGCCGCCGTACTCACCAGCGCGCCCGTCGGCACCACCGGCACCAGCGACCCCAACGCCACGAGCAGGAACAGCGACGGATAGCCGACGGCCTGCTGCGTCGACTCCGTCGGCAGCTGCCGCAGCACTTCCTGTATCACCTACGGGCCTCCGGCCTCACATGCTCGCCGTGCCCCAGCCGGTGCACCGCCACCTCCGGTGCCACCCGCGCCGCCTGCCGCACGAACTCGTCCCCCGGCGCGTGGAACTCGTGCGGCCGGATCCCGTCCATCCCGATCGGCCAGTACGTGCCGTAGTGCACCGGGACCGCCGACCGGGGCTCCAGCAGGGTCAGCACCCGCGCGGCCCGGGACGCGTCCAGGTGGTGGTGGCCCAGGTTGGGCCCCCAGCCGCCCACCGGCAGCAGCGCCACGTCCACCGGCCCCACCGCGTCGGCCATGCCCTCGAACAGTCCGGTGTCCCCGGCGAAGTAGGTGCGGGCCTCGCCCTCGACGACGTACCCGAGAGCGGGCACCCGGTGCGGGCCGACCGGCAGCCGGCGTCCGTCGTGCAGCGCCGGGACCGCGCGGACCCGGACCCCGCCGACCGGCACCACGTCCCCGGGGGCGACCTCGGCGATCCGCAGGCCGCGCGCCCGGCGCAGCAGCCGGAGGCCCGGGACGGCCCCGACGGCGCCCCGGGGCACGATCAGCAGGCTGCCCGGCGCGAGGCGGGCCAGGGAGGGGAGATGCAGGTGGTCGGAGTGCAGGTGGGAGATCAGGACCGCGTCGGCGACCGCGGCCTCGGGCGGCGGGACCTCGCCCCGGCGGCGGCGCAGGTGCGCGAAGCGCCGGGCGAACAGCGGGTCGGTCAGCACCCGGACCCCGGTGTCCTCGATCGTGCAGGTGGCATGACCCCACCAGGTGACCTCCACCGCCCCGCCTCCTCGTCCGTGCCCCCGCCGTCCCCGTACGCGTACGAGGGTAGGCGCTCCGCGCCCCTCCCACGCCGGAGTGCTCCTTCGCGCCGTATCCGGCACGGCACCGGGCGGCTACGGAGGGCTACCGCGGGGGTAGGGTCGTGCGGAGCATCCGAGTGCGGGGGGATCCGTTCATGGACGACGTCATCGCGGACGTACGGGTGGCGGCCATCGCCAGTCTCACGCCGCTGGAGGAGCTCGACGGCGACCCGTTCCTCGTCGACACCCGCAGCCAGCACGCCATGTGCGCACGCTGGGCCGCCGACCGGGGCTACGTCGTCACCCGCCAGCTCCGGGTCTACGGACTGCGCCCCGACCACCACGCCCTGTGGGCCGGCACCGGGGGAGCGGAGGTCGAGCTGTTCGTCGCCCCCAACGACCGGGTGCTCGCGCGGGCGGTCGCCTCGGTGCCGGACTTCGCGGCGGAGTGCGCGCGCAGGGGCGTACGGCTGGAGTACGCCGGTCTGGAGGAGCCCGCCTACACCGCGCGCAGCAAGGCCAGCGTCCACCGCAGGCTCTCCATGCCGACCGCAGGATACGACGGCTGCTGATCCCCGGAGGGGCCCCGGGGCCCCGAACACGTCCGGGAGGGCTATGACAGGCTTGACGCGGGCCCGTGACGAACACCGGGCCCGGACGTGAGGTGGAACGGCGTGAGTGACGGGCGATGGCGCAGGGCGGGGGGAGCCCTCCTCCGCGTGGTCTCGGTGTGGGCCGTCTCCACGCTCACCATGCTCGTCCTGGCGGGGATCCTGCCCGACTTCCGGCTCCAGGCCGACGACGGCGACACCATCACCCGGACCGCCTTCACCGCGGCCTGGGGAGCGGGCGCCTTCGGGCTGCTCTCCGCCCTCGTGTGGCCCGTGCTCGTCAGAGCGCTGCTCATCGTGCCCGCCCTGGTGCTGGGCGCCCTGGTCTTCTTCCTCAACGGGTCGTTGCTGCTGATCGCCCTGCGTCTCATACCGGACGGGCGCGGCGACGCCAACCCGGAGACCGCGGTGGTCGTGGCGGCCGTCATGTCCGCCGTCGCCTCCGCGACCTCCACCGCCCTCGCGGTCCGTGACGACGACGCCTACCGGCGCAGACTCTCCCGCCTCGCCGACCGGCGCCGCAGACGCAGCGGGACGCCGCCGCACGCGGACGGACGGCGCGGCGGCCCGCCCGGCATCGTGTTCGTCCAGCTCGACGGCGTCGGCCACGGCGTGCTGGAACAGGCGGCGGCCGACGGTGTCATGCCGACGGTGGCCGGACTGCTCGCCGACGAGGCGGGCCACCGGCTGACCCCGTGGACCACCGACTGGTCCAGCCAGACCGGCGCCAGCCAGCTCGGCATCCTGCACGGAAGCAACTTCGACGTGCCGGCCTTCCGCTGGTTCGAGAAGGAGACCGGCACCGTCATGGTCTCCAGCAGACCGGCGAGCGCCCTCGAACTCCAGCGCAGGGCCATCGCCCGCACCCACGACGGCGGACTGCTCACCGTCGACGGCGCCAGCCGGGGCAACCTCTTCAGCGGCGGAGCGGACCAGCTCGCCCTGGTCCTGTCGATGGCCGCCAGGCTCGGCAAGGGGCGCCGCTCGCGCGCCGGCTACTTCGCCTACTTCTCCGACCCCGCCAACGCCGTCCGCACCGCCCTGTCCTTCGTCGCCGAGGTGGGCCGCGAGATCTGCCAGTCCGTCCGGGCACGGCTGCGGAAGGAGTCCCCCCGGGTCAAGCGGGGCGGGCTGTACCCGTTCATCAGGGCCTTCGCGACCGTCGTCGAACGCGATGTGGTGGTGGCCGCGGTGATCGGCGACATGTTCGCGGGACGTACCGCGGTCTACGCCGACCTGGTCGCCTACGACGAGGTCGCCCACCACTCCGGACCGCACAGCAGGGACGCGGAGAAGGTCCTGGCACGGCTCGACCGTTCGCTGGGCCTCATCCTGAAGATCGCCGACCACACCCCGCGCGACTACCGGATCGTGCTGCTCTCCGACCACGGCCAGAGCCCCGGGGAGACGTTCGCGGGGCGCTACGGACTCACCCTCAAGGACCTCGTACGGGCCGGCTGCGGGCTGCCCGTCCCCCGCCGCGCCCAGGGGACCCGCAGTGCCTCGGAGGCCCGCGACGCGGTGCGCATCGCGCTGCACAGGCCCGTCGTCGGGGAGCAGGACGCCCCGCACCCGGCCAAGCCGTCGGACCCGGTCGTGCTCGCCTCGGGGAACCTCGGGCTGCTGTCGTTCCCGGACATCGAGGGGCGGGCCTCGCGCGAGCAGCTCGACCGCCGCTATCCCGCGCTGCTCGGCACGCTCGCCTCCCATCCGGGGATCGGCTTCCTGCTGGTGCGGAGCCAGAAGCACGGGTCGGTGGTGCTCGGCCGGGGCGGCGTGGAGGTCCCGGTCGCGGACCTGAAGGACGGGGAGGGGCCGATCGCCGCCTTCGGGGCGGGCGCGGCGGACGCGGTGCGGCGGACCGACGGCTTCCCGCACGTCGCGGACGTGATGGTCAATTCGATGTACGACCCGGAGAGCGGCCGGGTGCACGCCTTCGAGGAGCAGATCGGTTCCCACGGGGGGCTGGGCGGGGAGCAGGCGCGGCCGTTCCTCCTCTGGCCCCGCACGCTGACGGACCCCCTGGACGCCGTGGCGGCGGACGGCCCCCGGGAGGCGTCCCCGGACGGCCCGGCGGCGGGGCCCGCCACCGGGCCCGTGGGGGCGGAGGCGGTGCACAGGGTGCTGGCGCGCTGGCTGAGGGAGCTCTCCGGCCCCCAGGTGCCGCTGCGGCAGGAGGGCTTCGCGGGGGCGGCACGGGCGGACACCCCGGACCGTGAGGACACCCCGGACCGTGAGGACACCCCGGACCGTGAGGACACCCCGGACCGTGGCGGTCGGCCGGGTCCCGGCGACGGGCCGGTGCCTGCCGTGCGGATCCTTCCCTCCGTCCCCGACCCCGACGACGCCCTCCCGGGGCCGCGGGGATGAACGGGGCCGGGCCTCAGGCGGACTCGCGCCGTACCAGGGTCGGGTGGAAGACCACGGACGGCGCGGGGCCGTCGGCAGGGCTGGCGATCTGCTTCAGGAGGAGCCGGGCCATCTCGGCCGCCATCTCCTCCACCGGCTGACGCACCGTCGTCAGCGGCGGATCGCAGGCCACCGCGGCGTTGCTGTCGTCGAAGCCGACCACCGCCACGTCCCCGGGCACGTCCCTGCCCGCCCTCAGCAGCACGGGCAGTGCCCCCAGCGCCATCAGGTCCGAGGCGATGAACACCGCGTCCAGGTCGGGGCGTTCGCGCAGGAGCTGCCGCATCGCCGATGCCCCGCCCGCATGGGTGAAGTCCCCCTCGGCGGTCACGACGTCCCCGATGCCGTGCTGGTGCAGCGCGTCCAGGAAGCCGGTCAGCCGTACCTGGCCCGCGGGCATGTCCTGCGGGCCCGCGACCGTTCCGACGCGTCTTCGGCCCAGCGCCGCCAGGTGGTCGGCCGCCATCCGGGCCCCGGCCCGCTGGTCCGCCTCGACGTACGTCAGCGGTGAGGGGCTGCGGGGCCGGCCGGCCAGCACGGCGGGCAGCCGGGTGTCGTGGAGCAGACCGGGCAGCGGATCGTCGGCGTGCGAGGAGATCAGCACCACCCCGTCCACGTGGCCCTGGCGCAGGTACGACAACAGCTGGTTGCGGGAGGCCTCGTCGTCGGACAGCATCAGCACCATCTGGATGCCGGCGGGGCGCAGTACGTCCATCAGCCCGCCGACCACCCGCCCGAAGTGCGGGTCGGAGAACATCCGGCCGATGAACGGCTCGGAGACGGGGCGGCGTTCGCGCTCGGACACCACCAGGGCGATCGAATCGGTCCGCCGGGTCACCAGCGAACGCGCCGCCCGGTTGGGGACGTAGCCCGTGGCGGCCACCGCCTCCTCCACGACCTTGCGCAGGGCCGGATCCACCGTGGTCGCACCGTTGATCACACGGGAGACGGTCGCCCGGGACACGCCCGCCACCGCGGCCACGTCCTCCAGGGTGGCGGGGCGCACGGGGGGCGGGACATCGGCAGTCATGCAGTCTTTATACCGGGTGATCCGGTGGGCGGGCGAAGGGTTCCGGCACGTCAGCGCCCCTGCCGGGCCACCGTGTCGGAGCGCCCGCCGTGCCTGCCGCCGGACCGGGTACAGCGGTCCGGGGGCATTGTCAGTGGCGGACGGCAGGATGGTGGTCATGACGACGAACCCAGCAGGTGTGCTCGCCGACACCGCCGCCTACGCGGCCGCGGTGGAAGAGGCCAAGCGCGCCGCCGCCGCGTACTACACCGCAGGTGAGAGCACGCTCGACGACGACGCGTACGACCGGCTCGTGCGCGGGATCGCGGCGTACGAGGAGGAGCACCCGCAGGAGGTGCTGGACGCCTCGCCGACCGGCAAGGTCGCGGGCGGCGCGGACACGGGGGACGTGCCGCACACCGTCCCGATGCTCTCGCTGGACAACGTCTTCTCCGCCGAGCAGTTCGTCACCTGGACCGCCTCCGTGGAGCGGCGCATCGGCAGGTCCGTCGCCGCCTGGAGCGTGGAGCCCAAGCTCGACGGTCTGGCCGTCGCCGCACGCTACCGGCAGGGCCGGCTCGACCGGCTGATCACCCGGGGCGACGGCACGGCCGGCGAGGACGTCTCGCACGCGATCGGCACGGTGCTCGGCCTGCCCGAGCGGCTCGGCGCGCCCGTCACGCTGGAGCTGCGCGGCGAGATCCTCATGACCAACGAGCAGTTCGAGCAGGCGAACACGGTGCGCACCGAGCACGGCGCCGCCCCCTTCGCCAATCCGCGCAACGGAGCGGCGGGCACCCTGCGGGCCAAGGACCGTCCGTACCGCGTGGAGATGACCTTCTTCGCCTACGGCGCGCTCGCGCTGCCCGGCTCCGGGGAGCTGACGGACACCCTGGCCGGACTCCCGCACAGCGAGGTCCTGGAATACGTCGCCGGACTCGGCGTGCACACGGCGGCGGACACGGCGGTCGCCCCGCGCACCGTCACCACGGCCGAAGACGTGCAGGCCGGGGTCGAGGACATCGCCTCGCTGCGGGCCTCGCTGCCCTTCGGCATCGACGGCATCGTGATCAAGGCCGACCTGGCGGCCGACCAGCGCGACGCCGGCTCCGGGACGCGGGCGCCGCGCTGGGCCATCGCGTACAAGCTCCCGGCCGTCGAGAAGGTCACCCGGCTGCTGGGCGTCGAGTGGAACGTCGGAAGGACCGGCATCATCGCGCCGCGCGCCGTCCTGGAGCCCGTGGAGATCGACGGCTCCACCGTCAGCTACGCCACGCTGCACAATCCGGCCGACATCACCCGCCGGGACCTGCGGGTGGGCGACCACGTCATGGTCTACAAGGCCGGCGACATCATCCCCCGCATCGAGGCCCCGGTGGCCCATCTGAGGACGGGTGAGGAACAGCCGGTCGAATTCCCCGAGGTCTGCCCCCAGTGCGGCTCGGACATCGACACGAGCGAACAGCGCTGGCGCTGCACCCGGGGCCGCGACTGCCGTCTGGTCGCCTCCGTCTCCTACGCGGCCGGACGCGATCAGCTCGACATCGAGGGGCTCGGCGCCACCCGGGTCGTCCAGCTCGTCGACGCGGGCCTCGTCCAGGACTTCGCCGACCTGTTCACCCTGGAGCGCGACCAGCTGCTCTCCCTGGAGCGGATGGGGGAGACGTCCACCGACAACCTCCTCGCGGCCATCAGGACGGCCGGGGCCCGACCGCTGTCCCGTGTCTTCTGCGCCCTCGGTGTCCGGGGCACGGGCCGCTCCATGTCCCGCCGGATCGCCCGCCACTTCGCCTCGATGGACCGGATCGTCGCCGCCGACGCCGAGGAATTGCAGCGGGTCGACGGGATCGGCAAGGAGAAGGCGGCGGCGGTCGTCAGGGAGCTGGAGGAGCTGGCGCCGCTGATCGGCAAGCTGGTGGCCGCCGGGGTCAACATGACGGAGCCCGGCGCGACTCCGCCGCCCGAACCCGGGGCCGCGCAGGAGGACGGTGCCGGGGACCAGGCGGAGGCCGCACTGCCGCTCGCCGGTATGACGGTCGTCGTCACGGGAGCCATGACCGGGGTGCTGGAGAAGCTCTCGCGCAACCAGATGAACGAGCTGATCGAGCGGGCCGGCGGGAAGTCCTCCTCCAGCGTCTCCAAGCGCACGAGTCTGCTCGTCGCCGGGGAGAAGGCCGGATCCAAGCGGGTCAAGGCCGAGGACCTGGGGGTCCGGACAGCGGCTCCCGAGGAGTTCGCCGAACTGGTCGAGGCGTTTCTGACCGTGGAGGAGTGAAGGGCGCCGACCGGCCCGTGCCTTGGAATTCTTCAGACAGTGGCGTTTCCGTGCCTTGTATTGCATAGTGAGGGATCGATCTAGCCTCGCTATCAGTGAACCGGTGGCTGTGGCGGCAGACCTGAGGGTGAGGGCCGGTGCGTTCTTCGCGTGACGGACGGCGGCGCGGCCGGCCGGTCCTCCGGCGGCCGGAGGCACCCGCCCGTGCCGCCTGCCGTCCCGGCCCGGTCAGAGCACTGGCCGTCGACCTCGGCAGTTCCGGCGCCCGCGCCTGGGTCCCGGGACGGGGGCTCGTCACCGTCGGAGGGGCCGGCTGGGACGACGCCGGCCGGCCGGTCCGGCGGGGACGCATCGTCGATCCCGAGTCCTGTGCCGGGCTGTTGGGACGCCTTGCCGACAGCGCGCTGGGCACCCACCGGCAGGACAGCGCCGTCGTGCTCAGCCACCCGGTCCTGGCCGGAGAGGAACACCGCGCGCTGGCGAGGGAACTCCTCGCCGCTCTGGGGACGTCCCGCGCCGTGGTCCTCAACAGCGCGGGCGCCGCCGCCGCGTGCGCCGGACAGCTCGGCGGCGGCCCGCTGCTCGTCGTCGACATGGGCGCCGAGCTGACCGAAGTCGCCCTCCTCGTCGGAGGAGCGGTGGCCGACGCCCGGCAGGCCGACGCGGGACTCAGCGACCTCGGACCGGGGGCACTGCCCGGGGAACCCGTCGCGAACGTCCTCGACATGATCACGTCCATGTGGCGTGAGGACCGGCACGGCGCGGTGCGCGGGGCCCTGCGCCGCGGGCCCCTGCTCACCGGCGGCGGAGCGCTCCGCCGTGACATCACCGACCGGATCGCCGGCCGCCTCGGCGTGCCGGTGCGCATCGCCCCCGACCCCTCGACCGCCGTCGTGCGGGGCGCGGCGCTGATCCTGGGCTCCGCCCTCGGCCCCGCCGCCGGAGGCGCGGCGTCCGTTCGCCCGGCCCGGCAGAGGTGAGCCCCCTCCCGGGGGCGCCCCGGGGGAACGCACCCCCGGCGGGGCCGCCCGGCACCCCGCCTCACCCGCTGCGGGGCGCCCTGGCCGCGCTGCTCCTCGTCGTACTGACCCTGGTCGGCGGCGCCCCCGCGTCAGCCGCCACCGCGAGTGCGGACCGGGGCCCCGGCCCGGCACCCGCCGTGGCCGCGCCGACGCGCCCCGCCGAGGTACCCGCGCAGGCACCGGACCCTGCCGGTGCGCCCGCGCGCCTTGCCGTGTCTGCCGCGCTTGCCGCCGCGTCCGCGTCCCCTGTCGTGCCTGCCGGTGTGTCCGCGTTTCCTGTCGTGTCTGCCGGTGGTTCAGCGCGTGCTGCCGTCCAGGCGGTGGGTTCGGCTGACGTCGGGGCCCGGGCTGCCGATCCTGCCGGTGTCGGGGCGCAGGCCGCTGCCGATGCCTCCGCGCCTGCCAGTTCGCCCAAGTCTCCTGCCGCACTTGCCGCCGCGTCCGCGTCCCCTGTCGTGCCTGCCGGTGCGTCCGCGTTCCCTGTCGTGCCTGCCGGTGGTTCAGCGCGTGCTGCCGTCCAGGCGGTGGGTTCGGCCGACATCGGCGCGCAGGCTGTCGATCCTGTCGGTGTCGCTCCCGCCGCCGGTGCCGCCACGCCCGCGCCCCCTGCCGTTCCTGCCGCTGCGCCCGCCACATCCGCCGACGGCACCGTCCCGTCCGCCGACGGCACCGTCCCGTCCGCCGACGGCACCGTCCCGTCCGCCGACGGCGCCGTCCCGTCCGCCGACGGCCCCCCTCCGCTCACCCCGACCGCGCACCCCTCCGTCCTCACCCCCGTGCCCCGGGCCATCACCCGGCCCGTTCCCGGCCGGTGGATGGAGGCCGTTCCCGCGCCGGGGCCCCGGGCCGGTGCCGACCGGCCGCACGCGCCGCATCACGTTCCCCCGCCCGGGCAGGCCGCCCTGCCGCCGTGCCCGCGGAGCCTGCCGCTGCCCCGGGGCGTCACGCCGGGGGCAGCCGGTGCGGGCCCCCTCGTCGTACGGGTCCGGGAAGCGCTGCCCGGGGTCCGGGGGCCGCCGGGGGTGACGGCCGGTCAGCCGGCCGTCCACCGGTTCTGCTCCACAGACCTGTCGCCCCGCCCTCCTCTCTGAAGCCAGGGCGGACGACGCCCACTCGAGGGGATACCCATGACTCGCGCCACCACGGTGCGAGCGGTTCTGGCTGCCGCCGTACTGCTCGTCTCCGTGTTCATCACGCTGACCATGTCACCCAGACTCGGCCTCGACCTCCAGGGCGGCACCCGGATGGTGCTCCAGGCCAAGGACTCCGGCGCCACGAAGGCGGACCGGGAGAGCACCGACCGCACCCTGGAGGTACTGCGCGGGCGCATCGACTCCCTCGGTGTCGCCGAGCCGGCGCTGACACGCTCGGGCGAGGACCGGATCATCGTCGAACTGCCCGACGTCCAGGACCCCCGCCAGGCCGCCGAGGTCATCGGCAAGACCGCTCAGCTCAGCTTCCACGCCGTCCAGGGCCCCGGGACCGGGCAGGCCGACGGGACGGGGGAGACGCTGCCCGACGAACAGGGCACCCCCCTCGCCCTCGGCCCGGTGGCCCTCTCCGGGGCCGGGGTCAAGGACGCCACCGCCGACTTCGACGGTCAGCAGGGCGCGGGCTGGACGGTCTCGCTCGACTTCCACAAGGAGGCGGGCCGCGCGTGGACGCGCCTCACGGGCGACGCCGCCTGCAACCCCGCCGGGGACGAACGGCGGCGCGTCGCGATCGTCCTCGACGGGAAGGTCATCTCCTCGCCGCAGGTCGACCCCTCGGTCGGCTGCGAGGCGGGGCTGCCCTCCGGCTCCACCCGGATCACCGGTTCCTTCAGCGCCGGTGAGGCCCGCGATCTCGCCCTCCTCATCAAGGGCGGCGCACTGCCCGTGCCCGTGGAGATCGTCGAGCAGCGGACCGTGGGCCCGACGCTCGGTGCCGCCGCCATCGAGGCCAGTGCCCAGGCCGCCCTCATCGGCGCCGCCGCCACCGCGCTCTTCATCGCCCTGATGTACCGGCTCTTCGGCGCTCTCGCCGCGCTGGCCCTGGCCGCGTACGGCGTGATCTCCTACGCCGCCCTCGTCGCCCTGGGCGTCACCCTGACCCTGCCGGGGCTCGCCGGGTTCGTCCTCGCCATCGGCATGGCGGTCGACGCCAACGTCCTCGTCTTCGAACGGGCCCGGGAGGAGTACGCGGAACGGCGGGACGGCTCGCTGCGCGCCGCGCTCACCGCGGGATTCCGCAACGCCTGGAGCGCCGTCGCCGACTCCAACGTCACCACGCTGATCGCCGCGGCCCTCCTCTTCTTCCTCGGCTCGGGGCCGGTCAAGGGCTTCGGGGTCACCCTCGCGATCGGTGTCCTGGTCTCGATGTTCTCCGCGCTGGTCATCGCCCGCGCGCTCACCGAGATCGCGGCCGGATCCCGGTTCGTCGCCGACTACCGGGGCGTCAACGGCATCGCACGCCCCGGCCGCGTCCGTACCTGGCTGAACACGCGCGACCCCCAGCTGTTCAGGTCGCCGCGCCGCTGGCTCCTGACGTCCGCCGCACTCGTCCTCATCGCCGTGACCGGCATCCTGGTGCGCGGGATCGACCTGGGTGTCGAGTTCACCGGGGGGCGGCTGGTCGAGTACTCCACCAGCCGCCCCGTCGACGTCGAGACGGCCCGCGACGCGATCACCGCCGCCGGCTTCACCGACGCCGAGGTCACCACCGCCGGTGAGCGCGACCTGTCCGTGCGCACCGGGCAACTGGACAACGACGGGGAACACGCCCTGCGGGCCGCGCTGGCCGAGGAAGGGGGCGAGACCACCAAGGTGCGGGACGAGCTCATCGGACCCAGCCTCGGCGACGAACTGCGGCGCAACGCCCTGATCGCCCTGGGGGTGGCCGTCTTCGTGCAACTCGCCTACCTCGCCGCCCGGTTCCGCTGGACGTTCGCCGTGGCGTCGGTCGGTGCACTGGTGCACGACGTCATCATCCTGATCGGCGCCTTCGCCTGGCTCGGACGCCCCGTCGACGGGATCTTCCTCGCGGCCCTGCTCACCGTCATCGGCTACTCCGTCAACGACTCCGTGGTGGTCTTCGACCGCGTACGGGAACTGTGGTCGGGGAACCGGCGTGCCCCGGTGGCCGAAGTCGCCAACCGCGCGGTCCTTCAGACCGTCCCGCGCACCGTGAACACCGGGATGGGCGCCCTGTTCATCCTGGTCGCCCTCGCCGTACTCGGCGGCGACTCGCTCGCCGACTTCGCGCTGGCCCTCCTCATCGGCATCTGCGTGGGGACGTACTCCTCCGTGATGACGGCCGTACCGGGGGCGCTCCTCCTGGAGCGGAGCAGCAAGGCCCCGCCGCCTGCCCGGAAGCGGGCACCGGGCAGGCGGGCGGGGGCCGGGCGGCCGCGCCGGGACCCGGCCGACAACGGGGCACGCGTGTAACGCGCGGGCCGGCGCGCCGGGCGGAGCCGGCCAGCTCCGCCCGGCGCGTACGGACGGCGGCGCCGCCGGGCTGCGGCACAATCCTGACCACATCGAGTGATCGGAGTGTGCCGCTCATGCCCGTCGTGCTGCGTGAGGCCCGGGACACGCTCGTCCCCGACATGCGGGGCCCGCACGGTCCGCTGCCGCCCCTGCTGCTCGTCCTGACCCTGCTCACCGGCCTCGTCGACGCGTTCAGCTACCTGCTCCTCGGGCACGTCTTCGTCGCCAACATGACGGGCAACGTCGTCTTCATGGGCTTCGCCCTCGCGGGCGCCCCGACCTTCTCGACGCTCGCCTCGGCCGTGGCGCTCGGGTCGTTCGCGGCCGGGGCGCTCGCCGGAGGCATCACCGTCCACCTGGCCGGTTCCCACCGGGGCCGGCAGTTGCAGCGCGCGCTCCTCGTCGAGACCGCCTTCGTCACCGCGGCCATGGTCGTCACGCTGGTCTCCGGCGGGCCGTACACCGGGGGCGTGCGCTTCACGCTCATCGTGCTGCTCGGCCTCGGGCTCGGAGTGCAGAACGCCGCCGTCCGGGCGCTCGCCGTGCCCGACCTCACCACGACCGTGCTGACCCGCACCCTCACCGGGGCCGTGGCCGACAGCCGCCTCGCCCTGGGGACCGGCAGCCGGGCGGGCCGTCGCGTCCTGTCCGCCGCGGCCATGCTGGCCGGTGCCTTCTTCGGGGCCCTGGCCGCACTGCACGTACACCCGGCGCTGCCCCTGCTGATCGCCGTCGCCCTCCTGGCCGCCGTGGGAACGGCCGTCACCCTGCTGGCCCGGAGCGACGCTCCCTGGACGCGCCCGGCCACCGCGGAGTGAGGGCGAAGGGGCGGCAGCGGCGGCCCCCGCCCGTGTCAGGCGCGACAGGGGGGACGCCGGACCGTAACGTCACGGGCACCGTCGACCGTACCCATGCGCCCAGGAGCCGCCGTATGCCCGCTGAACCCCTGTCCGCCCACGACGTCGAGGCCGGTCTGAGCGAACTGCCCGGCTGGCAGCTCGACGGCGACCGGATCACCCGTACCTACCGACTGCCCTCCCACTTCGCGGCGGCCGGACTGACCGTCCACATCGCCCAGATCCAGGACGAGCTCAACCACCACTCGGACCTGGCCCTCGGGTACAACACCGTGTCCCTCGCCGTGCACACGCACGACGCGGGGGGCGCCGTCACCCGCAAGGACCTCACCCTCGCCTCGCGGGTGGAGGCCGTGGCCGCCGGGCACGGCGCGGAGTAGCCGCCCCGCACCCCGGATCAGGGCGCGGGGCCGAAGCGGGGATGCGCGGCGAGCCAGCCCGCGTAACTGTCGCTGCGCCGCACCGCCTCCGCGTACGCCGAACGGGTGTGGCCCGTCACCGTGCCGGAGGCGGCGCCCGCGGCGGGGGAGCGGGGGTGCCGGCCGAGCAGATGGCGCCAGGTCAGCGGCGAACCCACGAGCGGGCGGGTCACCAGTCCCGGGGCCGGCGGGAACGTGGCCCGGCACAGCCCGATCGCCCGGCCCACCTGCACCAGATGGACGACGGACGCCGTGTCCGTCTCGTACACCGACTGCGGGGTGAAGCCCGCCCGCGCGCAGGCGGTGGTGAAGCAGTCGGCGAAGCAGCCGTCGCCGGGCACGTCCGCCCAGCACTCGCCCGCCAGCGCCGACAGCTCCAGCTCCGGCAGGTCTGCCAGGCGGTGGCTCTCCGGCAGCATCACGAAGACCGGATCGACGCCGATCACCTCCCACAGGAGGCGGTCCGCCAGCGGCGGGGGGCTCTCCCCGCAGGTGCCGATCAGCGCGAAGTCCAGGCGGCCGTCGGTCAGCAGCGAGGCGATCTCGGCCACCGACCAGGAGGTGTGGGTGGTCACCGGAGTCCTCGGGTGGGCGGCGGCCAGCCGGTCCACGAGCCCCCCGAGCAGCGGGCCGTGCGTGCCGCCCAGCCGGAAACGCTCCACGGCCGCCGAGGCGTTGGCGAACCGCACCGCCTCCGCCTGGAGCTCACTCACCGCGGGCAGCACCACCCGGGCGCGTTCCAGGACCAGCTCACCGAGCGGCGTCGGCCGGGCACCCGTGTGGTCCCGGTCGAAGAGCGGGCCGCCCAGCGACTTCTCTATCCTCCGCAGTTGGGCACTGAGCGCGGGCTGGGCGAGCCCGAGGACGCCGGCGGCCTTGGTGAGACTGCCGGTGTCGGCGATGGCCCGTACGGTGCGCAGATGTCGTAACTCCAGCTCCATGGGCGCACGTTATGGCCGGGGGCAGCCGCCCGCAATACGTGGGCGCGCCGAGCGCACACCCGTGGGGGAACACGGCGTCGCCGCCCCCACCCCGAGGGCGGCTGCGACGCCCCCCCCGAGGAGGCCCCCTCGCCCCACATGTAAAACACCCGCGAGG